>JAZDJT010000001.1:0-3769 GCA_043803845.1 Patescibacteria group bacterium
TAAAATTATTAATGAGAATGATTACTAATAACAGAAAGGAGAGGAATACTTGTCAAAAAAAGATAATCTTTGATTATCTAAGAAGCGTTACCATTCATCCTTCGGTGCAGGACATTTATTCGGCAGTAAGAAAAAAGTTGCCACGGATAAGCCGCGGTACCGTTTATAGATTCTTAAAAAGCCTCAGACAAAAAGGAAAAATCCAAGAAATACCCTATAAGATGAGTCATTACGACGGCAACGTTTCTCCTCACTCCCATTTCGTCTGCGAAAACTGCAAAAGAATTTATGATGTTTTTGGGAAAGTTGTCATCCCTCGGAGGAAAGGTCTAAAGGTCGGCAGAATTAAAAATTATCAATTATTTTTTTATGGAGATTGCAAAAATTGTCAGACAAAATAAAAATTACTGTCACGACTGCAAAAAAGAGATAAAGATAGAAGAGGGAGAAATCAAAAATGGTTTCCTGTTGGCTTATAATGATGATGGAAAGAGGTTGCAAGTTTTCAAGTGCAGCGAGTGCTTCAGGAATAACCCTGGACTAAATAATTTTCGGCAGTGCGAAGTCTACTCCCGTCCCTGCGGGTACCTAAGGCCGATTCAGCAGTGGAACATCGGCAAGCAAAGAGAATTTGGCGAAAGAAAATATTATAGTGTAAAATAGAATTGTATTCGCTCTCGCGCGGGTCGGGTTCTCGAAAGGTCTATAGATTATTTATTTTTCTTTAATCTTATTATGGAAACAGAGAAAAATCTTAACGCATCGTTTGCTGGCGAATGCCAGGCTTTTAGAAGATATCATCTTTTCGCAGAGCAGGCTCAAAAGGAAGGGCATCCTGAAATCGCCGAATTATTTTCGAAGATTGCCCATGAAGAAGTCCACCACGCGGTAGAGGAGGCCGAGCTTTTGGGATTGGTAAAATCAACCAAGGAAAATCTCGAAGCGGCTATAAAAGGAGAAAGCTACGAGTCAGGGAAAATGTATCCGGAATTTGCCGCAACTGCGGAAAAAGAAGGGAATCAGGCGGCCGCCGAACGATTTGAGGAAATCGCCGAAGATGAGAAAGAACACTTAAGAAAATACAGAGAAGCTTTAACTAAGTTATAAAAAATTATATGTTGTCTCAAATCCCGGTGAATCTTCAAAAAAACAAGAAGGAAGATATCAACAGAGAAGTGCTAAGGTTGGCGATAATAGCTGAGTTGGATGCCGTAAATCTTTACGAACAAATGGCGGCGATGACCGATAATGAAGATATCAAAAAAATTCTCTTGGATATTGCCAAAGAAGAGAAGACTCATGTCGGTGAATTCCAAACGCTTTTGTTGAGGGAAGACAAAGAGCAAAAAGAAGAGCTGGCAGAGGGTGAAAAAGAAGTTAAAGAGAAGACCAAATAGTAGGTTGATATTTTAATCTTTTTGAGCTAATTTTTAAGCCGTTTTTGATAGATTGCACAGACCTCTCTTTTTAAAGAGAGATTTTTTTATTAGAATTAGTAATTATCTATTTATTTTACGAGCAAAGCGAATAAAACATTTATTCTATGAGTAATAAAGGTTTGAGCCAAAAAGAAGTTTTAAAGCTAAGGAAAAAGTTCGGGGAAAATGCTTTGCCGTCGAGGAGAGGTCCTTCCTGGCCGCAGATTCTCTTTTCCCAGTTTAAGAGTCCCCTGATTTACATACTGCTGGTTGCTGCTCTGATACCTTTGTATTCGAAGGAATATGCGAACGTTATTCTTCTCGGTTTTGTCATTGTCCTCAACGTTTTGATGGGTTTTTATCAAGAGTATAATGCCCAGAGGACTTTATCGTCTCTGAGGAAAATTTTAACAAGGGTGACGGTGGTGATTAGGGACGGTGCAAGAAAAAGATTAGACACCAAAGAACTTGTCCCTGGTGATCTAGCAGTTTTAGGAGGAGGAGACAGGGTGCCGGCAGACGGGAAACTAATAAATGGCGTAAGTCTGCTGGTAAACGAAGCGATTTTAACCGGCGAAGAAGAAGCCGTGACAAAAACTCCATATGGCGAGAACAACAAGCTTTTTATGGGGACTACTGTTTTGTCTGGGACAGGCATAATGAAGGTTGAGAAGACCGGTCAGAGGACGGAAGTGGGTAAGATAGGGGAAAGTCTGCAGGAGATTAAGAAAGAAAAAACACCAATCCAGCTAAAGCTGGGAAAATTTTCTAAGAGTTTGGCCTATATAATTTTAGGGATTTCTTTAGTTATCTTTTTAGTCGGCACTTTATTTTACAATCAGAATGCCGTCGAGATGCTGAAAATTTCGGTTATTCTGGCGGTCGCCGCTATCCCCGAGGGATTGCCGATAGCCATTACCGTTATTCTGTCCCTTGGCATGAGGAGGGTTTTGAAAAGGAAAGGGCTGGTGAGGAGGCTGCTTTCCATTGAGACGCTCGGTTCCACTTCGGTAATCTGCACCGACAAGACAGGCACAATCACCGAGGGAATAATGAAAGTTGTTAAGACCGATTTTAGGGATCGAGAGAGGGCGATGCTCGCATTGTCCTTAACTAACAATCAAAAGAGTAATCTCGAAGTCTCTCTCTGGAGATACATCGGAGAAAAAAATAAAGAATTCCAAAAGTTTCCAGAATATTACCCTCGAGTTTTCGAAGAACCCTTTGACAGTGAAAAGAAATACACCAAAACAATCAACAAGATTGACGGAGTCGAGAAAGCTTTTTTATTGGGAGCGCCAGAAATTGTTTTGTCTTTCTGCAGGATTACTCCATCAGAAAAAAATAAAATTTTGGGAAGAATTGACGATTTGGCCTCAAGGGGGTTGAGAATATTGGGCTTGGCCTCAAAGGAGGAAGGTAATTTAAAAGAGAATAAAGAATATTCCTGGCTGGGTCTGGTGGGTATTGAAGACCCGATAAGAGAAGGCGTTAAAGAAGCTGTTTTAAAAGCGCAAAAAGCCGGTATCGAAATAAAAATAGTCACCGGTGATTACAGAAAAACAGCCGAGAGAGTGGCGGAAGCTCTTGGTTTTTCGTTGAGGGCGGAAAATGTTATGGAGGGGGAAGAACTGGAGACTATCTCCGATAAAGAGCTGAAGAAAAGAATTGATGATATTGTGCTATTTACTAGGGTTACCCCTCATCAAAAATTAAAAATAGTAAAAGCTCTGCAGGAGAAAGGAGAAATAGTTGCTATGACCGGCGATGGCGTCAACGACGCCCCGGCGCTCAAGAAAGCTGACATAGGCGTGGCTGTGGGGGAAGCTTCCGACGTGGCCAAAGAATCGGCAGACTTGATCTTGCTGGATAATAATTTAAGAACAATCATTTCGGCTTGTGAAGAGGGGAGGTTGGTTTTCCACAATATCCAGAAAGTTGTCAGCTATGTTCTGTCGAACTCATTTGTGGAAATGGTTCTAATCTTTGGCGCCATGCTTTTAAAGCTTCCCGCACCGCTGACTATTCTTCAGATTTTGTGGGTTCACTTAATCTGCGATGGGCCGCCTGATATAATCTTGAGCTTTGAGCCCAAAGATAAGTCTTTGATGAAGGAGAGGCCCGAAGAAATCAGGACGGAAGAAGTTTTAAGCGGTTATATGATGTTTTCGATTCTGGCAATCAGTTTAGCTACCGGTATCTTGGCTCTGCTTTTCTTTATGTATTTCCACTACGCAACCGGCGATATTGTTTTGGCCAGGACCATCGCTTTCGCGACAATCGCCAGCGTAGACCTCATCTATGTCTTCGCTTTCAAGAATCTTAAAAAACCAATTATCAAGATGGAGAAT
>JAZDJT010000002.1:0-2075 GCA_043803845.1 Patescibacteria group bacterium
GCCACCTCTTCTTCGTCTGAGATTCTTACTAATCTCATCAGGTTTATGGAATCGGAAGATGAAGCTTTTTTAGACGAAAATATCGCCACTAATCTTCTAACCGGCGTTATCTGCGCCAGCCAAAACTTCCGCAACCCGGGGACGCGCCCTAAGACCTTTGAAACCTCGGCCTTTCTGATTGAACGAGGCGGTAACCACCAAAAAATCATCCAACACCTCTACAAACAAAAGAGTGTTTCTCAAATCAACCTTTTGGGAAGGATTTTAGAGAAACTGAGCCTCAACAAGCCGAAAGAATTATATTCAGCCTCTTTGACTAAAAAAGACTTTCAAGAGTGCCAAGCATCTTCTCGTGACCTGGGCTTTGTCGTGGAAGAGCTGAAAAGTAATTTCCGGTATCTGCCCAATCTCTTGATTCTTTGGGAAAGCCACGCTTCACCGGTTGTTGTGAAGGGCATCTTTTACTCCACAAAAAGAGAGCTAGTTGAAAAGATCTCGCAAAATTACGAAGGCGTTTCACGGGGAGACGGAGTTTTATTTGTTATCAGGGAACCAGACCTAGATTCAGCCAAAGAAAACTTATTAAGAATTATTTAGTTTTTACATAAGAACCTGACTGCGTCAGAACCTTGTGATGTATATAGGAAAATTAATATAAAAACATCATGGAAAATATCAGCGGCGAAATGAAAATTTCTTCTCAGGGTATAAAAAATCTCTCTGAGCTTAAAAAAAGAATCGAAAAAACATCGATCTTAAAAATCACTGATTTATTAGATGTTATCTTTGGCGGAACGGTAGATTTGGACGCTTCCGACATCCATATCGAACCGGGAGTGGAAAATGCAAAAATCCGGCTAAGAATTGACGGCGTTTTACAGGACGTTACCGAAATAAATAAAGAGACCCATCAAAGCGTCCTTTCGCGCATCAAACTCCTCGCGAAAATTAAAATGAACGTTTCGGACAGGGCTCAGGATGGCCGCTTTTCATTATTATTCTCCTCACCTCAAAAACCCGAGTCCCCGATCGAGGTCAGGGTCTCTTCTTTACCCGCCGAAAACGGCGAAACACTTGTTTTAAGAATTTTGAACCCTAAAAACCTGATTAGATTAGAGGAATTGGGATTGAGAAAAGACCTCATGACTCTTTTCAGAAAAGAGATTAAAAAGCCGAACGGCATGATTATCGTAACAGGCCCCACCGGCTCCGGGAAAACCACCACCCTTTACGCTTTCTTAAAAGAGGTCCAGAACCCGGGAATTAAAATTATCACCATTGAAGACCCGATTGAGTATCGCTTACCGGGCATTTCTCAAACCCAGGTAAAGGGCAAAGAATACGATTTTGCTTCGGGTCTCAAATCAATCATGAGACAGGACCCTGATGTTATCTTAGTGGGTGAGATTCGGGACCTAGAGACAGTAGACACGGCCCTGCAGGCTTCTTTAACCGGGCACTTGGTTTTTACTACCCTGCACACCAACGATGCTGCCGGCACTATTGCGAGATTAATCAGCTTAGGAGCTAAACCTTCGAACATCGGCCCGGCGATAAACCTGGCCGTGGCCCAAAGGCTAGTAAGAAAAATCTGCCAAAAATGTGGCATCTTAAGAGTGCCTTCGCCGGAAGAATTGCAAAAAATAAAAGAGGGAATAAAAAAGATCCCCAAAAACATGAAAATCCCTCAAATAAAGGGATGTACTTACTGTAACGGCACGGGCTTTAAGGGCAGAGTAGGAATCTTTGAAGCTTTTTTAATAGATGACGAGATGGAAAAATTTATCTTAACATCTCCGCCAATTTCCGCCTTAAAAGAAAAAGCGATTAAAAGAGGCATGACTACCATGAAAGAAGACGGATTGGTGAAGGTTTTAGAAGGCATCACAACGCTTGAAGAAGTAGAAAGAGTAGCCGGAGAAGAATAAGTAATTAAAAAAATAGCCCCAGATCTGGGGGCGCTCTAGCTTGGGAACCAAAGTTTAGAATTTCTCCGAGGAACAGCTTCGCTCGCGCCAAGCTGTCCGAACTAAGAGACACTCCTGCCCCCAGATCTGGAACTATTTGGATGCTCT
>JAZDJT010000003.1:0-4228 GCA_043803845.1 Patescibacteria group bacterium
TTTTTTTATTTATATGCTATAATATATTTGTTGAAAGAGTTGATAATACGGTAAAGAAAGAATAAATCATTGACAGATAATATTGAATATGATATAATATAAATGAAAGAAAATAAGGAAGATAAGGAAAGTTCTTTCAAATAAAATTAAAAGAGGAGAGAGAAACAATTAGCCATTAATTTAATCAAAGGTCTGTCTTTGACAAAAAGATAACAGAAAAATGGGCTCTCTCCGCGAGGGTCCATTTTTGTTAAAGACAGCTCTTTGAAAAAGCATATAAAAAGGGGAAAGCGTCTGCTGACCGAAATGTCCATTAGATTATCCTGTTATCAGCGATACCCTAATGGGCAGCTCGGTCAGCAGACCAGAGGTGAAAGAATGATTGAAGAGAAAATCGTGGCTCTAACTCTCAAAGAATCGCTGAAAGGCAAATGTCCTTATTGCAAAACAGAAGATGTAAATTTTCTTCCTGTCCCGCACCTGAAGGACGTAGGATTAACCAAGATTGCCAGAGACGGTCGATCGGAAGTCTTTTCTTGCGCTCACTGCGGTGGATTAGTAGGAGTCGTAACTGAAAACACTGTAAATCAATAAAAATCTTCCCCCTTTCTTTCTTCCAGCTCGGATCTAAAAAGATGTGAGCTGAAAGAAGCTCTTTGAAAAAGTGTACAAAAGGGGAAAGACTCTGGGCGAGCGAATTGCTCATCAAGAATGGTGAACAGCTCGCTCGTTCAGAGGAGGTGAAAAAACAAAATGAATGGACGTAAGCCCGTGAAGGTAACCTTCGAGGGCAAACGGACAGGCATGGGAGCGAAAATCGTCTGCACGATCTATTCGCTTCGCCGGAGAAAGAAAATCAATCCGGTGCACAGGGAACAAAGCAAAACTGGAAACCACTGGACTGAAAGCTATAACTTAATTCCTGCAAAGTATGTTTTAGCTAGGCAGGAAATAAGTAATAGCGGAAAGCATTCCTGTTTCGTCGCCGTCATTATCGTCGACGAAAAAGGAAATTGGGATATCGACGCGAAGTATTACGGTACCAGCAACATTCCACCTTTCGTTGAATTCCCTTGCAGCTGCCTGAGAGCTTATCCGCAGGATTAAAAACAGAATGAGCTATCCAATACTTTCCCCTTTTCTTTCTTCCGAATCACAACAACGGTTGCGGTTCGAAAGAAAGCTCTTTGAAAAATTATCAAGAGGGAGATAAAATGGGACAGCTAATCTTGTCCGTCAGGTAGGTGGATAAAATTAGCTGTCCCATATAAAAGCAAAGGGGCGGCGATAGTCAGGGGGGCTGACTATGAAACAAACACGAAGAAAACAAAACAATACATACTTTGCTGGAGCTGGAATTGTAGGAAGTCTTGCTGACATCCGCCAGATGCTAAATGACCTTCATTAAGTCTAAGCTTAAAGAAGATCATCTCCCTCTCTTTTTTCGAACCTAGGATGTAAGTCATAGGTTCGAAAAAAGACAGCTCTTTGAAAAAAAATAATAAAAAGGGGTTTCATCTCGCTTGCGAATTGTTTATCAAATTTTGACGGATAATTCACAAGCGAGATGAGGAAAAGTGATAGAAAAAAATCAATTGGTATCAATAGTCGTGCCAAATTCGCCAAATAAAATGCGGTTCGCTATCACGATGGAAAAGAAAAACTACCCAAACTGTATAGAAGTCAAGGACGCCTGGCATGTGAAAGTCGGAGATGAGAAGAAGGCATCAGGAGTAGTAGCACGCGAATCAATAATGACGCCGCTGAAAGTGCTTAAAGAGGATGAAGCCATTAATCTTACGCCGAATCAGGCTGCCGCAAAATACAAAAACGAGATTCTTTTTACTCTGCGAAAACAGATAGAGCAAAGAGAAGCGATAGTAAAGATTGCGATGGAAACTCTTAATACTCCGGTAATCCGCTTTGACTAAGCTACCAACCCCTTTTTCTTTTTTCGAGTTTATCTTTAAAGGTAAATTGGAAAAAAGTAGCTCTTTGAAAAAAAAAATATTAGAAGGGAGATATTGTATCACCCAATTTGTTCGTCAAATTTTTATCCTGAGCTTAGTCGAAGGATGGCGGATAGATTGGGTGATACAAGATGGAAACAGTTGAGGTAGATATCCCTCGCCGCGTAGAGGTGGGGGAGAAAATACGGTTCAAAAGTGGCGTACCATCAAGATTGCAGGGACTCGCTGGAAAAGAGTACACGGTGAAAAGAATAGTGCGATACGCAGAGACAGAAATTTGGAAGCGAAAATGGTGGAGATTTGGTCATTGGATATGCATAACTATTCCGGACGGCAATCAGATTGTTGAACTTGAGGAAATCCCCGAGAGATCTTTTAGCACCAATTGGTTCTCGCTGCCGCTTGAAAAAAAATCTGTCAGAGTCGTTAGGAAAAAATTGTGCGATGAATACATAGGCTGGGTCGAATATATCGATATAGAACCTCTATTTAAAAATTCTTCCTTCTTTCTTTTTTCGAGTCTGGGATAAAAATCATAGACTCAGAAGAAGACAGCTCTTAAAAAAAAATACAAAAAGGGGATACAGAAAAGATGGAAATAGAAATAGAAATAATAAACGAAGTAGGAGAAAGATGTTCTTCTTGCCTCTCGAAGCAGTGCATAATTGGAGGAAGGGCTCCCAAGAAATACGTAATAGGGAACTTAAGGAAAGGCGATAAAGGAAATAATGCCATCATCGATAATCTCGTGGGGATTGCCATAGTAACCAACATTCCCAACGACATTCTCAACACAGAAGAGTACGGATTATCACCTTTGTGTCTGGCAGAGGTTAGAAAAATCTTAGTCAGGCGCAAGAAAGGCCGTTGCTATTACGTCTATATCGTTGATGCCATAAAAGTTGGCGAAAGATCAGTACTGAAAAAGCTCGAGGAGTTGAACATAGATATAAGAGAGATAGCTATCCAGGCAGGTATCAGTGAAAACTTAAGAAACAATATCTGCAAGAAACTTAAAAAAATAATTCCCCTTTTTTCTCCTTTTAGCTCACAAAAAAAGATTTGTGCGTTAGAAAGAGGAGGTTGGATAAAAAATTGTAGAGAGAAGAAAACGGAAGGGAAGCGACCCTTCGGTATAAACCTTTCTTCTCTTCCAACCACTTTTGTGGTATAATAAAAAGCACCTTTAAAAAAGATTCGGGGGAGCGTGAGGAGTTGGGACAGCTAATCTTGCTTGTCAATCCGTCTCCGCCAGTTGGCGGATTGCGGATTGGTAGGTAAAATCCGCTGTCCCATATAAAAGCAAAGGGATGGCATTAGCAGAGGGGCTGCTATGAAAAAAACAAAAGAACAACCAGTGGAAAGCGTTGTAGTGGTTTCGAAAGAGACGGCAAAGATATTCGAAAGTGCAGCAAGGGCCACAGCAACATTCTGGGACCTTTAGCGCCTTCAACGAAAGGTGAGCCATTGATGAAACCACCTCACCTCCTCCTTTTTTTTAGATGCATTTTATAGAGTTCAGAGGCGCTCTCTTGGCAGGAGAAAATTCTCTCTCCTTCATTCCCTTCAGTTTCACTGGAGGCGAGTGATCCCTGCCGCGGGAGCACCCTTGAACTCTAAAAAACAGCCATAAAGTTGGCTGTTTTAAATTTACTTGAGTACTTAGTTAGCTTAGTTAGCTTCTTCTTATTTTCTTCCTTCGAGCGCCTTATCTATCGTTTCCTCATCGGCGTACTCCAGTTCGCCTCCGGTGGGAAGGCCGCGACCGAGACGAGTAATCTTTATCTCAAAAGGTCTTAAGGTTTTTGTTATAAAATCCATTGTCAGAATTCCCTCGCGAGTCGGGTTTAAGGCCAGAATTATTTCTTTTGGTTTCAAATTCTCCACTCTTTTTTTGAGTTCTTCGATTCTGATTTTTCCGGCCTGGTTCTCCTTTAAAAAATCAAGTTCTCCGCCCAAGATGAAGTACAATCCCTGGTATTTTTTCGTTTCCTCCATTCGCCACAAGTCAGTCTCTTTTTCCACAATGCAGAGAATTTCCTCTCTTTTTTTATCACTGCAGACGTGACAGACACCCTCGTTTCTAAAGGGAGTGAAAGGATTGAAGCAAAGTGAACAGAGTTTTACTTCTTTTTTGAGGGAATTTATAGATTCGCAGACTTCCTCAACACGTTCTCCTTCTAAGCCAAGCAAATATAAGGAAAAACGCATAGCTGTTCTTTCGCCAATCGTAGGAAAATCGGAGAATATTTTGACCG
>JAZDJT010000004.1:0-4125 GCA_043803845.1 Patescibacteria group bacterium
CATTCTTCCAATCTTTTCCACCCAAAAAGTGGACTTTAAAAAAGCAATCATTTTTATATCTTTTTTAAAGTTATCAATGATGTTTTTTATCTCTTTTGGACTTTTTCCTCTCTCTATCAAATCTATCGCTTTTAGAACCAATAGTCCTTCTCCGGCAACCGCTTGCTGAGAGTCAATCAGTTCTATCCTAGAGGAGTTATCCGAAAAAGATTCTGCTAAAAATTCTCTTGCCTGGAACGCTGAATTATATGTTCCTGACAAACGGGAACTTAAGGTAATTACTATAATCTTCTTAAATTTCTCTAGTGATTTCTTATAGACCTTTATAAAATCTCCCGGGGAGGGGGCAGAAGTCTTGGGATAAGCCTTAGTCCTTTCCATTGTCTTATACAAATTCTCTCCAGGAAATTCTTGTCTCCCAGGAAAAGACAGTTTCGTATTTACTATCCCTATCTCGTTTTCATCTATAATCTTCCGCGGTAAAGAACAAACATCGTCAGCGACGATACCTATTTCTTTTCCCTGAGAGAATGAGGCCATGTTTACTCTTGGAAAGAGTTAACTAAGAAGGAACTATGATTTAGACTTTTTTGACTTGAAATACCAGCTAGGTTCTTTTCCTTCAAGCAGAGGAATGAAACGCGGCCATTGTTTTATAAAAACGGGAATAGCCAGGAGAACGCAGAACCAGAAATACTCTGGGACCAAAAACCAGCCTATAATCGGTAAGAAAACCGTACCCATAAATTGGCCCAAAAATAGATTGCCAGAGGCAAGAATTGTAAAGATGCAAACAAGACCCCAGGGCAGAAAAAGCCAATTAAAGTTTAAAATGCTCAAAATTCCTATTAGGGAAGCAATCGCCTTACCTCCAGAGAATTTGCCCTCTTTAATCTTAAAGTAAATAGAAAAACAATGACCCCAAACCACTCCAGCGGCGGCAGCGGTGACAAACCAGATAATCTCAGAAGGGGGTACAATCAAAGACTCGGCCACCCTTTTTACTACAAAAACAGGCAAAGCTCCCTTTAAGACATCTCCAAGAAAAGTGAGTAGGAAAAGATAGAACTTGCCCGTGGCCCTGGAAACGTTCATCGCTCCGACATTACCTGTCCCGTACGTTCTAATATCTTTACCAGTGAATTTTCTGGTAATGAAGTAGGCGGTGGGAAAAGAACCGATGAAATAACAGACAATAAAAATCAAAATAAGATATAAAATAAACATAAGCTAAAATGTTTATATTACTCTAAAGAGGTATATTACCATGTTTTCTTAAGACCCTCTCTTCTCTTTTGTCCATGAGAGACTCCAAACATTTTAGCAAAACAATCCTTGTGTCTTTTGGATTAATAACCATATCAACTTGTCCGAGCTTTGCCGCCTGATAAGGATTAAGAAACAGATTTTTCAGTTCTTCAATTTTTTCTTTTTCGAGTTTTTTCGGATTCTTGCTCTCCGCTAATTCTCTTTTGTAGATTATTTTAACTGCCTGGGCCGGTCCCATCACCGCGATTTGGGCGGAAACCCAAGCAATCACCTTGTCGTAACCAAGATGCTGCGAGGCTAGGGCTATATAGGCGCCGCCGAAGGCTTTTCTTAAGATAACACTGATTTTGGGAACGGTGGCCTCGGCAAAGGCGTAAAGAATCTTTGCTCCGTGACGGATTATACCCTGATGCTCCTGATCGGTTCCGGGTAGGTAGCCCGGCGTATCAACTAAATTGATTAGAGGGACGTTAAAAGCGTCACAAAACCTGACAAAGCGAGAGACTTTATCCGAAGAATTAATATCCAGAGTGCCAGCCATAAATTTTGTCTGGTTAGCCACTATTCCGACTACGTAGCCGCCGAGCCTAGCAAATCCCACTACCACGCTGGGGGCAAAACCGGACTGAATCTCAAAGAAAGAATTTCTGTCGAAGATTTCAAAGATGACGTCCCTCATCTCGTAGCCCTTCTCCTCTTCTTCCGGAACTATCTTAAAGAGGGCGTAGTTTTCCTTCTCGAAAAATTCAGAGAAAATATTTTTTTGCGCCAATGGTTCTTCTAGGTTGTTCTGCGGAAGATAAGAAAGAAGTTTTTTGGCGCCGTTAAAGCATTCCTCTTCGTTGTTGAAGATGAGGTGACAGCAACCGCTTTTTACGCTGTGGATGGCCGCTCCTCCCAATTTATCGAAAGATATCTCCTCACCCGTGATTGACTTTATAACTTCGGGCCCCGTGATATACATTTGAGAGATGCCGTTGATCATCAGGACGAAGTCTGATAATCCCGGAGCATAGGAAGCACCACCAGCTGAAGGTCCAGCTACGATGCTTATCTGTGGGATGATACCTGAGGATTTTATCATGGCGTTAAAAATCGCGGCGTATCCATCCAGGCTCGATATACCTTCTTGAATCCTGGCTCCCCCGCTGTCAATTATACCTATAATCGGGGTGCCGGTTTTGCGCGCCAAATTAATAACCTTTACGATTTTTCTACCATGCATCTCTCCTAAAGAACCACCCATCCTGGAAAAATCCTGGGAATAAACATAAACCTTGCGGTTATTAACCTTACCAAAGCCAACGACTACTGCGTCGCCGGCGATCTTTTTTCTCTCCAACCCAAGCTGCAAAAAACGACTCTCCGCAAAGGGATCTAATTCGACAAAGGTATCGGGATCTAACAAGAGATTAATCCTTTCTCTGGACGAGAGTTTTCCTTTTTTGTGCTGTTTATCGGCGGATTCGTGGTTCCCCAGTTCGTTTAACTTTTCGTTTAATTTTTCTATTTCCTTTTTAAAATTCATATTTTATAACCGACGTTATCTCCGCGCTTTTTTCTCGTGAACGAATCTAATACTTCCTTCCAAGATACTGATGATTTTACCTTTTTCTAATTTAATCACAAGAGCTCCTCTCTTGTCAAAACCGATAACGTCGCCGACGACTTCTTTATTTTGATAGTCTACGCTCACTCTTTTGCCCTTTAAAATATCATATCTTTTATATTCATTCAGGATACTATTGTTATTTCCCTTCAGCTTCTTCAGAAATTTTTTAACAAAAACCTTCAATAATTTTTTGTTATCAATTTTCCTCCTTGTCTCCCTCAAAAGAGAGGTCGCTTTTCTCGATAAATTCGAAGGAAATCTTTCTATGTTAGTATTTATTCCCACGCCTATTATAGAAGTCCTCTCCTTGGCGCTGATGATATTGTCTATTAAGGTTCCAGCGACTTTCTTGAAGTCTTGATTTCTGGGCTCTCCCCCACCCGCTGAAAGAACTAAGACATCATTTGGCCATTTAATCGCTGTTTTCAAACCGGTCTCTTCTCTCAACGTCTCTACTATTACTATCCCTGAGATGAAAGCGAGCAGTCGCATTTTGTCCACAGAAATCCCCGGCAAGACTAATGAAAAATATAATCCCCCCAACGGAGAGAACCAGTGTCTTTCCCTTCTGCCGCGCCCCATTGACTGTTGTGACGCAAAGATAACTGATTTTTGACTGATAACTCCTCTCAAAACTCTCTCTCTCGCTTCGATGTTGGTAGAGGAAATCTTCGGTTGGTAGAAAATTTTTACTTTTGGATCGCAAGAAGGCATACAAGCACAAAAATCAATCGAGAACAGCTAATATCTCTCCGTTATTTACAAATTGTTTTTCTTTTACCCTTATCTCTTTAACTCTACCTTGGCATTCGGAGAGAATTTCGTTTTCCATTTTCATGGCAACCAGTGTGACAACGACGCGACCAGAAGAGATGGTATCTCCCTTTTTTATGTGAATCTTGGAAACTACGCCAGCGATAGGAGTCTTTATCTCTTTTTGACAAAGAATGTTGGAAATAATCTCGCTCTTTTCCAACACCTGACTAAACAAATAATCTTTCCTGTCCACAAGGTTTAGCTTGCCTAGTCTATCTTCCTCAAAAAAATAATTTTCGCCCTCAACTCTCACCTTCAAAAGGTTTTCTTTCACCCGCTCACTCTCGACATCGTAAGATTTATCTTTTATACGAATCCTTGTTTTCATGTTTTATTCAGAAAAAGAAAAGGGTCCCCCCTTACCAAGAGAAATTTGACGGTTTGTCGCTCTCCATTTGTTGATCTTTGGCTCCGAACAAATGTTACCT
>JAZDJT010000005.1:0-34772 GCA_043803845.1 Patescibacteria group bacterium
TAATATTTGTTACGACTTCTTTGACGATTTTAGCAGTAATGATTTTTCAAAGTGGAATATCCTAGAGAATACCGCTGTTATCTGCAACGCCAGTTCCGGCTACGCTCGCCTCGGCGGATATTACTCGGATGGTTATAAGCACTGCATAATTCAAGCAAAAAATACATTCGTCGCCAACACCGATGTTCTGTTGAATTTTCAAATACTCTACGCTACGGAATGCGATGAGCTTTTAACCGTGGAAAGCGTTGAAGTGGAAAGCGGTGAAGGAAAAGGTTTGTGGGCGACTGGTCGGAGGACAGGTTTCGAGACGGAAGTTCACCCCGAATGCTGTCATAATACTTTATATAGTTTTTGCTGTTTCGGTAAATGTGGCGTTTTAATATCCAGTACAGAATCCTATCAAAAAATTATCACTGGGATTGACGGGGATTACAGATTAAAT
Source organism: Patescibacteria group bacterium (assembly GCA_043803845.1). Classification (GTDB taxonomy): domain Bacteria; phylum Patescibacteriota; class Minisyncoccia; order Minisyncoccales; genus JAZDJT01. Next base: position 446 of record JAZDJT010000005.1, read on the forward strand.
TTTAAAGGAATCGGTCAGTGGTGTTCTTCCGGCGTAACCGGCAATGAATATCGATTAGATAATATTACCATTCAAAGATACGCTCTCAATCCAATCGATGATCCCGATGACGAAATAGTAGTTTCTGGCACGGAGGAACCGGTTCCGGCTGGGGTCCTGCCTGGACAGGTAACAATAAGTGACACCAATTGTCCCGATGCCTTAGAATGTCCTGGCTTGTGCGACTGCGCCCAGAGTGAATTGTTGAATAATCAATATAGATACTCCGTAGTGATTACCCCCTATGGTAAGAAACGCAGCGATGGTTCCGGTTGTACCTGTCCTTCGTCCGACGATGATTGTTGTTGCCAGCCCAAACCCAGGAACTACTGTATCGATAGCACTGGAGAAACTAAATAAGTTTTCTTAAAAGAAAGAAATTTCTTTAAAAGAGAAAATATTTTTTTAAATCAGGTTTTAAAAATAACCTGATTTTTTAGTTCAGTCTTTCAAAAACGAGCAAATTTTTATATAATTTAAGTCAATAAAAATCGATAAAGACAAAAGAACATGACAAAAAAAGAAGCTAAAGAGAGGATTGAAAAATTAAAGAAATTGATTAACGAAGCAAGGTACTCTTATCACGTTTTGGATAAATCCATAATACCAGATGATGCCTTTGACACCTTAAAACACGAACTTTTCGTGTTGGAAGAAAAATATCCAGAATTTCGCACGGCGGATTCCCCGACTCAAAGAATCGGAGGCAAACCATTGGAGAAATTTAAAAAAGTTAGCCACATTGTTAGGCAGTGGTCTTTCAACGACGCCTTTGAGGAAAAAGAGATAAGGGATTTCGACAAAAGGATAAAGAAGGAGCTGGGAGTTTTTAAAGTCGGCTATGCTTGTGAAATAAAGATTGACGGGATGCATATTATCTTGACCTACGATAAGGGATTTTTTAAAATCGGCGCTACCAGAGGCGATGGTAAAATTGGTGAAGATGTTACGCAGAACTTAAAGACGATTGGATCGATTCCTCTGCGTTTGCGAAAGGACATCGACGGCGTATTTGAGGGAGAGGTTTATATGCGGAAGAGCACCTTCAAAAAGCTGAACAGAGAGAGAAAGAAGATAGGAGAGGAGCCCTTTGCCAATCCTCGCAACGCCGCCGCTGGAGCAATTCGGCAGCTAAACCCGAAAATTGCCGCAGAACGTCATCTTGATTGTTATGTTTACGATTATTCCTGGCCTGAAAAAAACATTCCCGAAACCCAGTTTGAAGAGCTAAAAGTCTTAGATGACTTCGGCTTTAAAGTCAATAAAAATTATCGTTTTTGCGAGAACGTTGATGAAGTTATCAACTTCTGGAAGGAGTGGAACAAAAGAAGAGGAAAAGAAGATTATTGGATTGACGGCATAGTGGTAAAAGTTGACAAAAGAGAACATCAGCAAAAACTTGGCTACACCGGTAAGGCTCCTCGTTGGGCGATTGCTTTTAAGTGGTCAGGAGAGGAAGCGGCTACAATATTGGAAAACGTTATTTTTCAAGTGGGAAGAACTGCTAAAATAACTCCGGTCGCCGTCTTAAAGCCGATTAACATAAAAGGGACGACGGTGACACGAGCTACCCTTCATAATTTTGATGAGATAAAGAGATTGAAAGTTAAAATCGGCGACACGGTCATAGTTGAAAAAGCCGGTGATGTCATTCCTCGCGTATTGAGGCCCATTCTCGAGTTGAGGCCAAAAGACGCGAGAGAAATAATTTTTCCCAAGACTTGTCCGATATGTGGCTCAAAAGTGATAAAGCCAGAGGGAGAAGTTGCTTATTATTGTAAAAGCCCGGAATGCGGCGCGATGCAAAAAAATCGTCTTTATTACTTTGTTTCCAAGGGAACTTTCAACATAGAAGGACTTGGGCCAAAGATAATCGATAGACTGATGGACGGAGGACTCATCTCAGACGCGGCCGATTTATTCCTACTTAGAAAAGGCGATATCGAGCCCCTGGCAAGATTCGCCGAAAAATCGGCCTCCAATTTAATTAATTCCATTGAGAAAAGTAGAAACGTTACACTGTCAAAACTCTTGGCAGCTTGCCAGATCAAATACGTTGGCAGAGAAACGGCGGAGCTTTTAGCAGACAATTTTGAAACTAAGGTAAAAAGCATTTCGGACATGATTAAATTATCCAAGAATTTGTCAGAGGGAGATTTAGAGAGAATAGAAGGAATAGGTCCTAAGGTCGGCGGAAGCATCAAGGAATGGTTTTTTCAAAAGAAAAACATCGATTTCTTACAAAAACTGGGAAAAGTTGGTATAAAGATAAAAAGTGAATCGCTCGCGGCAAAGAGCCAAAAATTAAAAGATGAGACATTCGTCTTTACTGGCGAATTGTCATTGTTTTCAAGAGAAAAGGCCCGGGAAAAAGTTGAAAATCTCGGAGGTGAAGTTAACGATTTAGTTTCCAGAAAGACAAAATTTTTAGTCGCCGGAGAAAGCCCGGGTTCAAAACTGGGAAAAGCTAGAAAACTCGGCGTAAAAGTCATTAGTGAAAAGGATTTTCTAAAAATGATAAAATAATCTATGAAATACGATGTAATTACTTTTGGTTCAGCAACAAGAGACGTTTTCTTAAAAGGGGATGGTTTCAAGGAAGTGACTGAGAAGAAGTTTTTCTCTGGAAGAGGTATCTGTCTTTCTCTTGGTTCAAAAATTCCAATCAAGGAAATCAATTTTGACAGCGGAGGCGGCGGAATCAATGCCGCTTTTACCTTCAAAAACCAAGGCCTGAAGGTGGCCTTCTGCGGCATGGTAGGGGATGACTTCGCCGGACAGGATTTAACCAAAGAATTGAGAAGAAAGAGAATATCTACCGATTTTTTGTTTATTGATAAAAGTCATCACACCAACTATTCAATCATTATCCTAGCCGGCGATGAGAGAACGATACTCGCTTACAGAGGCGCTTCCGAATACCTCGACAGGAAGAGAGTTCCTTTAAAGAAGCTGGCATCGAAATGGTTTTACATCGCCCCCCTGTCTGGTAAGGCACTCCAACTTTGCGAGTTCTTATTAAAATTGGCTAAAAAAAATAGGATAAGCGTTGCCTTAAACCCCAGTAAGGAACAGTTGTCTCTGCCGAAAGAAAAACTGAAGAGAATGTTAAGCTTAACTGACGTTGTCTTTTTAAATCAGGAGGAAGCTTCTTTGGCGACAAAACTTCCCCACAACAAAGAAGAACAAATATTCAGGACTCTGGACAAGTGGGTAAGAGGTATCGTGGTTATGACCAAAGGCCCTTTTGGCGTAGTGGTTTCCGACGGCAATTATTTATACAGCGCGGGAATTTTTAAAACAAAAGTTGTTGACAGAACTGGTTCGGGTGATGCTTTTGGAAGCGGTTTTATTATGGGCTTAATTAAAGCAACCGGTAATCAGCAACCGGTAACCAGTAAGGCCATTGAGTATGCTATGCAATTTGGCTCGGCTAACGCCACGTCCGGCCTCAAAAAATTGGGTGCCAAAAACGGGCTCCTAGTTAGAGGGGAAGACATTTTCAAATTCGGTAAGTTAAAGATAAGTAAAAGAAAGCTTTAAGAGGCTTTGTTTTTTATGAAAAGCATAAAAGAGGCGGATGTCAAAGGAAAAAAAGTTCTAATGCGATGCGAATTCAACGTTCCTTTAGATGAAAATGGCAAAATTCTCGATGACTACGATTTAAGAAGAACCATCCCTACGATTGAGTATTTAGTGAAAAGAGAAGCCAGATTGATTTTGATGAGTCACCTGGACAGTCCCGGTGGAAAGGTAGTTGAGAATTTAAGATTAACTCCCGTACAGGAAAGACTTTTTGGATACCTCGATATGTCAATTTCCAAAGCACCCGACTGCATTGGAACCAATATAAAAGAAATGGTTGATTCTCTGATTCCCGGCGAGGTTTTGTTGCTAGAAAACTTAAGGTTTCACGAAGAAGAAGAAGAAAACGATGAAGATTTTGCCAAGGAACTGTCTTCACTGGGAGATATTTTTGTTAATGAAGCTTTTGGAGTGTGCCATCGGGCGCACGCCTCTATCGTCGGCGTGCCAAAACATTTACCAAGTTACGCAGGTTTGCTTTTAGAAGAAGAAGTGAGAACGTTGGGTAGGGTAATGGAGTCTCCTGGAAGACCGCTGGTGGCAATTTTTGGCGGTGCCAAAGCCGAAACCAAGATACCAGCCATTAAAAAATTTTTAGAAATCGCCGACTCTGTATTGGTCGGAGGCAAGATATCTCTGGAATTGGAGGAGATGAAAATGAGTCATCGAAAGCTTGTTTTGCCCGAGGACTACAACCAGAATTTTGACATCGGAGACAAAACCATCAAAAAATTTAAAGAAGTCATCAATGAGGCAGCCACTATCGTTTGGAATGGTCCGATGGGTTATTTGGAGAAAGAAGAATTTGAAAAGGGGACAAGGGAAATCGCCAAAGCCATTGCGGAATCGAAAGCTTTTAAAGTTGCGGGAGGTGGTGAGACTTCTTTGGCCATTGAAAAGTACGGTATCGGAGGGAAGATTGACTTTGTATCGATCGGCGGGGGAGCTATGCTTCAGTTCTTGGCGGGAGACAGATTGCCAGGGTTGGAAGTTTTATCGTTTTATCAGTAATTCTTATGAAGAGGAAACTCTTTTTAATCGTCGCGATTTTCGCTTTAATTATCTCTCTTTTCTTTATTGTCCCTGAGAAAAACAGAAGATTTTTTTCGGCGACACCGAAAAACAAAGGAGGAATCCTAAAGGAGGAAGGCGGTAGCGAAGAATATCTAAATCTTGAAAACGTCTCCCGTTTTTGCCCCGCTTGTGGTCTTCTGCCGACAAGAAAACCCGAACTTTCCCCGCCGCATCTTGGAGAAACAGCAGGAATAGCGATTCTTTTCAATGAGGACGGCAAGACTAACATACTATACGAAAAAAATATCGACCAGAGACTTCCCATCGCCAGCCTGACAAAACTAATGACTGCCATGATAGTGATTGATAAATATCCTTTAGATAAGACAGTCGAAGTCTCTCAAGGGGCTGTTTGGACAGAGGGGGAATCAGGGAGACTGTCGGCGGGCGAGAGAACATCCGTCTTAAATCTGCTTAGACTGACGCTCCTTGTCTCCAGCAACGATGCAGCATCGGTATTGGCAGAGATTATCGGAACAAAAAGTTTCGTTGACCTAATGAACGAAAAAACAAAAGAGATAGGGCTGGAAAACACTCATTTTACCAACGTTCACGGTTTGGACGATAAAGAAAATTTTTCCTCCGTCGAAGACCTCGCTCTGCTCACTCAATATTCTCTTTTGTACTACCCGGAAATATGGGAGATTCTACAGGTGAAAGAAATAGATGTTTTTTCACAGGATTTTTTGGGAAGGAAAATTTTACACCACCTGAGAAACACCAATAAATTGATTTACCAAGAGGATGTTTTGGGCGGCAAGACGGGATACACAGAAGAGGCGAAAGAGACGATGATTCTGGCGACAAAAGCACCGCAAAAGACCCTAGGTAATATAATCATAGTTTTGCTGGGGGTAGATGATAGAATAAAAAGAGCTGAGGAGCTTTATGGCTGGACGAAAGGAGCGTATTATTGGAATTAACACATAATTAAAGCCTCGAAATATGGAACCAATTGCTACCAATGTCATCAAGATATTTGTTTTATCGATAGCCGCCAGTGTAGTTGCTGTCGTCTGGACACCGGCCTTAACTAGTTTCTTGTATCGACATAAACTCTGGCGTAAAAACGCTCGGAAGAAAGCCATTGATGGAAATGAGGCCGTTTTTTTTCACAAGTTTCACAAAGAGAAAGAAGTGGAGCGTCCTCGCTTTGGAGGGTTGCTGATTTGGGTTACCACTTTATTTATCGCTTTGTTTTTTTGGTTTCTCGCCAGATTATTCCCGATGCAGAACGCAATCCAAAAATTAAATTTTTTATCAAGATCTCAAACATGGCTACCCCTATTTGCCATGTTTGCCAGTGCTCTTTTGGGCATTGTGGATGACGTTTTACAAGTGAGAGGTAAGGGTAAATATATCGCTGGTGGCCTTACTTTTTGGCAGAGATTTGTGATTGTTAGTTTGATAGGTTTGATAGGGGGTTGGTGGTTTTATTTTAAACTCGGTTTCGAAACTCTGCACATCCCTGGGAATGGAGATTTCTTTATTGGTCCTTTTTATATTATCCTTTTTGTAATAGTAACCTTGGCCTGCTGGTCTGGTGGAGTTATCGACGGCGTCGATGGTCTCGCTGGCGGCGCCTTCGCTTCCATGTTTGCCGCCATAGGGATAATAGCCTTTTCTCAAGACAAAATTAATTTAGCCGCTTTCTGCGGAGTTGTTACGGGAGCGATTCTTTCTTTCTTATGGTTTAACATTCCGCCAGCCAGGTTCTATATGGGGGAGACGGGAAGTCTCGCCCTTACTTCTACCTTGGCGGTAGTCGCTTTTTTGACCGACTCAGTTTTGGTTTTGCCTATAATAGGAGGACTGTTAGTCATTGAGGCTGGTTCCGTTATACTGCAGCTTTTGTCCAAAAGATTTCTCAAGAAAAAAATATTCCTTTCCACGCCGATTCATCACCACCTGGAAGCTATCGGTTGGCAGTCCCACAAGATTACCATGAGGTTCTGGGTGATAGGAGTGGTATTGGCGATAATTGGAGTAGCGATAAGGTTGTTGGGATAATTTACCTTAGTATTACTATTTCGGAATGCCTCTTGCCGAATTTTATCGCTTCTTGATAAGAAGGCATCCAGATGTCAACTTTGTACCAATACTTATTCGACATTCTGTCTTCTACCGTAAAGATTTTGTCTCCAAAGAGTGAGGGTATTTTTATCTTAGTTCCGAAAGGCAAGAAGTTCACCGCCACCGTGCCGTCTTTCACGCGTGTTCCCGAGGCAGTCCTAAAGGGATTGCCATCGCACTGAGAAACAGTGGAAGAGTAAGCGGTAAGTGTAACCTTGACTTTCCGATTGGACTTTGCGGTTTTCTTCTTGACGTTTTTAGCCTCAGTATTCTTGGCAAGAGAGAAATTAGGATTTAAACTTAAGAAGGTGTTGTCACTGAGAATATAATCTCCTTTTTGAGATTTATTCTTTACGCCCTGCTTTTGACCATAATCTATCGCGTTTATGCCAGTTTTTTTCTTAGCATCCAGCTTAAAAGAAAGGGAGTTAATACCGAAAGAAAAGATTAACAAAAATGGCAAAAACCTTCTCTGGTAAAAATCAATATGAAATCTCACGAGTTTTTTTAAAAAAATCATCATAAAATTAAAAACCCCCTTTGGGGTCTTGCGTAAAGCTTGGAAAAACCAAGCGCACCAACTATACTATAAATAAAAATGACTGTCAAGTATTCATGGTAATTGTAGGCACTAGCGATGTTTTTATCTAAAACATTGGTCTAGCGATCTTGTATCCCAAAATATGGAGTATAAAACCTTCAAAAGTGAGGCGATAGTCATAAGAGAAAAGGATTTTGCCGAACAAGACAAGTTTTTTACGGTTTTTGCCAGAGAATACGGCAAGATGGGGGTTTTGGCGAAATCCGTAAGGAAGATAGACGCAAAACTCAGAGCCGGTCTGCAACTATTGAATTATGTTTCTTTAGAATTCGTTCGGGGAAAGAATTTTAATATAGCCACAGACGCCATCGTCAAGGATGAGTTTTTAAAGTCGAAATCCTCTCCGTCAAGATTTCGGGACTCTCTCTATATCTGTAATATTTTGGATAATCTAATAAAAGGAGAAGAAGCGGACGAAAAAACCTGGAAGTTGTTACTGGAGTCGTTACGTGACTTGGAAGCACATTCTAATCGATTTATATTTATCCATTATTTCGAGTGGAATCTCGTTTCTGCCTTGGGTTTTAAACCCGAGCTCTATTTTTGTCTAGGTTGTCAGGAGAGGATAAAGAAGGGACGCTTTTTTTTCTCAATAAAAGACGGAGGCATCTTTTGCGGCGATTGTTTGAAGAAAAAGAACCTTTCCCGCAAAAAAATGTTATCTTTGGATAAAATTCCGGGCACTCAAGAGATTTCGAAAGATGCTATAAAAACATTGAGATTAATAACAGAACAAAACAAAGAGGTCCTGGAGAGGTTAAAAATCCACCCTCCCTTATTGAAAGAATTGAAAGACCTTTCCAAGTCCTTTCTCTCTTACATCGCGGAACAGTGACATACATTGCAGAAGAATAATTAGATGTGTTATCATAATATCATATGATAAAATATCATATGATATGGTTGTTTTAAAAAGAATTCTAGAAGATTTCAACCTTTTTTCTCAAGCTAAAAAATATAAAGTTTCTATTTGGCAGTATCCTCCTTTCCTATTCTTAATAATAGGTATTGTCATAATTTTAACAATATTTTTTTCCTACATAATAGGTACTAAATATTTTCCACAAGAATATGTAGTCTTGGGCATTTTGGTTATAACAACGATTCTCCTCGTCCTCAATTACATAATAGTTAACAGCTTTGAAAGATTGGCCGAAGTTAATCTAATGAAGTCGGAATTCATAGATATAATTTCCCATCAATTGAGAACGCCCCTCTCTAATCTTCGCTGGACATTAGATTTGGCTAAGAGAGAAAATGATTTCAAGAAAAGAGATGATTTCTTAAAGATTATAAGCGAACAGAACGAGAGAATGTTGAGATTAGTTAATGATATGATATATACCTCGAAAATCGATCAGGGGACGTGGGTTATGAAGATGAAAAATGTCAATTTGAAGTCAGTTACCGAAAAAATTATCGATGACTTTACCGCCTTTGCCAAGAGTAATAATATAAAAATAAAAACTCAAATTGAAGATGGTCTTCCTGAGGTTTTTGTCGATCCTCAAAAAATTTCTCACGTAATCTATAATCTTTTGAGTAACGCTCTACGTTATTCCAAAGGAGGAGAAGAAGTTCTCGTCAAACTATTGATGGTAAATAACACAATACATTTTGAGGTGGGAGATAAAGGTGTGGGCATTCCAAAGTCAGAGCAAAAGTATGTTTTTAAAAAATTTTTTAGAGGAAGAGGTATAGCCAGGTATCGTACGGAAGGAATGGGTCTCGGGCTTTTTATAGCTAAAAGTATAGTAGAATCCTCGAAAGGAAAGATAGGCTTTAAATCAAGTGAGCAGAAAGGGAGCATATTTTGGTTTCAACTACCTATAAAACAGTCCTAATTATCTAAAAAAATAAAAATATGAAAAAAATTCTTTTTATGGAGGACGAGTTTACTCTCCAGAAGACAGTGGGAGAATTTCTTGGGAAAGCGGGCTACAAAATAATTCATGCCCTGGACGGTGAAATCGGTCTGAGCTTAGTTATAAAAGAGAAGCCAGATCTTATATTGCTAGATCTAATATTGCCGAAGATTGATGGTTTCGAAGTCCTAAAGAGGATTAAGGAAAATCAAGAGACAAAAAACATACCAGTAATTATCTTAACTAATTTAGAAGAATCCGTAGATATAGGTAAAAGCTTAGAACTGGGTGCCACTACGTATTTAGTTAAGTCAGATCATAGTCTTGATGACATCCTAACAAAAGTGAAACAGACCCTCTGCGATTAAAGAAATTAGTGTATTCCCAGAGGCTGTTTTAAAAAGCTATGAGCGTTGAAGAACAACAATTAAAATCTTTTCTTTTGGATTTCAAGTTTCTCAATCCGCAGCAGCTCGAGAGAGCCGAGAATAGAGCAAAAAAGACCGGGAAGAGTCTGGAGGAAATTATTGTAATGGAAAAATTATTAGATAGAAAAGATCTCGTTTATCTTAAGGCTCATATCTTGGGGATACCTTTCATAAATATCGAAAAAGAGAAGATTCCGCCAGAGATTCTTAAAATAATCCCGGAGCCAATAGCCAGAAAACACAATATTGTCGCCTATAGAAAAAACGGAAGGAATCTTGAGGTGGCGATGCTTGATCCAGCCGACCTCCAAACGATAGAATTTATTCGAAAAAAGTCAAATCTTAAAATTTTACCCCGTCTAACTACTCCAGAGAGTATTAGAAGTACTTTATTGCAATATGAAGAAAGCTTGGAATCAGAATTTGGAAATATCATTAAAGAAGAAGTTGGAGAGGTGAAAACTGTCAAGGAAAATCAGGAAGCAAAATTAGCTAATGAGCTCGAGAAAGCAGCAGAGGAATTACCTATTATTAAGATAGTAGATACACTTTTAAAGCATGCAATTTTGGAAAGGGCCTCCGATATCCATATAGAACCTCTAGAAAAAGAGTTGATAGTAAGATACAGGATAGACGGAATTTTGCACGACACTATGATTTTACCACAGAGAATTCATTCTGGCGTCGTCGCTCGTATCAAAATACTCTCTAATCTAAAATTAGACGAGCACCGATTGCCACAAGACGGCAGATTTAAGATAGAGACAGAAGACTACAGAATCTCTTTCAGGGTATCAATCTTGCCAACTTTTTTTGGCGAAAAGATAGTGATGAGACTTTTACCAGAAACATCAAGGGCTTTAAATCTTGAGGAGCTTGGTTTCAGAGGAGAATCCCTGGAAAAAGTACACTTTAACATAAAAAGACCAACCGGCCTTGTTTTAGTCACTGGTCCTACAGGGTGTGGTAAAACCACGACTTTGTATTCGATATTGGATATTCTCAATACTCCAGAAGTCAACATTTCTACCATTGAAGACCCCGTAGAATATACAATGCCCAGGATTAATCAAACTCAGGTTAATTCCCAAATAGGGCTTACTTTCGCTAACGGTTTAAGGTCCTTGGTCAGACAGGATCCTAATATTATTATGGTTGGAGAAATAAGAGATATAGAAACTGCTTCTTTAGCGGTAAATGCCGCCCTAACTGGTCACCTTGTTCTCTCAACTTTACATACCAATAGTGCTGCAGGAGCTATCCCTAGACTGCTCGATATGAAAGTAGAGCCATTTTTGATTGCTTCGACCCTCAAAGTTGTCATCGCACAAAGGCTTGTAAGAAAACTGTGCTCGGATTTCAAAGAATATTTTCTTAGCAAGGAGGAGATAAAAAACCTTAGTAAAAGATATAGTACAGAAAAGATTTTAAAGGTTTTGAGAGAAGAGAAGGTAGTAAAAGAAAACCAGACCTATGAAAATATTAAATTTGGCAGGCCTAAGGATGTGCCGTCGTGTCCCGGTGGTTATAAAGGAAGGATAGGAATATATGAGATTCTTGAAGTTACTGAAACCATTAAAGAATTAATTAATAAAGGAAGGACTGCTGACGAAATTCAAGAACAAGCCGAGAAAGAACATATGAGAACAATGTTGGAAGACGGCTTCAGTAAGGCCGCTCAAAGAATTACTTCCGTAGAAGAAGTGCTGAGAGTAATAAGAGAAGGGTAGAAGAGACAAATGGCAAATTACAAATAGCATAAAACAAATAACAAATAGCAGATAACAGTTAACAGAAAACATAGATTCGTATATTCGTATCCGCCAGCTGGCGGAATTCGTAAATTCGTAGTGTGTTAATATGCCGGTTTTAAAATATAAAGCGAGAACTCTTTCTGGTGACATAATTTCGGGAAATCAAGAGGCAAAAGACGAAAAAGAATTAGCTAAGATTCTTCTTGAGAAAAATTACATCCTAGTTTCTCTAGGGGAAAAGGCAGAAAAAAAAACAGGAGAGATTAATCTCAGTTTTAGAAAAAGCGTTTCTTTGATAGATAAAATGATGTTTACACGCCATCTTGGATTAATGGTTGATTCTGGTTTCCCTTTTGACAAATCTTTATCCGTCTTAGCGGAGCAAACTAAAAACAAAAATTTTAAAAAGATAATCCTCGAACTTAAGGAAGACGTTAGTAGAGGCGCTAGCTTCTCTGACACCCTACGTAAACACCCTAAAGTTTTTAACCATCTCTATTGCAGCATGGTAAAAGTAGGCGAAGAAACAGGTAATTTGAGAGAAGTTTTGGAAATTTTGGCCGAACAGATGAGAAAAGACCACGAATTGATTTCGCGAGTAAAGGGAGCTATGACCTATCCCGCAGTTATTATAATAGTCATGATTCTTATCGGAACTTTAATGATGATTGTTATAATCCCTAAATTCTCTCAACTATTTGAAGACTTAGATGTTTCTCTCCCGGTAACTACTGCGATTATTATGGGTATAGGTAATTTTATGGCTGAATTTTGGTACATAATACCGCTGTTTTTTGTTTTTTTAATCTTCGCCTACCGCACTTTTAGCAGAACCAAAAAAGGAAAAAGATTTTTTGACTGGTGTTCTATAAAATTACCTTTAATTGGTCAACTTAATGTAAAAATAAACACGGCGAGGACCTCTCGTATCTTAACATCCCTTTTAAGAAGTGGTGTTCCTATTGTTACAACTCTAGAAATATTATCAGACACCCTATCAAATTCTTATTACAAGGAAGCTATAAATAATGCCGTTAAAGACATACAAAAAGGGAAGCCTCTCTTTAAAAGTTTCGCTCCTTACGAAAAAATATATACCTTTTTATTAATACAGATGTTGGAAGTGGGAGAAGAAACAGGAAAATTAGATACGATACTTGGTAGCTTAGCAGAATTCTACGAATTAGAAGTAGAAAACATCACCAAAAACCTCGCTTCTATAATTGAGCCAGTCTTAATGGTAATTATTGGAGGGGCAGTTGGTTTCTTCGCTCTTTCTATTTTCCAACCAATCTATTCAATAATGGGAAGCTTATAGAAAAAAATTACTGAATTTAGATTATGTCAAATAGTCAGGGTTTTACCCTTATAGAAATTCTAATAGTTATTTCTATTATAGTTATTTTAGGAGGAGTAGGCTTGGAAAGCCTAAGAAGCATTCAACCTTCACTTGAGTTAAACAGTGTCAGTCGTGACCTTATTACCGATATTCGCTATGCCCAAGAGTTGGCTGTTGCGGAGCAAACTGTGCACGGAATGTGTTTTTTTATATCCGAAAATAAGTATAACGTTGTGAGATATGGTACGGTAGAAGAGACGATAATAGAAAAAAATCTCCCCTCAGCAATCTCTTTTCAGGAGATTAATGGTTTTTCTGGTGATTGTTTAAAGTTTAATCCTTATGGTAGTGTCTGGGAGAGTGGTAATGTAATACTAATCAATAGTAAGGGCGAAACAAAAAATATTGAGATAAAACCATCGGGATTTTCTAAATTTATTTAATTTTCTATGAACCATTTCCGGAGGAAAAAAGAATATGAGACTCCAACGAAATTATATTCGTGGTATCCTATCTGCATACTTTGTGGAAAGCAAAATTTCTCTGAAGGAAAACAATATTTGTATTCATCGCCAAGCTTGCATCCCAGGTTTTCTACTAAGGCAGATGAAAGTTTCACTTTGATTGAAACAATGTTAGCGATTTTTATTTTGGTAGTAGGAATTTTTGGTTGTTCACAGATTTTTCCTTTTGGCTTATCAATTGAAAAGTCATCCGAAATGTCCATGATAGCCACTCAATTCGCTCAAGCAAAGATTGAAGAATTGATTTCAAAGTCTTACGATGAAATTATTTGTACGGCTTCTTTGCCTCCTTGTGAAGATATAGAGAATCCTCTTGCTGAAAATAATGCTTTTCAAAGGGAAACCAACATAAAATTTTCTGACCCCTTGAATAATTTACAGGAACCAAATCCTTCAAACACTGATGGCGGGATAAAAAAAATAGAAGTATTAGTCTCTTGGAAGTCTCCTTTTTCGGCCGTTGAAGAAAACATAACAATCGTCACTATCGTAGCAATAAAATGAGAAACAGTTTTTATATCGCAATCATTAAAAATAAAAAAAATCGGAGTTTCACCTTAACAGAAACGCTAGTTAGTATCACTATTTTAGTGTTAATAATCGGTGCTATCTCCTCCCTTTACGTGATGAACCAGAAGGCTTTTAAGGAAGGAGAGAGGAATAGTGAGCTTAACCAGAACGGTAGAGTAGTCATGGAAAGAATAGTAAGAGAAATCCGTCAGACAGATGAAATCGTAACGCCTCTTCCTGATGTCCCCGATAACCCAGCTAGTCCACCTCCTGCGGAGATTTTGTTTCACGATGGACATCTTTCAATGGTTTCTGAAACAGCTATGTCCCAGGGCGGTTCTCCAAATACAATACAACTGAGCACTTTAGCGTCTAGCCAGAACGATTACTACAAAGATGCTTTTGTGAAGATAATCTCAGGAACGGGCTTGGATCAGACAAAAAAAATTATTAATTATAACGGCTCAACAAAGATAGCCGTTATACAAGGAAGTTGGGATACTAACCCAGATAGTACTTCCAACTACAGGATAGACACTTTTTATTATTATATTTATTATGTTAAAGATAATTCTAACTTAAAGAGGAAAATATTGGTTTATTATTTTTCCGGAGATCCTGACACTTACGTTTCATGGAATGCTGAACCTCCGATCAACGAAACTTTGCAGGAGCAAATATTAGAAGAAGAAGTGGTAGGGGAATATTTGAAAACATTAAAATTTTGGGATAGCCCTGTGGTAAACATCGAAATTGTTCTGGGAGACGGTGAAAAGAGCATAGAATTAGAAACCGAAGTTTTTGGGAGGAACCTTTAATTTTAAAATCTTTGCCATGAAAAATTATATTTTACAAAATAAAGAGAAATATTTAAGCTTCGTATCAGTATTAGCGTTGGTCTCTTTATCGTTGTTATTAATCTTGGGAGTATATTTTGTAACCTTTATCTTAACAGAATTGAAAATGTCAAAAAGTTACAGTTTAGCAGCAAAGACATATTACTTAGCTGAAGCTGGCATTAATGAGGCGATTTGGAAATTAAAAAATGATGATACTACAGCTGACGGTGATGACGCTTGGAGTGAAAAATTTGTAGATCAACCCGAGTGCGCCACCTGGTCAGCTAATTTCGAGAGAACCAATGTTCTATTTGAAAATTCCTATTACTCGGTTTCTATTCAAAATACTGCTTGCGCCAAAGGCGAGATAGTTTCCATCGCCAAGATCACCCTTCCTAACCAGAAGACCACTCAAAGGGTAGTCAAGACGAAAGTTTTTAAAGCTTTAAACCCTAGCTCCACACAAAGCAGTGCTATTTTTAGCGGAGGTTCAAGCGAGGTTATAACCATAAGAAGTACTTTATTAGACATATACAATGGAAATTTTTTTAGCAATAATAATATTTTAATTAGGGGAGGTAGTGTTGTTAATATTAACGATAATCCTGCAACGCCAGAATTAGAAGGAAAAATTTTCGCAGAGAATAATATTACTGTCCAAGGTAGCGTTCTAAATTCTACTGCAAGATGTGCTCAAAATATTTGTGATGGTGAATGTGTGATATGTCCACCTGACAATATTGATATGCCGATGATTGACTTTGATTCGCCTGACCCCAACTCTTATAAAAGTAAGGCTCAAGCTACAGGGGTAGTTTATACTGAAGACGAGTTTGACGATTTACTTTGGGCGAATCCAGAACTTGTTTTAAACAACCTTGTTACCTACGTAACTGGACCAATAGAATTAAAAGGCGGACAAAAATTGACTGTCAATGGTATTTTAGTAGCCGATGGCAGTGTAACAATAGGAGCAGTGAGTTGTTGGACTAAGAGTCTTTCTCAACGTTGTGGAAAAAGTGGGATAACGGTGAATCACATTCCTGGAGAAGCATCGGGGATTTTAACTAAAGGAAGTTTTAGTATAGGATCTTTTAGTTTGTCAACCAATATAGTTGGACTTTTGTACGCTCTTGATAAAATTGATTTGATTGGCCTGACAGAGAGATTTGAGATTACAGGTGGTTTAATGGGTAGAAAGATTTCTTTTATAAACGTCCCTCAAGGCGTCGCTACTTATAACGATGATATTGTTAAAGAGACGATAGGAGAACCAATCTATTCGCCCGTGGTGACTATAGAACATTGGGAAGAAACATATTAAAAAAGATTTAGCTTATTTTAGTCGTTACAATTTTTGAATTTACGGAGGCTATCGATTATAATTAATGATAACATATATGGATTCACTGTCTCCAAAAAAATCATTCTTTGGCATAGACCTATCCGACCTTTCAGTAAAAATAGCTCAAGTAATAAAAAGAGGTTCTGTTTCGGTTTTAACAAGTCTTGGTAAGGAAGATATTCCTGCTGGTTTTTTTGAGAAAGGAGAGGTTTTAAAGGAGAAAGAGCTAATAAACATAATTCGGAAAGCTGTGAATAACGTGAGAGGCAGCGACATAAAAACTAAGTACGCAGTTTGTTCCCTCCCGGAAGATAGCGCCTTCATCAAAGTTGTACGTCTACCAAAGGTAGAAGATGACATAGAAGAGGTTATTAAATGGCAGATAGAACCAAATTTCCCCGTAAAATTAGAGGAAGTTTATTTCGACTGGGAACCGGTTAGACAAATATCTAAGGGTAAAGATAAGTTAGCCAGCGATATACAAGTAGAAGAAGCTGTTTCCATAGCCGTAGTGCCTAAAAATATAGTAGATTCATATCTTTCTATCTTTCACAAGGCCGGTATTCAACCTATTGTTTTCGAGATAGAATCGATGGCCGTAGCCAGAAGTCTTATCAAGAATATTAATTCTCCTAAACCAGTAATTATTCTTGACATGGGAAAGTGTGGCACCGGTCTTACTATTTTTTCCGGGAGTACTATTCTTTTTTCTTCCCACATCAATATATCCGGTCAAGATTTGGATAGGGCCATAGCCAGAGAATTAAAAGTTAAGATAGAAGAAGCAGAAAAACTAAAAAAAGAAATAGGTCTAATAAACATTAAGAAGAAATGGAGAGTCTTTCATGTGCCAGTGGTGGAAAAGAATAATGAGAGAAGAGAAATTTCCGAATCAAAGTTGAACTTATTAAAGGCGATGAGAGAAGATAAGATTTTTGACGCCCTGATTCCTATCCTTACAGATTTTTCGGAACAAGTTGATCATTTCATTGATTATTTTAAGGATTTCGGGAATGTAGAATATGTGTCCGATAGTAAAATTTCAAAAATTATTCTTTGCGGAGGAGAATCTAACTTAATTGGCCTATGTGATTTCCTGTCATCGTCCCTTAATTTGAAAGTAGAGCTTGGTGACCCATTAATAAATATCTCTAAATATGCTTTTCCTCAAAAGGATAAAGACTATTTTGGAGGGCAGATTTTATCTTTCGTTACAGCGATAGGTTTGGCCGAGAGAAGAATACAATCGAAACCCCTTTGATTATAAATAAATTTTTATGCTGAACTTTAATCTTTTACCACCAGAAGGAAAAAGGGAATTAAAGATGGAAGAAATGAATTTACAATTAGGAAAGCTCTTGAGAGCAATTTTCTGGGTTTGGATTTTTTTTATAGTTCTTCTTGGGACGATTTATCTTTACCTTAGCATAATAGTAAAAGCTCAAAAAGAACTTATATTGACCAACGAGAATAATTCTCGATTTCAGGAGTTTCAAAAAATCGAAAGAGAAATCTCCGGAACTAACTTAAGAATAAATAAATTATATGGGATTCAACAGAAGTCTGTTTATTTTTCGCCGATAGTGGAAGAACTTGCTAGAATAATTTCTAGTGTTGACGGAGTGTACCTTAATAGTATCGAAATAACACCTAAGACCGAGGTAATCACACTAGAGAATCCATCCTTGGGAGAGACCGTAACGCCATCAAACCAAAACGGTTCATCCAAGGAAGAAGAACAAACGGAAAATCCTCAGGTCGTACAGAAGGATTATCTAGCTGGTAGTATAAGCGGTTTTGCAAAAAAGCGGGGAGAGGTTTTAGAGATGGAGAGTGCTTTAAGGGCGTCCATTTACTTTAAAGAAGTTATTTCTCCCTTGGAAAACATTATTTCTCCTGAAGACATAAACTTCGTCTTTGATTTTAAAATAAAATAGAGTTTCATGTCATCTTTTAGAAAAATTTATCTTCTAATTGGGGTAGCCTTATTAATCAACGTTCTTTTAATAATCTTTTTGATTTTCCCATTGGTAAATAAAATTAAAGGTCTATCAAAAGAATATATGGTTGGTCGAGAAAGGATACATGAGATAGGAGAGAAGGAGGCCTTTCTCAAGAAACAAAAAGAGATATTGGAAATGGTAGAAACTAATCTTACCGAGATAGAAAAATCTTTTTTGAGGTCAAACGAATTGGTTAACTTCATAGCTTCTCTTGAAAAAGTTGCAGGAGATAACAAAAGCTTGTTTAAAATTCAAGCTATTTCAGCACCCGACAAAGACAAACAATATTTCTCTTTTAATATTAATACTACAGGTTATTTCCCTGACTTTCTGAAATTTCTTTTCGCAATTGAAAACATCCCAGCTCTTCATTATAGGCTTATAGAGATAAAAAATATCACTATAAAACGTATTAATCCACCGACGGGTACTAATGCAGTGAATATAGAAGTTAACTCTAATTTTGATATGAGAGTATATTCAGAGACTTAAAAATAATATTTTTTAAATATGGAGATTAACGCTGATAAAATTTTGTCGCTTTTAATCAAGAAATCCTTCTTTATAGTTTTTTTACTATCGATTTTACTCTTGTTCGCGGTAAGTTTCTTGTATCTGCAGTATCTTTATAGCGCTTTGAATTTTCAACCGCAATTTGTAGTGGAAAACAAGATAGAGGATAGTACACTCGATAAAGTAACTAAAAATATTAATAAAAGAGAAGGTCAGTACTTAAAGAGTCTAAAATCTCAATATCCCGACCCCTTCCGCTAGTCTTTTATATATGAACCTGAAAAAAGAGATCCACATAAGATGGTCGAGAAAGAATACCATTATAGTATTATCTTTTTTGGGTGTAATTGGCGTTGTTGCCATCGCCTATTTTCTCTTTTATAAAAATATATTTTCCACTCAAAATATAGTTCTTCAGGTCTCCGCTCCAAAAGAGATAGCTTCGGGCAAGAACATAACTTGGATGGTAACAATAAAAAACAACAGTAAAGTAAAGATAGAAGACCTAAGCTTGAATTTTGAATATCCAGATGGAGTTTTCGGGAAAGAAAATTCCGTAAAAAAGAGGGAATCGAAGAAGATAGAAGGGGGACTCTTGCCCCAGCAAGAGATTTCGGAGAACTTTTCCGGAACAGTTTTTGGTGTCGAGCAAGAAATAAAGGAGGCGAAGGCATTTCTCACTTATACGCCCGTCGGTCTCTCTACCCAATTCGAAAGCGAGGCATCTTTTTCGACAAGAATTTCTGATACTTCTGTGTCATTTTTAATGGATGTTCCTAAGAGGGTAAATCCTAACGAGATACTTCCTATCTCCTTTAAATGGCAATCGGTTTTTTCTTTCCCACTGGAAAACGTTCAGATGAGGATTTCTCTACCAGAAGAATTCCAGAGGACCTCCTCAAAAATAGCGGGTGAGGAATTGCAAGACAAAAAAGTAATTTTGAACCTCGGTACTCTGAATGAAAACCAAGGCGGAGAAATAGTGATCAGAGGAAGGCTCTCGGGAGAGATTGGAGACCAGAAACTTTTTAAGGCAGAGTTTGGCGTATTCGATTTGCAATTATACGAATTCGTTGCCCTGGCCACCGTTGAGGAGAGCGTAAAAATTACCTCCTCGACACTTGATGTTTTTAGAAAAGTAAACGGCAGTTATAACTACACGGTTTCTCCCGGAGAAACACTGAACTACATCGTCGAATTTAAAAATACTGGAGAGGATGTTTATAAAAATTTGGAATTAGAGATAGAATTAGATGGCAGTGTTTTGGATTTCTCTACACTCAAGGCGACCGGTGGCAAAGTCGATGGCAAAAAAATTATTTTTTCCTCAAAAGACTTTCCGGATCTTCTTCTCTTGGGACCCTATGGAGAGGGAGAAGTCGGCTTCAAGATTAACGTCAGAGAATACACCTCGTCATTCCATCCGCAGAACGCCATCATCCGTGAAAACATAAATTTCGGAGGGATAGAAAAGTCTTTTCAGAGCAAGGTTTCTTCACTGACCTCATTCTCTCAAGAGATTTATTACAACAAAGAGAATTTTCCCTCTCTGATAAAAAATTTATTTAAAAACGCTGGTCCTTATCCCTTGCAGAGCGGCAAGGAAACAACTCTGGTGGTTGTTTTTAAAATAGAAAACTTGGGTAATCAGTTAAAAAACTTGAAGGTCAAAACCAAATTGCCAAGCGTAACCGATTTTCTTAATGAGGTTTATCCCGCCTCCTCCGACTTTGTTTTCAACGAGTCCAGTAAAGAACTGACTCTGGGCATAAATAGTGCTTCGGCTTACACGCCTTCAAAGATTTTCGCCTTTCAAGTTAAGGTAAAGCCCTCAGTTTTCCCGACCACGGTTATTGCCAAAACTAGAGTTATCGGAACAGATGTTTGGACTAATCAGGCGGTCGAAATTGAGGTTCCCTTGCTTGATACCGATTTAATCCAGTAAAGTGTTTAAAGCCATATATGCTTACAAATTTCGGTCGGAAGATAAAACAAATCAACGTAATTTTAGGCTGGTTAATTTTTGTCTTATCACTCGCCAGCATCGTCTGGCTTCTATTGGCGCGTCCCAAACCCACAGAAAAAATCGAAAGTCTAAAAATAGAAAATTTAAAAGCCAGTCTCAAAGACACAAAGCAAGCTTGGCAGCCCCCTTTTACTTATGAGGCGATGGCGGAGATTTTGAATCCCAACGAAAAATTTAATGCCGTTAAAATCAGTTACGTCTTTGAGATAACTGATAATACTGAAAGGGTTATCGTCAAGAAGGAGGGGACAGTTGACGTTTTGGCAGGAGAGAGGAAGTTATTAAAGGAAGAGCTTACCATTCCCTCGTCGGGAGAAGATATTAATTTCAAATTAAAAGACGCTAATTGGGAGAGAGCTAATAAAGCTGATAGTAATTAACAAATGTCTAAGTTATGATGCCAAGTCTTAAAAAAATTGACTGGTCACTTTTATTTTTCAGCCTTTTGTTAGCGGCCGTTGGTCTTTCGGCGCTGTTTAGTTTCTCGCTATCTTCGAAAGACTGGTCTTGGTTTCTGAGGCAAGCCATTTTTTTATTGGTCGGTTTCCTGTTGGCTATTCTCATATCGCTCATCGACGTAAAAGCGTTAAAAGAAGGTTCGATTTTTGTTTTCACCGTTTATGTCATATCCATACTTTTGCTTATTGGTCTTTTTTTCTTTGCACCGCTGATAAGGGGCACCCGTTCCTGGTATGCCTTGGGCGATTTTACCTTGGAACCGGTAGAAATTGTAAAAATTGTTTTTCTTTTGCTCTTCGCAAAATATTTTTCCCAGCGCCACGTAGAGCTCTATCAACCAGGGCACATAATTCTCAGCGCTGTTTATGCCTTCTTCCCGGCCGTTCTCGTTTTCTTTCAGCCTGATTTCGGCTCGGCGATGATTCTAATTTTGCTCTGGCTTTCGATGATGCTGGTGGCAGGCATAAAGAGAAATCACCTCTTAATTATTTTGGCAGTCGGATTAATAGCTATGGTTATCTCTTGGAGTTTTATCTTGACGGGGGAGCAGAGGGAGAGATTTATGACCTTCTTGAACCCCTACTTGGATCCCACCGGCAGCGGTTATCATATCTTGCAGTCCATCATAACCGTTGGTAGTGGGGGTATTTTCGGTAAGGGGTTTTTGAATCCGCTAACCCAGGCGAAATTAGGTTTTTTACCAGAAGCCCATACCGATTTCATTTTCGCCTCTTTTTCAGAAATTTTCGGTTTGCTTGGAATTTTATTTTTGTTTTTGGTTTTCGCCTTGTTTTTTTGGCGGCTTTTTAGAACCCTGAAGATTTGTGAAGATAATTTTTCCCGTCTCTTGGTGTCGGGCTTCATTATTTTGGTTGGTATACAAACATTCATCAATATAGCTATGAACATAGGTCTCTTGCCGATTACCGGTATTCCTCTGCCATTTTTGAGTTACGGTGGTTCCAGTCTTTTATCACTATTTATCGGTATCGGCTTGGTGGAAAGCGTAAGACTTCATTCCAACGTTTAAAAAAAAGACAAAAAAACTTGAACATTGCTAGTTGCTTGATAAAATGAGAAGTGGAGACGTATGAAAAAAACTTTGTCGATAATTTTAGCAATTTCTCTTTTGATTTCGGTTGTTCCCACTTCGGTGGCGGAAGATTCTTTTTGTGTTGAAGCCGAAAAAGCAACTAAGGAGAAGGACTGCGATACCCTCGCAGCGATTAACGGCGATAATGTCAAAAAAAAATGCAGTGACATTTTTAATAAATTTTCCACAGAACTTAACACTTGTTTGAGTAACGCACAGAAAGAAAAAGACGAGCTCGAATCACAGATTAATAACATTGAGAAGAAAGAAAGTTCCGCCGAATGGTATTTGTCTAAATTAAATCTCGACATCAGGTATCTAAACTACGAGATTGCCAATTTGGATTTATCAATTAGCCAGTTGGAAAGCGAGATTGAAAAAAGAGAAAAAGCCGTCAAAGAGTTAGACGAAGCGCTTGCAGAGCAAAAAGGTGTTTTACAAAACGCAATTAGGCAGTTTTACGAATACGATACAACATCTTATGTAGAAGTCTTGCTCGGCAACGGCTCTTTGTCGGAGTTTGGCAACAAGCTGATGGAGATTGACAAAGTGCAGACAGAATTGAGGCTGGCGATGAAGGAAATTCAGAAAGCCAGAGACAAAATGGACAGTGAAAAATCAGCTATGGAAAAAGACATAGAGGAGAAAACCGAATACAAAAAAGTTCAGGAATACTCGATATACAGCTTAGCCAATAAAACAGAACAGCAAAAATATCTCCTCGGGCAGTTAGCCGCCGCCAAAACTCCGTTGGAAAAGGAGATGGCAAGAATAAAGAGCGAATTATCAGAATTAAGTAATGCTATGGCCAGAATTCAAAGTTATTTAACGGGTTGGTTAGGGTATAGGCCGAGTTGGTCACAAATTTGGACAGCTGTAAGTAATGCTTCAAATAAAGCTGGTATTAATAAATTTACAATGTTAGGAATACTTGAAGTAGAAAGTGGTTTTCGTACTAATGCCGGGAGTAATGCTGGAAGTCCAGAGGGTAATCTTCAGAGATGTCACGATTACAGAGTAAACGATGAACCATTCTGTACGAATCAGAAAAATGAATTTGAAGATATTTGTGCTGAACTTAATCTAGATAAAAACAAAATGCCAATTTCGGTAGCTTACGCTATGGGTCCGGCTCAGTTTATTCCAACAACTTGGAGAGGTTATCAGAATATGTATCCAGAGCTAAGAAATCCTTGGAACTTGAATGATGCTGTTTTAGCGATGGCTTATAAGTTAAAAAGAGGAGGAGGTGTGGCTGGTTATAATCCTGGTGGAGCTTCTTGGTATGTGCCAAGAGTGAATGCTGCAGCTTCAAGATGGCAGGAAATTTACAATGCATGTAATGGATTTGATCTAAGCTGTCCTAACCTAAAAAATTATTTAGAATCAAAAGGTATTCCAGCTGAATAAAACTATATTAAAAAACGCAGAGGAAAATTTTCTGCGTTTTTTTATTATAGGAACTGATTTATTACTTCTTAAATTCTTCAGTTATTTCGTCTAGGTTTCCCTCCAGAATCTCGGCGATGTGTTTCCAGGACTTTTTAACCCGATGGTCGGTGATTCTATCCTGCGGGAAATTGTAAGTTCTTATCTTTTCCGCTCTATCTCCGCTACCGATTTGGGTTTTCCTAGCTTCTCCAATTTTTTTCTCGGCGTCCTCCCTGGTTTTCTGAAAAATCCGAGCTTTTAAAACCTTCATAGCGTTATTTCTATTGGCAACTTGGGTCCTGGAAGTCTGCGATGTCACAACGGTACCAGTAGGAGTATGAGTTATCCTGACCGCCGATTCTCTTTTGTTAACATACTGGCCGCCTGGTCCCGAAGAGTGATAAACTTCTATTTTTAAATCCTGCGGTCTTATATTCATCTCTTTTTCTTCGGCTATTGGGAGAACGGCTACGCTAACCGTGGAGGTGTGAATCCTTCCTGATTTTTCCGTTGCTGGAATTCTCTGTACTCTATGGACTCCGCTCTCGTATCTTAATTCTTCTTCCACCTTCCTGCCTTTTATTTCGAATGATATTTCTTTTATTCCCGCAAGATCGCTATAACTGGCAGCCAGTATATTAACCATCCACCCTCTTTTGTTGGCGAATTTTTGATACATCTCAAGCAAGTCTTTTGCAAAGAGAGATGCCTCCTCTCCGCCGGCGGCCGCTCTTATCTCTATTAAAACCTGGCTGAAAGATCTCTCGGGAGGATTTAACATCCCTTCAATCTCCTTCTCGATATACGATTTTTTCTTTTGTAAGTCTTCGATATCTTGGTTCGCCAATTTTTTTAAATCTTCATCGGTGCTTTCTCTCAAAATCTCTTTATTGTCTTTCAGGTTCTTCTCGATTTTTTCTTCCTCTCTGATTTTATCGATGACGCCCTGTAAAAAAGCGAGGCGCTTTGACGTGCTGGCAAACTCTCTCCTATTTAAAGAAAGCTCAGTTTTATTTGGGTTGCTGAGCTTTCTTTGAAGAGTTTCGTATTCTTTTTTTAGATCGTCGGTTCTCATTATTTACTTTTTCTTTGAGACATTAGTTTTCTTGGTTCTCTTTGTCGGCTTTTTCATCTTCTCCGATTTTGCCGCTCTCTTTTTGAATTTCTCTACCTGTCCGGTCGCATCAACAATCTTGGTCTTGCCCGTGTAGAACGGATGGCAGGAGGAACAAATTTCTACATCTGTCTTCTCCTCTGTTGAAGGTATGTGAAAAACATTGCCGCAAGCGCAGTGCTGGACTGCGTTTTTAAAGTATTTCGGATGGATACCCTTTTTCATAAAATGAAATAAATTTACTACGAAAAACAAAAGAAATTTACTACGTAAATTAAAAGATTTACTACGTGGTGATTATATCAACTTTCTTTGACAATTTCAATCCCTTTTGATATATTATTTGGTATTATTAAAGGGA
Source organism: Patescibacteria group bacterium (assembly GCA_043803845.1). Lineage (GTDB taxonomy): Bacteria > Patescibacteriota > Minisyncoccia > Minisyncoccales > JAZDJT01. Next base: position 25,422 of record JAZDJT010000005.1, read on the forward strand.
ATTTAGAAAATATGCAAAAAGAAATTTCAAAGACAGATACTCCTTCGGAGAGAAGCGCTCCGGTTTCCGAGAAAGAGAGTCCGATTCGCGACAAAGAAATAGAAGAAATGTTGAAGTCCGGAGTTCAGTTTGGCCATCGTCAGGACAAAAAACATCCCAAGATGGAAAATTTCGTCTACGGCTCCAGAAACAGCATTTCAATTATCGATGTCCTCAAAACTAAAGAATATCTTCAAAAGGCGATTGATTTTTTAAAGGAAAAGATTAAAAAAGGAGCGATTATACTCTTTGTGGGGACGAAATTAGCCATTAAAAATATGATAAAGGAATTAGCGCAGGATTTTAAAATGCCCTACGTTACAGAAAGATGGCTCGGCGGGACCCTTACCAATTTCGGGGTTGTAAGTATTCAGATTAAAAACTTAGAAAGACTGGAAGAGGGTAAGAAAAAAGGCGATTTTGACAAATACACCAAAAAAGAGAGATTAAGATTGGATAAGGATCTCGAAAAAAGAAAAAGAAAGATAGGCGGCATCAGGACGCTTAAAAAGTTGCCCGACGTTTTGTTTGTCGTGGATGTGAGAAAGGAAAAAACAGCGATAGAGGAAGCCGCTATTAAAAAAATTCCAGTCGTAGGAATTTGCGATACTGATAGCGACCCAGACTCTATCGATTATCCTGTTTTCGCGAATGACGAAGTACCATCTTCTGTGAAATACATATTAACGAAAATCAAACAATCGTTAAAATAATCAGTTTGCCAAATATGGCGATTCCTATCGAAAAAATAAAAAAGCTCAGAGAAAAAACGAATATCTCGGTAGCCGAATGCAAAAAAGCCCTCGAAGAAAAGGAAGATGATTTCGACGAGGCGCTAAAAATCCTAAAGAAAAAAGGTGCAGAGATTTTAGAGAAGAAAAAGAGCAGACAGACAAAATCGGGGCTTGTCGATGCCTATCTGCATCAAAATGGTAAAGTAGCCGCCATCGTTAAGGTTTCTTGCGAGAGTGATTTTGCCTCAAGAAACGAAGAGTTTCGTGATTTTGTTCACGACTTATCAATGCAGATTGCGGCCATGGCGCCATTGAGTATCGAAGAACTCCTTAAACAACCTTACATAAAAGACGTCAAAAAAAACATCAAGGACTTATTGGAAGAACTTGTTTGCAAGATAGGGGAGAACGTTAAGATAGACGACTTTAAAAGGTTGGAATTGTAACAAGTCAAAGACGATTTTAAAATCGTCTTTTCTATAAAAATAGAAGAACTTCTTTTCTAGTAAAATAAGAAAAAAACCATGTCTTTGATATTAATTTTTCAGATTATTTTTTCTCTCTCTCTATTGGTTGTGCTTTTTATTTTTCTAAGAAACTTACCGTTCCTTGTTGAGTTTGAGCCGCGTTCTTTGTCCAAGGAAGAAAAATTAACCTTTCGTTTAAGAAGAAAAATATCTTCTGCTGGGGGAAGGATTAGTGAGGCGGTTCACAAAGTTAGAGAGAAAATGGTCCACCGTTTAAAAGTCTCCACGCTTAAAATAGATAATTTTCTCACCTCTTACCTAAAGAAAACTCGCGAGATTAGATTGCAAAAGAAAAAAAACGGTGATAAAAGTGCAGAGAAATCTAAGGCAGCGACAGAAAGCAAAAGATAATGTCCCAAGATCTTAAATTAATAAGAAATTTTACAATAATTTCTCACATCGATCACGGTAAATCCACATTGGCTGACCGTTTTTTAGAATTGACGAAAACTGTTCCCAAGGAGAAATTAACAGAGCAGTATCTTGACAAGATGTCGCTGGAAAGGGAGCGGGGGATTACCATTAAAATGCATCCTTGCCGCTTGTCTTTAAAGTCCGCTCTTGATATTTACCAATTGAACCTTATTGATACGCCTGGCCATGTAGACTTTTCTTATGAAGTTTCGAGGGCTTTGGCGGCGGTAGAGGGAGCAATACTCCTAGTAGACGTCACCAAAGGAATTCAAGCTCAGACTATCGCCAATTTAGAATCGGCAAAAAAAGAAGGGTTGGTCATCATCTCGGCGGTGAACAAGATAGACGTCGCCTTTGACGAGAGAGTTGAAGAGGTAAAAAAAGAAATAGCTGATCTGCTGTCGGTTAATCCCTCCGAGGTCTTAGCCGTCTCCGGTAAAAAAGGCATAGGAATCGATAATTTATTTGCCCAGATTCTAAAGAAGGTTCCTTCTCCCTCCGGTTCTCCCGAGGCACCTTTTAAGGCTTTAATTTTTGATTCCAAGTACGACCCTTTTCAAGGCGTAGTCGCTTACATCAGAATTTTTGAGGGAAGCGTTCGGGAAGGCGACAAAATCTATTTTTTGAGAAAGGGAGTTGAGGGCGTGGCTAAAGAAGTCGGTTATTTTTCACCGGAACTTCATTCCACAGGAAAACTTTCTGCCGGCGAAATAGGCTATATAAAAACCGGAATCAGAGAACCGGAGAGAGTAAGGGTTGGGGACACCATTATCATTTTAAAATTAGCATCATCGGCCTCTGAAAAAAATATCCCAGTTTCTCCATTGGCCGGCTATCAAGAACCTCGAGAAGTAGTTTTCACTTCTCTGTTTCCCCAGGAACCGACAACCTTCCAGGACTTAAGGAAATCCCTAGAAGAGCTACACCTCTCGGACCCTTCTTTTTCTTTTAGGGAAATACAGAGAAGGGTCGCACAGAGCCAGGTGAGTAGAGGTTTCCAGTGCGGGTTTTTAGGTCTTTTACACATCGAAATAGTTTTGGAGAGACTGAAGAGAGAATTCATGCTCTCCATTTTTATCGCTAACCCCACCACCTCTTACAAAATTACGGATGAAAAAGGAGAAGAAAGGATAATATCCTCCGCCCAGGACTGGCCGGACAGTTCTTCGATAAGAAAAATAAGAGAGCCTTGGGCAAAAATAGAGATTATCACACCTCAAAAATACTTTAACGATATTTTTAAGCTTTTTACCCTATTCAAGATTAATTTTTTATCAAGCAAGAGTTTTGGCAGGGATAAGTTAGAAATAGATTGTGAGATGCCTTTCAGAAAATTGATAGAGAATTTCTACGACAAGCTCAAGAGCGTATCTCAAGGCTTTGCCTCGATGAATTTTGCAATAGAGGATTTCAGAATCGCCGATGTTGTAAAGGTAGACATATTAATAGCCCAAAAGAAAGAAGCGTCTCTCTCGAAAATAGTAGAGAGAGAAGAGGCTTATAAAGAAGGAAAGAAAATCGTAGAGAAGTTGAAGGAAGTCTTTCCGCAGCAGCTTTTCCCCGTTGCTCTCCAGGCGGCAATCGGCGGAAAAATCATTGCCAGAGAAACTGTAAAGGCCCTTAGAAAGGATGTAACAGCCCCGCTTTACGGAGGCGATATTACCAGAAAAAGAAAACTTCTTGAAAAACAAAAAAAAGGCAAAGAAAAATTGGCAGAGAGAGGTAACATTACCATACCGACAGATGTTATTATCAGGCTTTTAAAAGAATAATTTTCATTGACATTTATGAATTTTGCCAATACAATATTCTTTATTAAGGACTTGACTAAGGACTTAATTTCCCTTAAAGACTTAAATTTTGGAAAGCTTTTGTCGATTTTCTTTGGAAATAGCATGGCTCAGCATTAGAGGGCAGCGTTTTGTATAGGTTCGGTAAGGTCGGCTTGCCGGCGTAGCTCAGCGGCAGAGCAACTGTTTTGTAAACAGTAGGTCGTCAGTTCAAATCTGACCGTCGGCTCCATGTCTGGCAAGTACGATTTATACTGGAGTAAAACGTAGGTCATTGCTAAGAATAGAAATGTTTCAGTTAGTAAGAGGAGACAGTAAGCTTAGACTAGAATTAGAAGGATGCGGACATTAAAAACTTGAGGCGACAATGGGTAGGTGGCGGAGTGGACAAACGCAGCAGTCTGTAAAACTGCCGGCCTTTGGCCTACGGGGGTTCGAATCCCTCCCTGCCCACACTTCACTTCGTTCAGTCGAACCATATCAATGATAAGAGTTTATTCTGAACAAAATGAAGGGTTTACACTGGGCTAAATCGAATTGCCTAAGTAGCTCAGGCAGCAGAGCACGTCTTTGGTAAAGACGAGGTCAGCGGTGCAAATCCGCTCTTAGGCTCAAGAAAAATTGCGGTAAGATCATCGTCAGTATAAATCTAGCCTTGTCCTAAACTAAAAATATTAAAAGAAAATAATTTATAAATATGCCAAAGAAAAATAGAAAATTAATTAAGCTACAGTGTAAGGACTGCGGGAAAATCAATTATCATAAATATAAAAATACCAAATCAGTAGAGAGAAAAATAGAGCTTAAGAAATTTTGTAAGTTCTGCAAAAAGCATACTGTACACAAAGAAACCAAGAGATAGAGCTGGCGTTTTAAAGTCCTTAACATTCAAAAGCAAAAGTTGCCTTGCCGTTCGCTAAAGATATAGGGGCATAGTTCAATGGTAGAATGCCTCTCTCCAAAAGAGGTGATCAGGGTTCGAATCCTTGTGCCCCTGCTGATTATTATTTAGTAGCTAGAAAAATATTGACAGTATTCAACCTTCAGTCTTGTCCAGAGGGAAAAGACTCTTGACAGCCAGCCATAGTAAAAATTAAAATTAATCTTTCGGCAAGAATACACTTGTTCGCAGCAAGGAATTAGAGAAATATGGAAGGAAAAAACGTTTTAAAGCACGTAGCCCTAATACCAGACGGTAATAGACGTTGGGCAAAAAAAAGAGGATTTAAACCCTGGGTTGGTCACGGAGCCGGTGCAAAGATATTAGAGGGTATTCTCCAAAAAACTCTCGAATTTAAAATTCCTTATTTTACCTTTTGGGGAGGTTCTCTTGATAACTTGACCAAGCGGCCCAAATTAGAGGTTGATTTTTTGGTTAAACTGTATAGCGATCAGTTTGAAAGGATTTTGAGAGATAAGAGGATTCACCAAAATAAGGTAAAAATAAATGTCTTCGGTCGCTGGCAAGAAGTCATTCCTCAAAAGGTAAAGAAAACCATCCAGAGGGCAATTGATGCGACGAAGAGTTACGATAAGAATTTCCTTAATTTTCTTATAGCTTATGACGGCAAAGACGAAATGATGAACTGTATTTCTGAAATAGTGAAGATTAGCAAAGAAAAGCCAGTTAAGATAACCGAAGATTTGGTTAAAAAAAATCTCTGGACAAAAGATTTGCCGCCAGTTGATATCGTTATAAGAACGGGTTGCAATAACGATCCTCACATGTCTGCCGGCTTTATGATGTGGGACACAGCTTACACCCAATACTACTTTACCAAAACCTTTTTTCCATCCTTTGATTCAAAAGAGTTTGAGAAAATCATAATAGATTATCTAGAGAGAGAAAGGAGGATGGGTAAATAATTTCTATATTTTCTTGCCCTAAAACTAAGAGGATAATTCAGTAGATACAGGAGCAACCCCGGAGCTAAGCGAAGGAAAATACATAAATCACAAAATTTTGCGAAGCAAAATTTTTAAGGTACGCGAGTACCATGGGCGTTAGCCCCTAGATTTCTATAATGACTTCTCTCTTTCAAAAAGAACTCTCCAGATACAAAAAAAAATTCGATTCTCTCTTTCTGGGTTATATTCCCAAAACCCCCAAAAGCTTGTGGCAGCCGGTTATTTATCATTTCAAAAGCGGCGGCAAGCGCTGGCGCCCCTTTCTAGTTAGAGTGATAGCTAAAATGTACAGAGTTCCATCTTTAGAATCTTTGCCTCTTGAAGCGATAGTGGAACTTACTCACAACTGGACACTAATTCATGACGACATCGAAGACGGCGACACCTTGCGAAGAGGTAGTCCAACCGTCTGGAAAAAATTCGGAATCGATTACGGGGTCAATAGCGGTGACGCCATGTTTGCTCTTTCGTTTAAAATATTGAAAGACAGCGAGAAAAAATGGGGAAGAAAAAACACTCTTTACGTCTTGGAGAAATTTGTTGAGATGCTGAATTTATTGACTGAGGGTCAAAACTTAGAATTCGACTTCCGAAGAAAAATTGGCAATATCAAGATATCAGATTATTTGACGATGATAAAGAAGAAAACCGCCGCACTGCCAAAATTCGGACTAATCTCTATAGCCAAATTAGGCGGAGCGAGAGAGAGAGCAATTAAGTCATTGGAGGTTTTTTGCGACAATATTTTTCCGGCTTTTCAGATTAGAGACGATGTTTTGAATTTAATAGGGGGAAAGGATTGCGGAGAGGAAGTCGGCGGTGATATAAAAGAAGGAAAGAGAACTCTCCCGATCTTACATCTGATGAATAATGTTTCTTTGAGAGAGAGGAACAGTTTGCTCAAAACACTGACCAAGGGTAGAAACAGAGTGGCGTCAGGAGAAGTCAAAAGAGTGGTTGGGCTGATGGAGGAAAAGAAGTCAATCAAATACACCTTCTCTTTTATCGAAAAGTTAGTTATAAAAGGTAAAGAAGCTCTTTTTAATATTGTTCCTTCAAGAGGAAGAGTTATCCTCGAAGAGATCGCCTCTTGGCTTAGCCAAAAAAGAGATTTTTAACGTGCTTTTATGTCTTTAATTAGTTCTTTGATATCGGAAGGCTACTTAAAAAGTACTCGGATAATTGAAGCTTTTAGAACTATAAAAAGAATTGATTTTCTGGCATCTCATCTCAAGTCATTGGCCGAGGTGGACGAAGCCCTACCAACCGGCGAAGGTCAGACGATATCCCAGCCAGCGGTAGTGGCTTTTATGATAGAGCTTTTACAGCCGAAAGTGGGAGAGAAAATTTTAGACATTGGTTCCGGCTCGGGGTGGACTACCGCTCTCTTGTCTCAGATAGTGGGAGAGAAAGGGAGAGTCTTCGGATTAGAGTCGGTGCCTTCCCTGGTGCAATTTGGTCGGGAAAACATCAAGAAATATAATTTTTTCGAAAAAGGAATTGCCCAAATCCTTTTAAAAGATGGTTCAAAGGGACTGCCAAATGAGGCACCGTTTGATAAGATAATGGTTTCCGCCTCGGCGGAAAGAATTCCTCATCCGTTAAAAGACCAACTAAAGACAGGAGGAAGACTGGTAATCCCAGTTTTTACGAGCATTTGGTTGATAGAGAAGAAAGATGATAATGACTTTGAAGAGACAGAATACCCGGGTTTTGTATTTGTCCCTCTAATAAGTGGAAAATAGAAATAATATTTATATTAGTCCCACTATAAGTGGGAAAGCAAACATGGCGAAAGAAACAATTATTTTTACAATCATACTATTACTGTTCCTTTTTATTTACTCTTATTTTGTGGAGCCCTTTAGCTTGCAGATTGTAAGAAGGGATTTATCATACAGTGATTTGCCTCTCAACCTTGAAGGATTGAAAATCATGCATCTTTCGGATTTTCATTGCCGCAGTTTCACCATTAGAGAAAAAAGGTTAGTCGAGGTAATCACTCGGGAGAAACCGGATTTTATATTTTTTACCGGCGATTTCGTTGAGAAAGACGAATGGATTTCGTCCTGCGAAGAAATTTTATCCAGAATTGCCAATGAAAACCCCAATTTTTTCGGAGTTTTCGGCAATCACGACCACGGATTGAACACTTCCACTGAAAAACTGGAAAGCATTTTTGAGAAAAAAGGAATAAAAATATTAACAAACGAATCAACAGTGATAAAGTTCAAAAACGGCCGTTTTTACTTGATAGGCATAGACGATCCTTATTTGGACTACGACAATCTCAGCTCGGCCCTAGAAGACGTTGAAAAGAATAAATTCAAAATTCTTCTCTCGCACTCCCCCCAGATTTTTCTAGAGGAAAAAGAATTGATTAATAATAACGATATTGACCTTATTTTGTCCGGTCACACGCACGGCGGACAAATAAATATACCTTTTATAACAGATTTTTTCCTTTCCCTTTGGCCCAGCGGAAAATATACAGCGGGCCTTTTTGAGGAGGGTAAAGTCCTCATCTATGTGAATAGGGGGATAGGTAGCTTTTATAGATTGCCCCTGAGGTTAAACGCTCCTCCCGAGGCCACCATAATCACTTTAAGATTAAAATGAGAAAAATCATAATCATAGTCTCCGTAATAATTCTCTTTATATTTTTGGCGGTTACCGGAGCGTATGTTTTTATCAGTAAAGAAGTAAAAGAGCCTTTTAAGTCTGGAGGCGAGGAGTCAGTTTTCGAGATTAAAGAAGGAGAGGGCATAAGAGATATCTCTCAAAGTCTTGCAAAATCAGGATTGATTAAAAACGCTCCCTATTTTTTATTTTGGAGCTTGAAAGAAGGCAAGCAGGATAAGATTCTGCCTGGTCTTTATTGCCTTTCTTCATCAATGAGTATTGTAGAGGTTATCAACAAAATTTCGTTGGAAGAAAACGCTATTGCTCCGCACATTAAACTCACTTTCCCCGAGGGATGGCAGATTTCTCAAATCGAAGAAAGGTTAAGGGCAAAAAATCTTCTTGGTCTTGGGGCGATTTTCGCTTTAAAAATAGAAGACTTTAATGAGGCTTATAAATTTTTGTCAGACGCGTCGAAAGGAAACAATCTTGAGGGATATCTTTTCCCGGACACCTATTTTTTTGATTGCCAAGACCCAGAAATCTTTTGTGACAAGGGGGAAGGGGAGATAAAAAAGTGCAGGAAGGATGATGTTAAGGAAATAATTTTCAAGTTCCTTGATAACTTCAATGAAAAACTTACCGACGACTTGAGAATGGAGATTAAAAAACAAAAAAAATCAATTTTTGAGATAGTAACTATGGCTTCGCTTCTGGAGAAGGAAGTTAGGACGCGAGAAGACAAAGAATTGGTGGCTGGAATTTTGTGGAAAAGGCTGGAAGAGGGCATTCCTTTGCAGGTCGATGCCACTATTAATTATATCCTCGGCGGTAAATCAACAGTTATTTCTATAGAGAATACCAAGATAGACTCTCCTTATAACACTTATAAATATAGAGGTCTTCCGTCTGGTCCGATTTCCAATCCTGGCTTGGAATCAATAGAGGCAGCCGTATCTCCGGAGGAGAGCGATTATTACTATTATCTCTCTGACCCCAAAACCGGCAAAACCGTGTTCTCCAAGAGTTTTGAGGAACATAATCAGAGCAAACAAAAGTATCTAAGATAGGATAGTAAAAAAATCAAAGGATGAAAAAATTTTTAATCTTCACTTTTTGGGTTATTTTTTTCGGAGGATTTATCGCCTCCATTTTCTTTTTACCGGGCGAAAATATAAAGATTGGCACTCAGGGCAAGGTATTTTCTTTCTTAAGACCGTTACCCGAAAAAAAGATTGTCGATATGATTTTTGTGGGCGATATAATGCTTTCTCGCAACGTGGATAAAAAGATGAGAGAGTACGGAGACTTTAAATA
>JAZDJT010000006.1:0-50137 GCA_043803845.1 Patescibacteria group bacterium
ACCGGTACTTGGGAACAAGCACAAAAATATATGGAGATGGGATTTTATCTGGGTTTCAACGGAATCATTTTTAAATTAAATTTAGATGAGGTGATAAAAAAGACTCCCCTTGATAAAATTTTAATTGAAACGGACTGTCCTTATTTAACGCCTCCCCCTTTTGAGAAAGAGAGAAACGAACCACTGTATCTAAGATACATAGTAAATAAGATTGCCCACTTAAGGAAAACAACTTCGGCACAAATTATTGATGTCACAACCAAAAATGCGCGAAAACTCTTCAAAATATAACTGGTATGTCGTCACCGGAGGCCCGTCGTCAGGCAAGACTACCGTCTTGAAAGAGTTAGAGAGAAGAGGATATATAATTTTTCCCGAGGCGGCAAGATTGTTAATCGATGAAGAGATGGGGGAAGGCAAGACGTTAGAAGAGATTAGAAGTAATGAAGCAGAATTTCAGAAAAGAGTTTTAAAGAAGAAATTGGAGATAGAGAAAAAAGCGCCGCGGGATAAAATTATTTTCTTTGACAGAGCTATACCTGATAGTATTGCTTATTATCAACTTTGCGGGCTAAAGGCGGCAGATGCTCTTAAATTCTGCAAAAAGGGTAGGTACAAAAAGGTATTTCTTTTTGAGCAGCTGTCTTTCATCAGAGATTATGCGAGAAACGAAAATGACAGAACCGTTAAGAAATTAAACAGGTTACTTGAAGAAAGTTATAAAAGACTGAATTATAAAATAATCAGAGTTCCCGTTGCTTCAGTCGATAAAAGAGTTAAAAGAATACTGGAAGAGATAGAAGCATTTATCTAAAACATCTCCAATATTTTTTGAGGATTTCTTTCAATTTTTTAACTGTCTCCTTAGTTTCTGTAAGTTTAGCGTCTTTTGATGGGGCTAATTTTCCTTGAGGATCCGTTATCGAAACAGGCAAATCCAAAAGGCCCGCTAATAATGATGTCCAGGCCAACGGCAAGATCTCTCTATTGTAACCGGAGGCCAGAAGGTCTACTTCTCTGCCGCCGCAGAATAATTTGCTAAGCCTTTTTACGTTTTCTCCTATCATTTTAAAACCATCCAAGGTTAATCCCAAATTAGCCAAACCATCATTGAAGTAAGCATCAGAGCCGCCGTATCTTATTATCAATTCAGGCTTAAATTCTTCTGCCAGAGGGAAAATTATCTCTCTGAAAACATATTGATAAGCGTTATCGCCGGCTCCAATCGCGAGAGGCACGTTTACGATAAGTCCTTCTCCTTTTTTGCTTCCAATCTCTTCGAGGAATCCTGTGCCTGGATAGATTGTTCGGGGATTCTGATGCAAGTCTATAAGAAGAACTCGGCCATCTTCATAAAAAGCCTCGGCAGTGCCATTGCCGGCGTGGACGTCGGTATCTAAAATCAAAATTTTTTTAGCTCCCTGGGAGAGAAGTTTCTTGGCAGCGATTACAACATCGTTATAAAAACAAAATCCCTCGCCTCTTCGTGCCTTGGCGTGATGAAGTCCTCCTCCAAGGCTTACCGCTTTCTGAAATTTTCTTTCAAACACTAATTCTGCGGCTTTTATAGAGCTACCGACAGAAATTCTTGCCGCTTTTTCAATGCCTTTTGGCAGATAACCCGTTTGAGGGTCTGTATTATCCGGGGTTATGTATTGAAAAATTTCTTCTGAGATAGTTTCTTTTGAAGCGGCGGTTATTACTTTGATATAATCCTTACTGTGAAAAAGCTCTAAATCTTTTTCTTCTGCCGCTGGAGGGTTAATTAATTGAAAGTAATCTTCAAAGTCAGCCAACTCTCTTTTAAGAAAATCAAAAAATCTCTTAAATCTTTCACCATCAAAAGGATGTCCCTGTCCAAAATTATATTTCTGGATTTCTGGGTTATACAAAAGGGCGGTTTTCATATGATGCTATTTAATTATACAGCATTAATCTGCCTCTAAAAAGCATTAACTCCGCTTTAAAAAATTATTCTTTTGTGATAAAATGAGGCAGTAAAATAATCCGAATAAAATTTATGCTGAAGTATAATGAACTTAAAAAGGGGACGATTTTTTTATTCGAAGGAGACCCCTATGAAGTTTTGGAGTACGACTTTTTGAGAAAACAACAGCGGCGTCCCGTCGCCAAAACAAAAATCAGAAACTTGAAAAATGGAAAGGTTATCTCCCGTAATTTTCAGCAAAGCGAAGTGTTTGAAGAGGCGGAACTGGAAATCAAAAATATAAAATTCATTTACGGCCACCGAGGGAAATTCATGTTCGCCTATGTCGATAATCCCTCCCAGAGATTTGAATTGCCAGCCGAAGTCTTGGGAGAAAAAACCGATTATCTAAGGCCCAATTCTCAAGTGGAAGCAATTTTATTCGAGAACAACGTAATCAACATCAGGCTTCCCATAAAGATGGATTTTAAAGTGATTGAGTGCCCACCGTCTTATAAAGGCAACACCGCCCAGGGCGGAGGGAAAACGGCCGTCATTGAAACGAATGCCAAAATTGAAGTGCCGATGTTTATTAAAGAAGGGGATTTTATCAGGGTGAACACCCAGGACCATAAATATATCGAGAGAGTCTCTAAATAATATTTTCTATGGATAACATAGAGGCGGAAAATATCTTAAAGGGTAAAATAGCCGAGGTTTTGGTTGAGGAGTTGTTGAGAAGATGCAGGAATAAGGTTTATCGGTTTGGCAACGGAGAGATTTTAAAAAACTTGTCACAATCAGAAAAATTTTTTGACAGAGAGGGCGGAATCGGCAGAAAAATTTCTTCCATTCCTGACTTTTTGGTAACCACAAAGGAAAGGAAAATCTATTTCTTAGAAGTGAAATTCAGAAGCGATCCCGAGGCCTTAGAAGAAGAGCTTTTGCTGGAGAAAGAAATCATTGAAAAAATCTGGAAAGCAAAGATAGTTTTGGTAACCTCGAAAGAGAAACCCTATTTCCGGGTTCTGATACCGCCTTACTTCGCGAAAGAGAAAAGAGAAGGTTGGCCGATTCCAGTTTTGAACTGGCTGCCCTTGGAAGACGATCCGGACCTCAATGTGAAATCAAAAGTTCTCAAGGAGTTCAATGAACTTATAGAAAAGTATTACAGATAAAAAAGTATCTCTCATGGAAAAAGGGATTTTGGACCCAAGGCTTCATCGCGTTTCGTCCACAGCTATTATTCATAAAAATGGCAAGTATTTAATAGTAAAAAGATCTCCAAAAGTAAAAGCTTTTCCCGTCCAGTGGACTGTTCCTGGCGGTGGATTAGAAGTGGAAGATTATATTAATACCCCCAAAACTACTTCGGATTCCTGGTATTTTGGAGTAATTAATTCTTTAAAAAGAGAAATACGAGAAGAGGTGAATCTTGAAATCAAAGATTTAAGATACCTTGTTGATATAATTTTTATTCGGCCAGATAAAATACCGGTTATAGTCTTAAGCTATTTTTGCCAATGGAAATCTAGCAAGGTAAAGCTTAGTGATGAACACACAGATTATGCCTGGGTGGATTGTAAGGAGGCGAAAAAATATAATCTCATTTCCGGAATCCTTGAAGAAATAGAACTTGCCGATAAAATTTTAAAGGGAGAAAAAATTGACGAAAATAACATGATTGAAAAATTTAAAAAGAGATATGGAGTATAATCATCGAGAAATTGAAAAAAATTGGCAGGAATACTGGCAAAAAGAGGGATTTTATAAGGGGGAAGATTTTTCCAAAAAGAAGAAAAAATATATTTTAATCGAATTCCCTTATCCCTCCGGCGCGGGACTCCACGTCGGCCATGCCAGGAGTTATTCGGCTCTTGATGCGATAGCCCGTAAAAAAAGAATGGAGGGTTATAACGTCCTCTTTCCTATTGGATGGGACGCCTTCGGACTACCTACCGAAAATTATGCCTTAAAGACCGGCGTTCACCCGAGCGTTGCCACCGCCAAAAACATAGAGAACTTTAAAAGGCAGTTGAAAAGCTTGGGACTCTCTTTTGACTGGTCTCGCGAGATAAACACGACCGACCCCAAATATTACAAATGGACGCAGTGGATTTTCTTGAAGCTTTTTGAGAAGGGTTTAGCCTACCAAGCGGAGATACCTATAAATTGGTGCCCGTCTTGTAAGATTGGATTGGCCAACGAGGAGGTTCTCGAGGGAGAGTGCGAGCGCTGCCATACTAAGACGGGTAAAAAAACGATAAAGCAGTGGATGTTAAAGATAACCGCTTATGCCGATAGGCTGATAGATGACTTGGGAAGCGTTGATTATCCGGAGAAGGTGAAGAGTCAACAGAAAAATTGGATTGGCAGAAGCTACGGTACCGAAATAGACTTTAAAGTAGAAGGATCTTCAAAAATCATTAAGGTTTTTACAACCAGGGTCGATACCATTTTCGGAGTGACGGCGGTTGTTTTGGCTCCGGAGCACGCTTTGGCTCAAGAATTAATCACCAAAGAAAATGAAGGGAAGGCGAAAGAATACATTGCCGCCGCCAGGGGAAAGAGTGATTTTGAAAGAGAAAAGGCAGGAAAGAAAAAAACCGGTGTTTTCACCGGCTCCTATTGCCTGAATCCCGTTAACTCGAAAAAGGTACCAATATGGATAGGGGATTACGTTCTCGCTTCTTACGGCGGGGGAGCGGTGATGGTGGTTCCGGCGCACGACAGGAGAGATTATGACTTTGCTAAAATATATAAATTGCCGATAGTCAAAGTAATAGTCCCACCTGAGGTCATGTCTCATCCTTTTCAAAGATCGGCTGGGATTTGGGGTAAATCAGAATCAGATTTAGAAAGTGAATGCTGGGAAGGGGAGGGGAAATTAATAAATTCCGATCAGTTCGACGGGTTGTCTTCAGAGGACGCGATAGAAAAAATAAATCAATGGGTAGAGAAAGATAATTCCGGAGGGAAAGCAACCCATTATAAATTTAGGGACTGGGTTTTTTCGCGTCAGCATTATTGGGGTGAGCCGATACCGATTATCCATTGCCAAAGATGTGGTACGGTTGCGGTGCCAGAAAAAGATTTGCCGATTGAGCTTCCCTACATAGAAAAATACCAGCCGACGGGAACTGGAGAATCGCCTCTGGCAGTAATAAAAGAGTGGGTCAATACAAAATGCCCGAAATGTGGAGGACCAGCCAAAAGAGAAACCGACACGATGCCTAACTGGGCGGGTTCCAACTGGTATTATATGCGTTATACGGACGCACACAATGATAAATCTTTGGCCGATAGAAAAAAACTGGATTATTGGATGCCGATTGACTGGTATAACGGCGGATTCGAACACACCACCTTACATCTTTTGTATTCTCGTTTCATCTATAAATTCCTTTTCGATATTGGAGTCGCTCCGCAGAGTGAACCCTATAAAAAAAGGACTTCTCACGGAATAGTTTTGGCGGAGGACGGGAGAAAAATGTCCAAATCTTTCGGTAACGTTATCAATCCCGATGAGATTGTCGAAAAATACGGCGCGGATACTTTGAGATTGTACGAAATGTTCATGGGACCTTTTGAGCAAGCGATATCCTGGAGCGCCAGCGGAGTCAGAGGCGTCTGGAGATTTATTGAGAGATTAATCAGTCTTTTTGAAGAGACACTCGGCAAAAAGAATAGCAGTAAAGAAATTCTTAGTGCCGTTAACAAATTAAATAAAAAGGTAGATGGAGATTTAGAATCGATGAAATTTAATACCTCGGTGGCCGGCTTTATGGAATTTTTGAATCTTTGCATTGAAAAGAAAAAAGACGTCGGGAGGGATGCCATTGAAAGATTCCTGTTGCTTCTCGCGCCCTTTGCACCGCACATCGCAGAAGAGCTTTGGCGCAAGCTAGGTAATCAAAAAAGTATTTTTGGCCAAGATTGGCCACATTATGACAGCAAAATAATCAAAGAAAAATTTGTTACGATGATAGTTCAGGTTGACGGAAAAGTTCGAGACAAGATAAGAATCACTCCAGAAATTTCAGAGAAAAAAGCCAAAGAGATTGCGCTTTCCAGCCCAAGAGTTAAAAAATGGATAAAAGGCAAGGAGGTCAAAAAAGTAATCTCTGTTATACCAAAGTTAATCAATATAGTTGTAAAATGATAAACTAAGTGATAGTATAAAAAAAATAATTATAGCAACCATATGTGCGGTATCGTAGGTTATATAGGCAAAAGTAAAGACCCTCGCATCGGTCTTGAAGCGTTAAAGAGGTTGGAGTACCGTGGTTATGATTCGGCAGGAATGGTAGTGATAAGCCAGGAGAAGAAAGAAATTTTTGCTTTAAAAACGGTTGGCAGAATCTCATCTCTGGAGAAAAAGTTTTCCGAATTCAAGATAAAAGGAGAACCTTTCATAATGCACACCCGTTGGGCTACTCACGGTGAGCCCTCCGAAGTTAATGCTCACCCCCACTGCGACTGCAAAAAGAACATCTGGGTTGTACATAATGGCATCATTGAAAACTACAAGGCGCTAAAGAAAAAACTGGAGAAAAAAGGGCATAAATTTATATCGCAGACCGATACGGAAGTTCTTCCCCACCTGATTGAACACTTTTTCAAGGGTAATTTAGAGGAGGCAGTGAGAAAGGCATTAAAATTGGTAAAGGGTACTTACGGCATAGCGGTGATATCGAAGGAAGACCCTCAAAAAATAGTAGCCGCCAAGAATTCCAGTCCGTTAGTTATGGCCTTTAATGACGATGGCGGTATTTTGGCTTCTGATGCCGCAGCTATAATTTCTCATTCCAGAAAAGTGATTTTTTTAGAAGATAGAGAGATTGCTGTAGCCACCCCTCGGGACTTTTTTGTTACTGACCTGGAGAATCATTTAAAAGAAAAGGAGGCGACCGAACTCGATTGGACGGTGGAGAAAGCGCAAAAGAGCGGTTATCCGCATTTTATGCTGAAAGAGATAATCGAGCAGCCAGACAGTTTAACCGATTCCCAAAGAGGAAGAGTTATGGTCGAGGAGGGCATGGCAAAACTGGGAGGGCTGGAAGACGTTAAGGATAAGTTGAGAGAAATTCAAAGGTTAATCATCGTCGCCTGCGGCACTGCTTATTATTCGGGACTTGTAGGCGAGTATATGTTGGAAGAATATGCTGGCATACCGACCGAAGTAGAATTAAGCTCGGAATTCCGCTACAGGAAACCTATTCTCGATAAAAAAACGGCGGTTATTGCCATTTCTCAGAGTGGAGAGACTGCCGACACATTAGCGGCAGTGAGAGAAGCGAAAGAAAAGGGTATCATGTCTTTGGGCATTGTCAACACGGTGGGTTCAACCATCGCTCGGGAGACAGATGCCGGCGTCTACAACCACGCAGGTCCGGAGATCGGAGTCGCCTCAACAAAAGCATTCACTTCACAGCTTGAAGTTTTGGCTCTGTGGACATTGCTGCTTGGCAGGCAGCGTCAGATGTCGCTGGTGATGGGTCAGCGTATCGCCAAAGAAATACTCAAATTACCCACATTGGTTAAAAAAACTCTTTCATTAAAAGATGAGATTGAAAGACTAGCTAAAAAATACAAGAACTACGAAGATTTTCTATTCATCGGAAGAAAATATAATTACCCAATTGCACTCGAGGGAGCATTAAAATTAAAAGAAATATCATATATTCATGCAGAGGGCTATGGTGGCGGAGAGATGAAGCACGGACCAATCGCGCTGATAGATAAAAATTTCCCAACGTTTGCTATCGTGCCAGTGGATAGCGTCTATGAAAAAATGATATCCAACATACAGGAGATCAAGGCGAGGAAAGGGAAAATCATCGCCATGACCACAGAGGGTAACAAAGAAATGAAGAGCTTGGTTGATGACGTCATTTATATTCCCAAAACCCTCGAGATGCTCACTCCGATTTTATCGGTTATCCCCTTGCAACTCTTCGCTTATTTTACAGGAGTTTTAAGGTCCTGCGACGTAGATAAGCCTAGAAACTTAGCAAAGTCGGTGACGGTTGAGTAAAAGTTGCCATTTGAAGATTTTAAAAGAATTCCTCTTGACATTCTTTTCATTTTAGATTAATATTGACAAGATACAGATTAATTTAATAACATAATCTTTGTTTTGCAGTCCCATCTTTAAATTTTAGGATTAATCTCGAAGACCCCTTCTCTTGATTTCGGGTTCTTTTTATCATTTTAGTTCAATCAAAAGAGAGAGAATAACTATGAGAAAAAAGAATTTTGGAAAATATTCTTTTAAATTTCCTTATCCCAACCTTATAAGGTTCCAGATTGATTCTTACGAAGATTTTTTTAAGAAATCTCTCAAAAATCTCTTAAAAGAGTTTTCGCCGATAAAAGATTATACGGGTAAGGAATTCGAGCTTTATTTCGATGACTTTATTCTGAAAGAGCCCGAGTCAACTCCTACTGAAGCCAAGTCTAACAACGCTTCTTACGAAGCACCTCTCTTCGTTCGCTGCAATCTCAAAATAAAGAGCACTGAAGACAGCATACAGAGGGAGGTTTATTTTTGTGATTTTCCCTTGATTACCGAAAGGGGCACTTTTATTTTGAACGGCGTTGAGAGAATACTGGTTTCACAGTTAATCAGAAGCCCGGGAGCGTTTTTCACAATAAATAATTTTTACGGAAAGAAATTGGCCGGGGCAAAGATAATTCCTAACCGAGGAGCTTGGCTGGAATTTGAGACGGATCCAGCCGGTGTTATTTGGGTTAAGATTGACCGGAAGAGAAGGGTGCCGTCAACTATGCTGCTCAGAATATTCGGTATAGGCGACAACGAAAAAATAAAAAAGGTTTTTGAAAAGAACATTGAAGGAAGTGAAATAGATTATATCGGAAAGACTCTTGGAAAGGATACGACCAAGAATAAAGATGAGGCGATGGTTGAATTGCATACGCATCTAAGGCCCGGTGACTTGGCTACACTCGAAAACGCAAAAGAGTACTTGGAGGGAATGTTTTTCAACTCCAAACGCTATGAGCTATCCGAAGTAGGAAGGTGGAGAATTCAGCAAAGATTGTCTCTGGCGGAAAGGCCAACTTTTAAAGATAACCAAACATTAAGTCTAGAAGACATCATTTTAACTCTACAGGAGATTATAAGACTAAATAAATATCCTAAAGCTCAGTCCGATAATATTGACCACTTGGGAAATCGTCGGATAAGGGCGATAAGCGAGCTTCTAGAATCAAGACTAAGAGTGGGAATGTTGAGGATGGAGAGGATAATCAAGGATAGGATGTCTACCATAGACATTTCTGAAGCTGACCCCAAGAGCATTATTAATCCTCGTCCCTTCGCTTCGCAGGTAAAAGAATTTTTCACGCTTTCCCAGTTATCCCAGTTCATGGACAATGAGAATCCCTTAGCAGAGCTTGAACACAAAAGAAGATTATCAGCCATGGGTCCCGGCGGATTAACAAGAGAAAGGGGTGGTTTTGAAGTTAGAGACGTTCAGCCAAGCCATTACGGAAGAATCTGCCCGATACAAACCCCCGAGGGTCAGAACGTCGGTTTGATTACCCATCTAGCCTCTTTTTCCAGGATAGACCGTTTTGGTTTTCTCTTGACTCCTTACCTTAAAGTAAAAGATGGCAAGGTATCAAAAGAAGTAGATTATCTTAATGCTTACCAAGAAGAAAAATATAATATCGCTCCGGCAAATACGCCTCAAGATTCTTCCAGGAAGATTATCGGCAAGAGAGTGGAGGCGAGAGTAAAAGGAGAGCCGGGCACTATCGATGTCAAAAAAATAGACTATATAGACGTTTCCCCTCAACAGATTCTGTCAATCGCATCTTCTCTGGTTCCTTTTTTGGAGCACGATGATGCCAACAGAGCGCTGATGGGTTCTAATATGCAACGTCAAGCCGTTCCCTGTCTAAGTCCGGAAACGCCGTTGGTTGCGACAGGCGTGGAAGAAAAGGTTGCTCAAGATTCTGGGCAAGTTATTTTTGCGGATGAAGACGGGGAGATTACTGACTCCGATGCGTCGTGCATAACTCTCTTAACAAAAAAAGGGGTGAGAAAAAATTACGCACTTTTAAATTTTATAAGGTCTAATCAATACACTAGCATCTCCCAGATTAACAAAGTCAAGAAAGGAGATAAAGTGAAAAAGGGAGAAGTCCTGGCCGATGGCGTGGCTATCTCTTCGGGAGAATTAGCCTTGGGAAAAAATCTTCTATGTGTTTTTCTTCCTTGGTATGGCGCCAACTATGAAGACGCCATTATTCTTTCCGAGAGAGTTGTTGAAGAGGATTTGTTTACTTCTTGCCACATTGAGGATTTTACCTGCGATGTCAGAGAGACGAAATTAGGGCCAGAAGAAACCACCAATGACATTCCCAATGTCTCCGAAACGAAATTAAAAAATCTCGATAAAGACGGCATAATAAGGATCGGAGCAGAGGTGTCTTCCGGAGACGTTCTTGTCGGAAAAGTTTCTCCTAAGGGAGAAGAAGAGTTATCTCCCGAGGAGATGTTGCTAAAAAAGATTTTTGGCGAGGAGGCAAAAGAAATAAAAGACACCTCACTATCTTTGTCCCACGGCAAGAGAGGTAAAGTGATCAGAATTAAAATTTTTGACAGGGAAAAAGGCGATAAACTTGAGCCAGGGGTAATTAAGAGAATTCAAGTCGAGATAGCATACCTGAGAAAAATAAGAGTGGGAGATAAATTAGCTGGACGTCACGGCAACAAAGGAGTTATCTCAAAAATATTGCCCGAGGAGGAGATGCCTTTTCTGGAAGATGGTACGCCCGTGGATATAATTTTAAATCCTCTATCAGTAGCCTCCAGAATGAATATCGGTCAGATCTTGGAGACGCACCTGGGCTATGCCGCCAAGAAACTGAATTATCAGGCGATCTGTCCCTCTCTTGACGGACCTAAAGAAATTGAGATTCGAGAAGAACTAAAGAAGGCAAAAATTTCAGAAGATGGGAAGGAGACAATCTTCGATGGACTAACCGGTAAACCCTTTAAGGAAAGGGTTACTGTTGGATACATTTATATGATGAAACTCATTCACATGGTGGAAGACAAGATACATGCGCGTTCGATTGGACCTTACTCTTTGATTACCCAACAGCCCTTGGGCGGAAAATCTCAATTTGGCGGTCAAAGATTCGGTGAAATGGAAGTCTGGGCATTGGAAGGATACGGAGCGGCTTATACATTACAGGAGATGCTTACTATAAAATCGGATGATGTTCCAGGCCGTGCGGCGGCTTATGAGTCAATTGTTAAAGGTGAGGAAATCAAAACTCCAAACATTCCTTCGTCGTTTAACGTATTGGTTGCCGAGCTAAAATCATTGGGATTGAACGTTGAGCTAGTAAAAAAACCTCAAGTTAAATAAAAAAACGTTGAATAAAAAAATAGCTACATATGCCAAAAGTTGAGGAATTTGAAACAATCAAGATTCGTCTAGCCTCTTCCGAAGAGATTCTCTCTTGGTCGTGGGCAGAAAAGAATCTTGGAAGGGGCAGCGGCGAAGTCCATAAACCAGAGACTATTAACTACCGGACCCAGAGGCCCGAAAAGGACGGGCTTTTCGATGAGAGGATTTTTGGACCGACTCGCGATTACGAGTGCTACTGCGGAAAATACAGAAGAATAAGATATAAGGGAGTAATTTGTGACAAGTGCGGGGTTGAAGTAACAAAATCTTCTGTTCGAAGAGAGAGAATGGGTTATATAAAATTGGCAGCTCCAGTCGTACACATCTGGTTTTTGCGCGGTGTTCCTTCCAGAGTCGGGCTTTTACTTGGAAAATCAATGCAACAGATAGAAAGAGTTGTCTATTTTATGGCTTATATCATTACTCAGGTGGACGAGGAAGCCAAGAAGAAAATATTGTCGGAGATAAAAGGAGAGTTCAAAAAAAAGCAAGGTAAAGAGAGGGATGAGTCAAAAGATGAATTCAAAACAATGAAAGAAGAAATCGGACTTTTAAAAAGAGGAAACGTTCTCTCCGAGACCGAATACCAAAAGTTTTCTTTAAGATACGGGGAGTGTTTTAAAGCGGGGACGGGAGCTGAGGCCTTAAAGAGATTGTTGCAAGAGATAGATCTTTTTAAGATGGAGAGAGAATTAAGGATTGAATATAAAGAAGCAACTGTTAAAAAAGCTGTTCTACAGAGGTTAAGACTGGTGGAAGCTTTAATAAAGTCAGGGGTAAGACCAGATTGGATGTGTTTAACATATTTGCCCGTCATGCCGCCGGATTTGAGACCGATGGTTCAGTTGGACGGCGGAAGGTACGCCTCCTCCGATCTTAACGATTTATACAGAAGAGTCATTAACAGAAACAACAGATTGAAATATTTAAAAGAGATTGGCGCACCGGAGGTTATAACCAGGAACGAGAAGAGGATGCTCCAAGAAGCTGTTGATGCCCTTATCGACAACTCCAAGAGAAAAACTAAAGTAGTCCAAGCCTCAACAGGTGGCGCAAGGCAGCTAAAGAGCCTTACCGATATTTTGAAAGGTAAACAAGGTAGATTTAGACAAAACCTACTTGGTAAAAGAGTAGATTATTCAGGAAGGTCGGTTATTGTCATAGGACCAGAATTGAAATTTGACGAAGTCGGCTTTCCTAAAAAAATGGCTCTGGAGATATTTAAGCCTTTTGTCATCAACAGAATTCTCGAAAACAAACTCGCCCATAATGTGAGGTCTGCCGGAGTCTTAATTTCCGAAGGCCGAGAAGAAGTGTGGAAGATTCTTGAAGAGGTTACCAAAGGTAAATACATTCTCTTGAATAGGGCTCCGACCCTTCACCGACTCTCAATTCAAGCCTTCAGGCCAATTCTCATTGAGGGCGAGGCAATCCAAATACATCCTTTAGTTTGCCCTGCTTTTAACGCGGACTTTGACGGAGACCAAATGGCTATACACTTACCCCTTTCTCAAAAAGCCCAAGAAGAGGCAAAGAACCTAATGGTGTCAACGAGAGGAGTCTTAAAGCCAGCAACGGGCCTGCCTATTGCCATCCCCAGACAAGAGATGGTTTTGGGTTGTTATTTTTTGACCAATATAAGGCTCGGCGTAAAAGGCGAGGGTAAGATTTTCTCTTCTCCTGAACAGTCCAAGATGGCCAATGAGTTTGAAAAGGTTGATATTCAGGCCAAGGTAAAAGTTAGAATGGGAAATGAGATCGTCGAAACCTCTGTCGGCAGAATAATTTTCAACGAAATATTGCCTGAAGACTTTCCTTACCAGAACGAAGCTCAGAATTCCAAAAAGATTCAAAAACTCATTTCTAATCTTATCGATAAATACGGCGAGGAAAAGATAATTCCCATCCTTGACAAGATAAAGGACCTCGGTTTCAGATACGCTACTTTTTCCGCCAATACATGGGGTATGAACGATCTGAACGTTCCTCGCGAGAAAGAAAAATTAATCAAAGAAGCAGAGAAGAAAGAGGAGGAAGTCAGGAGACAATACCTTCAAGGGTTTTTATCCGATGAAGAGAGGAGAAATGAGATTATCGAGATCTGGCAAGGGGTAAAAGACACTATTTCTAAATTAGTGCCCGGTAATCTTCCTAAATTTGGTTCTGTTTTTTCAATTATAGATTCCGGCTCTCGGGGTTCCTGGTCTCAACCAGCCCAGATGGCTGGGATGAAGGGTTTGGTAGCCAGTCCATCGGGAGAGATTATCGAACTGCCGGTAAAAAATAGTTACAAAGAAGGGCTAACGACTCTTGAATATTTCATTTCCACCCATGGCGCCAGAAAAGGAACAGCCGATACCGCTCTGAGAACGTCAAGCGCCGGCTACCTGACGAGAAGATTAGTAGATGTCGCGCATGAATTGATAATAAAGGAAGAGGATTGCCAAGACAAAAAAGGTTTTGTCATCTTAAAATCCGACGCCGAAGAAATTGACCAGGATTTCTCCCAAAAAATAATGGGTAGGGTTGTATTGGAGGATGTTAAAATAGACAATAAGACTATTTTAAAGAAGGGAGAGGTCATAGACAAAAAAACGGCGCAGCTAATCGAAGACTCAAAAATAAATAAGATTAGGGTAAGGTCGCCCTTAAGTTGCAAGTCGAGCACCGGCGTTTGTCAATCTTGCTATGGTTACGATCTTAACACGCACAGTTTAGTTGCTTTGGGCACTCCGGTCGGCGTAATCGCCGCCCAATCAATTGGAGAACCTGGCACGCAGTTGACCATGAGAACATTTCACACTGGAGGAGTTGCGGGATTGGGAGACATCACTTTGGGTCTGCCGCGAGTCGAAGAGCTATTTGAGGTAAGACCACCAAAAGGTGAAGCGGTTATTTTTGAAGAGAAAGGGAAGGTGGAAAAAATCGTTGAGGAAAAAGACGGTATTGTCATAAGGATAAAGGCAGAAAAAGGTCCTGCTAAGGAATACGAAGTGCCGGTAAAAACCGGTATCTTGGTGAAAACAGGGGATACGATTTTCCCAGGGGAACCGATATTTGAAGGAAGAATAGATATCAAAAAACTTTTCAAGGTGGCGGGGAAGGAAGAAACTCAAAAATACATATTAAAAGAGATACAAAAGATTTACACCGGAGAGGGGGTAGTCATACACGATAAACACATTGAGATTATCCTTCATCAGATTTTTTCACGCGTTAAAATAACAAAGTCTGGCGATTCTGTTTTTTCTCCGGGTCAGATCTTATCTCAGTCAAAGTTCTTTGAAGAAAATGCGAAGCTAAGGAAAAAGGGTAAGAAAGAAGCTAAGGCAAGGCATATGTTGCTGGGCTTGACAAAGATAGCTCTCTCTACCGATAGCTTTCTCTCTGCTGCTTCTTTCCAAGAGACTTCCCGGGTTCTGATAAAGGCGGCTCTTGAAGGTCAGGAAGACAAATTGACTGGTCTGAAGGAGAACGTAATTATCGGTAAGCTTATACCAGTTGGAACAGGCTTTCAAAAAAAATAACAAATATCCTACTGCGTCCTGAAGACAAGCCAAAAAGAGAAAGTTTGGTTCTTTTTCCGTTCACTTTATTGACGATTACCTTATCCCGTTCTTTGGCACGAGGTATAAGGTAATAACAATAGAAGGCGTCAACGAAGATTTAACTCCCTTGGTCTTTGGTCGGATGGGATTGAAAAGCCTCGCCCAAACGTTATTTTACTTATCTCTCAAATTTAGATAGAATATTTAAGATAGATTTTATGGTAAAGAATAATAAGAGAAACAAGAAAAGAGGGATTAAAGTGCCCTCTCTACACCTCTCCGAAGACACTCAAAAGAGTATATGGGGGGTAGTCCTTATTTTTATTGCTATTTTTTTTACTCTTTCCTTGCTTAATCTTGCGGGCAAGATGGGAGAGGGTACCGCCAAGGTATTGGAACTTTTTTTTGGTAGGGGAGCCTGGATAATCGTTTCTTTGTTCTTTTTGGGCGGTGTAGTTTTTTTGACGTCCGACCGTCCTTCTCCCTATCTTTCCACCACCATAGGAGGCGTTTTGTTTTTGATTGCTATTTTTTCTATTCTCGAATTGTCTCGGGATAACCTCGGCGGTTATTTTGGTAAAATTCTTATCTCCTTACCCAAGACCCTAATAGGAATCTGGGGTAGTTGGGTTTTCTTCATTTTTCTTTTTCTGATTTCTTTTGCGTTGTTTTTTAATACACCGATTATAAGAATAAGAAAGAGAAAAGCTCCTGATGAAAAAAAATATGATGAAAAAATGAAAATGAGAGAAGGAGAAGGGGTGGAGTTTAAAGTTAAAGAGATATCTCCAGTCAGGGAGGTAAAAGAAAAAATAAAGATGCCATTCCCCAAGATTGTTAGGAAGATAGATAAGACTATTCAATATAAATCTCTCCCACTAGCGCTTCTAGATTCTGAGGAAAATCACGCTGTCGCTGGCAATTTGAGGATTAACGCCCAGATTATAAAAAAGATGTTAAAGACGTTTGGCATCGAAGTTGAGATGGGCGAAATTAACATTGGTCCCACCGTTACTCAATACACTTTAAAACCCGCAGAGGGCGTTAAACTTTCTAAGATATTATCTCTGCAGAAAGATTTGTCTCTGGCTCTGGCAGCTAACCCTATTCGTATAGAGGCTCCTATTCCTGGAAGGTCTTTGGTAGGGGTAGAAGTTCCTAATCAAAAAAGAGCCGAGGTCAAATTAAAAAGTCTTCTATCTTCAAAAGATTTTCTCTCTTCTGCGCCTCTGTCATTTCCTTTAGGGAAGGACGTGAAGGGCAACCCCTGTTTTGCTAATCTCGGCTCGATGCCGCATCTTCTCGTAGCTGGAGCCACGGGGACAGGTAAGACCGTTTTTTTAAACACCTTGATTTTGTCACTCCTGTGGAGAAACTCACCTCAAGACTTAAGGATAATCTTAGTAGATCCTAAAAGAGTAGAATTCACTCTCTATTCCTTAATACCCCACTTGCTTTGTCCTCCGGTAACAAAGCACGGTAAAATAATTCCGGTTTTGAAATGGTTAGTAGAAGAAATGGAGGGAAGATTTGAAATTCTTCATCAGGCCGGTGTTAAAGATATCGAATTTTATAATCAGGAATTAAAAGAAAATTCTAAGAAAGAACAAAAAGAAGAAAACTCAGAAGGAGGGGAGGAATCAAAACACCTGCCCTACATAGTTTTTGTCGTCGATGAATTAGCCGCTATCATGATGGCTTCCAAAAGTAAAGAGTTTGAGGCCGGTATCGTAAGATTGGCTCAAATGTCAAGGGCCGTCGGAATTCACTTGGTGCTGGCCACTCAGAGGCCGTCAGTGGAAGTTTTAACCGGTCTAATCAAGGCCAACATTACATCGAGAATTGCCTTCCAAGTAGCTTCACAGATAGACTCAAGAACGATATTAGACATGGCCGGAGCCGACCATCTTCTCGGCAGGGGAGACATGCTCTTTCTGTCAGCCGAATCGGCAAGACCTCGCCGTTTTCAGTCAGCTTTGGTTCTACCCAGGGAAGCAAAAAAAGTTATCGAATATATTCAGAAAACCGAGAAAAAAACAGAAACAGAGGTTGACGAGGAGGAAAGTTTACAAAGTTCTTTGGAAGAGTCTAGCGAGACTGAAGGGACCGAACATTTAGATTTTAGCGAGGGAGACGAAGAATTGTGCGAGGAGGCAAAAAACGTAGTGATAAGAGCCAGAAAAGCCTCGGCCTCTCTCTTGCAGAGGAGACTGAAGATCGGTTATGCCAGAGCTGCCCGAATTTTAGACATTTTAGAGCAAAAAGGCGTCATCGGTCCCGCAAGAGGTTCCAAGCCTCGCGATGTGTATATATCAAACGAAGAAAATGGCAATAATGACCAAGGATTAAATAACATATGAGAAAAAATTACGCCATAAAGTCAATTCGGGGAAGAGAGATTCTAGATTCTAAGGGAAATCCAACTCTCAAAGTTTACCTGGAGACCGAGGATAACGAATCGAGCTTTTCCGTTCCCGCTGGCGTATCCGAAGGCAAATACGAGGCTTTGGATATCAGAGATAATGACAAAAATAGATATTTCGGGAAGGGCGTAAGGAGGGCGGTAGAGAAAATAAATCGGATTATCGCGCCGAAATTAAAAGGTGAGGACGTAACGAAACAAGAAAAGATAGATAGACTCTTGATAAAGTTGGACGGAACCAATCAGAAATCTAATCTCGGGGGGAATACTATTCTGGGAGTCAGTGTAGCTTCTCTAAAAGCGGCGGCGGAGGTTAAAAAAATACCTTTATGGAATATCGTCAGCAGGATTTTTTTTAAGGATAAGAAAAAAATCAGCAGGTTGCCCCTCCCGTCGGTTTTACTAATAGAGGGAGCGTTGCACGGTGGAAACGATCTCCAGTTTCAGGAGTTTATGATAATTCCCCAGCTCAAAGAAATCGAAGAGAATATAAGATCAGCCGCTGAAATTTACCACACGCTAAAAACAATTCTTAAGGAAAAATACGGCGCAACGGCGACTAATGTCGGTCTTGAAGGAGGATTTGCTCCGCCGCTGAATAAAGCCGAGAAAGCCTTAGATGTAATAATGGCGGCTATAAAAAAGTCTAATTATCTTTCAGAGGTTAAGATAGCCATCGATGTCGCCGCCTCAACGTTTTTTCAGAAGAATTCTTATAAGTTTGAAAACAAGTTTTTTACCGGTTCCGGTCTTTTGAATTATTATTCAGAAATATCTAAAAACTATCCCGTTGCTTCCATAGAGGATCCTTACTTTGAAGAGGATTGGGAGAACTTTAAATTAATTACCCAAAAGCTAAAAAACAAAGTTACTATTTTTGGCGATGACCTTTTAGCAACCAACCCCGAGAGAATAAAAAGAGCGGCAAAATTGAATGCTTGCAACGGTCTAATCCTCAAGCCCGACCAGATAGGAACCGTTACTGAAGCAATTGAAGCGGCAAGACTTGCCAGACAAAATAAATGGAAAATTATGGTCTCTCACCGAGGAGGCGATACGTGTGATTCTTTTATCGCTGACTTCGCCGTAGGAATCGAAGCGGATTTTACTAAGTTCGGTGCTCCCAGCCGAGGAGAAAGAGTGGCACGGTACAATAGATTATTAGAGATAGTAGAGGAATTATCTTGAAAATATGCTGACTCCCTATCTTTGGCCAATATTCTGTTATCTTATCGCTTCTGTGCCTAATGGTTATCTTATTACTAAGTTGTTAACCGGAAAAGACATAAAGAAGATTAGTGGAAAGAAACTGAGCGGTTCTAATGTCATTCAGAATACTGGTTTTTTTCCTGGCGCGATCTCGGAAGGTTTAAACATTTGCTCTCTCTGCGTTTTTGTTAATAATACAAAGGATTCTTGGTAGTCTTGGCAGTTTGGGTCGCCTCAAGGACAAAAAAATAATCTTGTGGAGACTGTCCCTGGATAGGGACACGAAGTAATTTTAGGATAACTAATAACGAAGAAGATTAATATGAGTAAAAAAAACATCATTATCGCCAACTGGAAGTGCAACCCCTCAAAAGAGAAAGATGCTCTCTTGTTGGCAAAATCAATAGTTAGAGGCGTGAGTGGAAGTAAGAATGTTGAAATCGTAATTTCCCCGCCATTTATTTATTTGCCAATCCTAAAGAAAACAAACCTTAAGTTAGCCGCCCAAGATTGTTTCTGGCAAGGTTCTGGCCCTTTTACTGGAGAGATTTCTCCCCTGATGTTGAAGAATCTAAACGTTGAATATGTAATTTTGGGTCACAGCGAAAGGAGAAAATATTTTAACGAGACGGATGAAATTATAGCGAAAAAGACAGAGGCTGCACTTATAAATAAGCTGTCCCCCATACTTTGTGTTGGAGAAACTATAGCAGAGAGAGAGAAGAAAAAGACTAAGGAGATTTTAACTAATCAGCTGAGAAAAATTCTCCTCTTGATTAATAAAAGTAAATTTAATGTTGATAATTTTGTCATCGCTTATGAACCGAGATGGGCCATAGGTAGCGGAAATTCCTGCGATCCCTCTTTGGCAAAAGACATTCTGGTTTTCCTGAAAGATAAATTAGCAAGAAATCTAAAGGGGAAAATAATCAGAAATATTAGAATTATCTATGGCGGTAGCACCGATTCACAGAACGCCGAGAAATATCTTACTGTCGGTTTTAAAGGGTTTCTTGTCGGTGGATCCTCCCTCAAGGCCCAAGAATTTATTAAGATAATGAAATCTTGTGATTCTTAAAGGTCGTAAATTTTGTTTTTTTGACAAAAATACAAAGACATGAGTAATGTTTTCGAGAACAAAAAAGAAATAAAGATTGAGGTGACTCCAGCCGGCCGCTTGGCATTTCTGGCTGGCCTAATCGTCGCTATAGTCTCAGCTTTTTTCGAAATACCCCATTTATCAATAGTACTCTTTTTGTTGGGACTGTTAGTGGGTGCCATTAATGTCAGGGAAGGAGAGACAACCTCTTTTTTAACCGCCGTGATAGCTCTGGTAATTGTCGGAATGGCTGGTATCCAATTCGGTACCCTGACGCAGATGATTCAAATTATATTTGAGAATTTTACCGCCTTCACTTCGGCGGCGGCCTTGATTGTCGCCTTGAGGGAGATTTTCTCTGCCGCGAAACCTCGCTAAAATATTTTTGATTTCAAAAAAAAGAACTCTGTTTTTAAAAGGGTATTTTGAGATATTTGCAAAAATTGCGACCTTATGGACAAGCGCTATCAATCAAAAGAGATAGAAAAAAAAATATATTCTTTTTGGGAGAAGAACGGTTTTTTTAATCCCGACAACCAAGACATAAAGACAAAAAGTAAAAAAACTTTTTGTATTTTAATGCCGCCGCCCAATGCTAATGGCCCTTTGCACATAGGTCATGCCGTTTTCGTTACCATTGAGGATATCTTGACTCGTTTCTGGCGAATGAATGGTGTTTCCGCACTCTGGCTGCCGGCTTTTGACCACGCTGGTTTCGAAACGCAAGTGGTATTCGATAAAAAATATCCGTTGGTCGTCAGGGAACTTAAAAGGGAAGAGCTTTTAAAAAAAATCTGGGATTTTACTCAGGGAAACAAAAAAATTTGCCGCGAGCAACTGAAAAGCCTTGGCGCTTCAGCCGACTGGTCGAGAGAAAAATTCACACTCGATAAGGAGATTGTGGAGACTGTTTATGAAACTTTTGAAAAGCTATACAAGGACAAGCTTTTGTATAGAGGTGAGAGGATAGTTAATTGGTGCACCCATCATCAAACTTTTCTCTCCGAATTGGAGGTAAGACACAAGGAAGTTGATGGAGTCCTTTGGTATGTTAGATATAAACTCAAAACACCGAGCGCTAAAACTAAATATATTATCGTAGCCACAACGAGACCGGAAACGATTTTGGGAGACACCGCTGTTGCCGTTAATCCCGGGGATAAAAGATATAAAGGTTTAATAGGGAAAACTGTTATTGTTCCTTTGGTTAATCGCCGGGTTCCTATCGTCGCCGACAGAGCGGTTGATAAAAAATTCGGAACCGGCGCTGTGAAGATTACCCCCGCCCATGACTCTAATGATTTTAAAATCGCCCAGCGAAACAGTCTGCCAAAAATCGAGGTTATCGATAAGACAGGCAAAATAAAGGCTTTTGGCGATTCGGAGTCGCTATCGAACAAATTTATAGGGTTAAAGATATCAGAAGCACGAGACGAAGTTATCAAGGAGTTGAAAGAGCTAAATCTTTTAGAGAGAGAAGAACCATATCGGCACACCATCGGAGTCTGTTATAAGTGCGGCAGGTTTGTAGAATATCTGCCGTCTTCCCAGTGGTTTATTAAAATTAAACCATTGGCCGAAAAGGTAATCAGAATTGTAAAAAAAGATAAAATTAGATTTCATCCTAGGCACTATAAAAGAATCTTTCTGAACTGGATGAAGAATATCCGTGACTGGAACATAGGACGCCAAATCATCTGGGGAATAAGGATGCCCGTCTGGTATAGAAAAATCGAAAAAAATAATCCGAAAGTCTGGGATGTCAAAATATACGGTGAGGATATTTTTAGAGCGATTTTAGAGGGTACAAAAAAAATAGAAACCCGAGCCGGAAGGAAAAAGGGAGAAAGCAAATACTGGGGTGATTTTCAGGCAGGGGATACCATCGATTTTTATTTAGCCGATGAGAAAACAGACGCAGTAAATACTTCTATAAAACCAGTAAGAAAGATTGTAAAAAGAGTTTCTCATTATAAAACGATTAATGATTTATTTAAGATTTATTCTCCGGAGTTGGATTATCCTGGTAAGACGGCAGAGGATATAAAAAATTGGTGGAAAGGTCACCCCACTCTTCACGCTCGTATAAAAGAATACGGCATTTGGGCGATTGAGTTAGCTGATAGTTTTGACGTAGATGAGGTCTACGTCGGAAAAAACCCTCCCGACGGCTTAACTTGGCGGCAAGAAAACGATGTTTTCGACACATGGTTTTCTTCGGGACAGTGGCCGTTTGCCGTCCTGGGTTATCCCGACGGCCGAGATTTTAAAAAATTTTATCCGACATCCGTGATAGAAACTGGATGGGACATTTTATTTTTTTGGGTGGCGAGAATGATAATGCTTTCTCTGTATCGAACCGGCAGAATACCTTTTCGCGATGTTGTTCTGCATGGCCTCGTCAGAGACAAAGACCGACAAAAAATGTCGAAATCAAAAGGTAACGTGATTGACCCCCTGGCGGTTGTGTCCGATTACGGAGCCGATGCTCTGCGCATAGCGCTGGTTTTCGGAACCTCTACCGGTTCGGATGTGATAATCTCAGAAGAAAAAATTAGGGGGCAGAGAAATTTTACCAATAAAATCTGGAACGCCAGCCGCTTCGTGATGATGAATCTGAAAGAAGATTTTAAACCCCAAAATGTGAAACCAAAATTAACCAGTAAAGATAAATGGATTCTAGGCGAGCTGAAAAAGACCATTCGAAAAATTACCCTCTCGATTAAAAGTTATCGATTTCATCGCGGAGCCGACGAGGTTTATCAGTTTTTCTGGCACAAATTCTGCGATAAGACTATAGAAGACTGCAAGAAAAGGATTTTTGAGTCAAAGACCGAAAAAGAAAAAGAGACCCCACGCTGGGTTTTATGGACTGTTTTATACCAATCCTTAAAAATTCTTCATCCTTTTATGCCATTCGTTAGCGAAGAGATATATCAGAAATTGCCATCAAGGCCAAAGATTGCATTAATTATAGAAGAGTGGCCGGGATAGTTTAATTAAGTTTGCTCTAACCTATGATTTTTGGCCATCGGAGACAGTTAAAAGTCCTATCCTGCCTTTTAAGGAAGGATTCCTTGCCACACGCGATATTATTTACAGGTCCTTCTAAGATTGGTAAAAAAACAATTGTTCTGGAAATCGTGCGATACCTCTGCCATTCTCCTAAAATTAATGAGAGTTTTTTTGATTTTCTCAAAAGAGATTGCGATTGCCACAATTGCGACTTGATTAAAAGCGGCAGATTTCCCGGTGTTTTAAAGGTGGAAAGGGATGAAGATTTCTCCATAAAAAAAATCAGAGAGATTAGAGAACAAATCATCCTCTCTTCGGTCTATCCTTATAAAATTGTTGTTTTGGACAATATAGAAGGACTTTCTCGTGAGGCTACGGGTGCCCTACTAAAAATGTTGGAAGAGCCGCGAGGTAAAACTGTTTTCTTCCTGATAGCGAAATTTCCTCATCTTCTGCCCAGGACCATTCTTTCTCGATGCGAAGCAATAAGATTCTATCCGCTGTCGAGAGAAGACATGAAAAAATTTATCGAGGCGGAGATAGGAAAAAACAAACTAAAAGTTCCTAGCCAAGAGCAGAGTAGAATTTTAGACTTTAGCATGGGTAGACCGGGCTTGACTCGAGAGCTTTTACTTGACAAAAGATTATTAATTTGGTATAATTTATTTCTGGAGAGTGTGATTGGGATAAAAAAGTCTTCTTTATTTGAAAGGATGATGTTGGCGGAAAGGTTAGATAAGGAACGTGAGATTGATGACTTTCTTTTTTTTTACCGAGTATTATTTTCGAGACGTTTTAGCGACAAAAAAAGAAGTCGATAAATTATTTTTAGAATCCTCAAGGAAGGAATTGAAGAGAGAATCAGATTCTTTTTCAGAAAGGGAATTAAAAAAAATCATCAAGGATATACAAAAAACAAAAAAACATTTGTTTTTCTCTAATATCTCTCCACGTCTGGCAATAGAGAATTTTCTTTTGGGTATTTAAGATTAACAATTATGTTTAAAGAAATCGGTTGGGCAATATTGTGTTTTTTTATCGCTTACCTGGCTTTTGAGGGAGTATTTTATTTATTGGAAAAAGATTATGGCATAAAATTGCCCATCGCCGAAGAATTCTTTTTGTCTTATGACGGTGGTGATGAATGGCTAGCGATAGAAGTACCGGACAATAAGGTAGTAACCAGCGGTGCCCTATCTTTTGACCCAGAAAACCCCCAGAGGCTTTATTTGGCTTCGCCGCGCGGCATTTTTTACAGGGACGAGGGTAGCAAGACCAAATTTCAAAAGACAGAGGCAAAGTTCGAGACAGAAAACGCTCCTCTTTTGATTTCTCAGACCATCACTTCGCCGCACAGCGATGAGACGATTTATATTATCTCTGAAGACATAGAGAGAAATAAGGTTTTGGTCTCTTATAATAAAGGGGAAATCTTTCGGCCGATCTTCATCTCTCAGATAGATGACAAAATCTCGGCCTTCTCGGTTGATCCTTTTTATCCCAACGTTCTTTATGTTGGCACAAGGCTCGGCAACTTTCTAAAAAGCGAGGATTTCGGCAATTCTTGGGGGCAAAAGGACAACTTTATCCAAGAAGTGGGTCAAATCTCTCCAAATCCGCACACAAGAAATGAGATTTATCTCTTACTTTCAAGAAGAGAAAGAGATCTTTATGACTATTACTCTCAACTTATGCCTTCAAAAATCATGGTAAGTATTAACGGCGGCACTAAATTTAGAGAACTCTCTTCGAAAATCGTTATGCCCGAGACAAGAAAAATAGTTTTTGATCCAATTATCAATAGAGTTTATTTCTTTTCCGATCTATCTCTTATTAGAAAGGAAGGTGAAAAAATTAAGATTGTGAATGTGGTAAAGCCATCTTTCGATAATAAAATTAAAAGCTTTACAATCGACCCTCAAAATTCTAATATATTATACGTGGGAGCTGACAATTTGATTTATAAATCGGAAGACGGAGGGAACAACTGGCAGATAATAGAATCACCGGTAAGAGGCGACGTCAAAGAAATAAAGATTAATCCCGAAGATTCTCAGACTCTCATTATCTCAATCGAAAAAACTTTGTAAATCAAAAAAAAATGTCTTCTGGCAACACCGAAACAGTTCTAAAAGAGACAAAAGACTCATTTCAGAAAACATTGGAATGGTTTTCCAAGGAGGTTTTGGTGTTTCGCGGCTCAAGACTTTCTTTGGGTCTTCTCTACAACACGCCGGTTGAATATTACGGTTCAAGAATATCCCTAAAAGAGATAGCTTCTCTTTCTTTTGCCGATTCTAACACAATATCCATTGAACCCTGGGATAAGTCGGCTATCAAAAACATAGAGCAGGCACTTTCCAAAATGGAAATCAGCGGCAATATAAGAATTGATGGAGCAAAGATTTTATTCAGTTTTCCCCCGTTCACGCAGGAAGACAGGGAGAAGATGGTTAAAATTCTTAATCAGAAGGCGGAAAAAGCAAAAATCGTCTTGCGTCAGACGAGGGAAAAAACCTGGCACGTTCTCCAAGAGATGGAAAAGCAAAAAGAGATATCCGAAGACGAAAAATTCAGAGGCAAAGACAATCTTCAAAAATTAACAGATGAATTCCAGGAAAAAATAGAAAAATTAAAAGAGAAAAAATCAGGAGAGATTCTAGGTTAACCCATTAGCATTAAATTACATTCTCTTAATTTTTTATGGTAATTTTAAGTATTTTAATTTTTCTTTTAGTCATAAATTTTTTGGTAGTCTCTCACGAGCTTTTTCATTTTATCGCTGCAAAAAGGGCCCACCTCAAAGTGGAGGAATTTTGTATCGGTTTTCCTCCGAGAATCTTTAAAAAGAAGCGAGAAGAAACAGTCTATTCTATCGGCCTACTTCCTCTTGGGGGTTTTGTCAAAATAGAAGGGATGGACACGTCCGACAGGACCCCCACTTTTTATTCAAAGAGTGTTAGAGAGAGGTTTTGGATTATTTTTGCCGGAGTCGTGGCAAATTTTTTTCTAGCAATAATTTTGTTTTCCATAGGTTTTTCCGTCGGCTTGCCGCAGGCTATAGAAAAAGATGTTCCTCCTGGAGCTCGAAATATAGGTATCTCAATAGTAGAGGTAGCGGCTGACTCTCCAGCAGAAAAAGCGGGTATAAAATTAGGCGACAAGATAATTAAGATAACAGAAACTCTTTCGGGCCAGGAAAAGTTAATCAAAGAGATTGACGAGGTAAAAAATATTACCGACGGCAATAGGGGTAAAACCCTTATTTTCACTTTGGGGAGAGGCAATAAAATTATAAAAAAAGAAGTTCTCGCCAGAACATCTCCTCCGGAAAACGAGGGAGCTATAGGTATAGCCATGGCTAGGACCGCTATCGTCTCTTATCCCTGGTACCAATCTATTTTGAAAGGAGTTAGGACAACTCTTGATTTGTCATCGGCTACCTTTAAATACCTGTTCCAAGCCGCAAGAGACGCTATTTCAGGTAAAGAGGTAAAAGGCATAGAATTCAGAGGACCAATCGGTATCGGAGTTATGGTCTCCCAAATGCTGGAGCTAGGAGGAGTTTATGTTTTGCAATTTACTGCTATTTTGTCACTAAATTTAGCCATACTCAACGCCTTACCCTTTCCTGCTCTTGACGGCGGAAGATTATTTCTCTTGCTAATTGAAAAGATTAGAAAACGTCCTCTCTCTTATAAAATTGAGAGCCTGATAAATAATGTTGGATTTGCGATATTGATAATTTTGATGATTATTGTAAGTTTCCAGGACGTGAGAAGACTTTTAAGAGGCTAAAAATTACATATCCTCGGGATAAAATATTTTCAGTCGGTTTTAAATTAATTATCTTTTAAAGACTCTTGATATTAATTAATCAATTTGTTAATATAAATACTTCTCTGATGAGAAGGCAAAACTTCTCTAACGAGAAGACAAAAGGACCGATAAAATCGAAAAATGAAAAAAATTCGATATCTAAAGGAAGGAGAAGTAATCGAGGCATTGCCCAATACGACTTTTAAAGTAAAATTAAGCGATGGGAAAGAGGTTTTAGCTCACCTTTCGGGCAAGATGAGGTTAAACTTCATCAGGATTCTACCCGGAGACAGAGTAAGGGTAGAGATTTCTCCATATGACGAGAGAAGGGGAAGGATAATATACAGAGGGAGATAATTAAGGTTAAAATCATATGAAAGTAAGAGCTTCAGTAAAAAAAATCTGTAAAGATTGCAAGATCGTGAGAAGAAAAAGTAAATTGTACGTAATTTGTAAAAAGACCCCAAAGCATAAACAAAGACAGGGTTGATTCAAATAACTACAATAGTTTAGTAACGCCGCTTAAGCGGCAAATTAGTTTTCAAAAAGGAATTAAAGTTTTCAGAAAAATATGGCGAGAATTGCTGGCGTCAATATACCAGACAAGAAACAAGTCTTAGTATCCCTGACTTACATTTACGGGATAGGTTTGTCTCTGGCTAAAAAGATATTAACGGAGGCAAGTGTTGATCTCACAAAAAAGGCAGAGGATTTATCAGCGCAAGAACTCGAAAGGGTAAAGGATGTAGTGGAAAAAAAATACAAGATAGAAGGGGAACTGAAAAGAGAAAGACTAATGAATATCAGAAGATTGAAAGAAATCGGTTCTTGGAGAGGCGCGAGGCATCAGAAAGGCTTACCAGTTAGGGGTCAGACTACGCGTCATAATTCTAGAACTGTTAGAGGTAATGTGAAAAAAACGGTTGGCAGCGGTAGAAGAAAGGCACCGACAGCAACATAATGAATAATTAACTATGGGCAAGAAACGTGTTATAAAACCGACTAAAGAAACCCTTTTGAAAGAGAGAGAAAGAGTTGAAGAGAAGACTGGAGAGGTTAGCGGTGCGGGAGTTAGGAGAAAAATTGAGAGAGGAAGAATATACATTCAGTCTACTTACAACAACACAATGATAACCCTTACGGACAGCAAGGGAGACGTTATTTTTTGGACCAGCGCCGGCAAGGTCGGATTCAAGGGAACGAAGAAAGGGACGCCTTTTGCCGCCACTAAAACTGCGGATTTTGTCGCTGGCGTCGTAAACAAAATAGAAATAAAAAGCATAGAAGTTTTTGTTAAGGGGATCGGGCAGGGCAGGGAGGCTGCCCTTCGAGCCTTGGCTAATAGAGGAATTGATATAATCTCCATAAAAGACATAACCCCCGTTCCTCATAACGGGACTAAACCTCCTAATCCTAGGAGAGTCTAATTAGATTTTTTAATTATTTTCTAATCTTTTTAAAATCATTTATGTCTATTAACGACAAATGTAGAATTTGTAGAAGAGCCGGAGAAAAGCTCTTTTTAAAAGGAGAGAAATGTTTTTCCCAGAAGTGTTCGATTTTAAGGAAGCCTTACGCACCCGGCGTACCGCCCAAAAGAAGAAAAAGTAGATCATCTGAATACGGAATTCAGCTAAGAGAAGCCCAGAAATTAAAGAAAACTTACGGTATAGACGAGAAACAGTTCAAAAGAATAGTTAAGGGGGTGCTTAAAAAGAGAGGAAAGGAAGACGTTTCCCGGTTGCTTTTGAAGAGAATTGAAAAAAGAATTTCCAATGTCATTTTCCGAGTGGGACTAGCCAAATCAAGAAGAAACGCTCAACAGCTAGTTTCCCATGCTCACTTTTCGCTCAACGGCAAAAAAATTAATATTTCCTCTCAAGAGGTAAAATTAGGCGACGAGATAAAATTATCAGAGAAATCAAAAAAAAATAATTATTTTAAGAAAATCCTTCCGTTGGTAAAAAAAGAGAGCATACCTTCCTGGCTTTCCTTCGACAAGGAAAAAGGACTAATAAAAGTTGCTCAGGAGCCTAAAGTTGAAGAGATAGGAATGAAAATAAACATACCATTGGTACTGGTATTTTATTCAAAATAAATTCATTACTTTTAAGGTCTTTTTAAGAAATATTTAATAAAAAAAATTAAAAAATATGATTATTCTACCAGATTCCGTAAAAATATTAGAGAAAGATCCTAAAAAAATTATTTTCGAGGTAAGACCGCTTTATCCCGGTTACGGAATCACCCTAGGTAATGCCTTGCGGCGAATATTATTGTCCTCCATAGAAGGAGCGGCCATCACGCAGGTGAAAATAAAAGGAGCCTCTCACGAATTTAGTGTTCTGCCGGGGATGAAAGAGGATGTTTTAAATATGCTTTTAAACTTGAAGCAGGTTAGACTCAAGATTGTTGGTAACGAGCCGCAAAAAATTGAATTAAAAGCCAGTGGAGAGAAAGAAATTAAGGCCGCTGACATTAAAGTTCCTGCCCAAGTGGAGATCGTTAATAAGGATCAGCACATAGCTTATCTCTCTTCCTCAAAGAACAAACTAGAAATAGAAATGCAGGTTGAAAAAGGGCTCGGCTATGTTGACGCCGAGGACTTAAAAGAGGATAAAGCCCCCGTGGGAGTGATATATTTGGATGCGGTTTTTAGCCCCGTCAAAAAGGTTTCATTCTGGATAGAAAACATAAGATTTGAAAAAAGGACCGATTATAACAAACTGAAGATGGAGGTGGAGACGGATGGCACCGTCAATCCAGAGTGGGCCATAAAAGAAGCCTGTAAAATTTTGATAGATCACGTTGGCAAGATTAATGAGGCCTTCACAGTAAAAGAAGAAAAAAACCTCAAATCTGATAAAGATACGCAGGAACTCACGCTTGAGAATCTCAATTTATCCACCAGGACTTTAAAGGCCATTAAAGAAGGCGGTATCAAAAATTTAAGCCAGCTACTAAAGAAAAAAGAGGAAAAATTAAAAGAAATAAAAGGTCTGGGAGAAAAAGGCGTTAGTGAGATAAAAAAGAGATTGAAGAAGAAGGGACTGGAACTGAAGCAATAGTTATCTTTTAAATCAATAATATGAGACATCAAAATAAAGGAAGAAAACTTTCCCGCGAGAGAGACCAGCGCCGCGCTTTTTTGAAAATCCTGGGCAGTAATTTTATTTTAAAAGAAAAAATTATTACCACTGAGGCTCGTGCGAAAGAACTGAGAGGTTTTATTGAGAAGAAAATCACGCGAGCGAAAAGAGGAGATGTCGCCGCCGTGAGACAATTGAGAAAATTTTTTCCTGAAAAAGTGACTTGGAAAATGATTAAAGAAATAGCCCCCTCCCTGAAAGACAGAAAAGGCGGCTATACGAGGATTACAAAAATCGGTCCAAGGAAGAACGATGCGGCGGAAATGGTAAAAATAGAATTAATCAAGAAATAAATCTTTTTATGAAAATCGACGCTCAAAACAAAAACTTAGGGAGACTGGCGAGCGATATTTCCAAGATTTTACAAGGAAAGCACAGGACTGATTTTCAACCCTACAAAGAAGGCAATGAAACTGTAGAGATAGAAAACGCCGACAAAATCAATTTTACCGGAAGGAAATTAGAAAACAAAATTTACTATCGCTACACCGGTTATCCCGGCGGCATAAAAAGCATCACGCTCGGGGAACTTTTCGAAAAAGATCCCGGAGAAGTTTTAAAGAGGGCCGTCGCCGGAATGCTCCCGCGCAACCGATTAAAAAAGCTAAGATTAAAAAGATTAATAATTAAGAAAAGAAAAGAAGAAAAATAATTTTTTAAATAAGTCAAAAACATGCAGCAGAAGAATCCAAAAAAGGTAAAACCCAAGACGGTTCATGAGAAGAAGGAAATAAGGAAAAAAACAGCGCCAAGAAAGAAAAGGGTGGGAATAAAATCGGTTAAAAAAGCCGTTGTGACGTCGGAAGCGAAAGAAAAAAAAGAAAAATACATAGAAGCGATAGGAAGACGCAAGACCGCCGTCGCTCGAGTGAGGCTGTTTCCAGAAATCAAAGAAAAAACTTTTTTAATCAATAAAAAAAAGTCAGATATTTACTTTAGTGACTTTGAGTTGCAAAAAATCGTTTCCTCGCCGCTGGAAAAAACCAATCTGATTGATAATTTCAGAATTGAGATTCAGGTAAGGGGAGGAGGAAAAAGAGGTCAGGCTGAGGCCGTGAGATTGGCGCTGTCAAGGGTTTTGGTAAAAAAAGACGAAAAACTGAGAGAGATTTTGAGAACGGTTGGTTATATGACTCGGGATTCTCGAGAGGTAGAGAGGAAAAAGTTTGGTCGCAAGAAAGCCAGACGCTCTCCTCAATGGTCGAAAAGGTAATCAAATATATGAGAAAAATTATTCTATCGCAGTTTATAATATTACTTTCGGGGACGCTTTTTGCCTGGTACAATTTCTTTGTAGAGTTAGTTAACTGGCTAAAAGATAGTCCCTGTCAGTCCTGTGCAGTCGGTTTGGTGAATCCTTTTCTGACGCCCTGTTTTTACGGCGCGATATTCTTTACTATCGCCCTTGTTTTAAGTTCTATTATCTTAAAGAAATTTTCTAAAAAATAATCAGAAATCAATTAAAATTTTAAATTCCATTGAAAAAGAACGAATATGATTCGTTCTTTTTCAATTCTTGAAATATTTATTGATTTTTTTGAAAATCTTTCTATTTTACTGAAAATTTAATAGAATTATAATGAGGTATTATTTTAAAAAAATATGGAGATAAAAAAACACATCGGTACCATTACCTTTTTAGTTCAAAAAAGAGAGATTGTATCTCGAGAAATTAATGAAATTCTTACTAATAATAGTCGATTAATCACCACTCGTTTGGGAGTGAATATTAAACCGAGCTGCATTAAAAATTGTAGCGGACTGATTGCATTAATTGTGGAAGGTACAGTAGAAGAGATTAATAAATTAACTAATCAGTTAAATTCCATAACCGGAGTGAAGGCTAGGAACAATATTATGACAATCAAATCTTCTAACATCTGTGAATAAATCAACAGAAATTTTTATAAATATATACAAGGTCGATTGCCAAGCAATCTTCAATTAAGTTATAAATTGATTTATGAATACCAGGAGAGAAAACATTCACGGTTTTTTTGTAGAATTTGACCCGACGGAAAAAGAGATTATCTACGCAGGGCGTTACCTCCGAGATGATTTGCAGCTTACCGAAGCAAAGACGTTTTTTGATGCGGCGAGGCTTAACGGTAGCGCCGATTTTGAAGATGATTATGACCGTGACTGGACGATAATTTATAATAGAGGTACCAACGTCTATAATTTAGTTCGCCGCCAGAGAGAGTAAAGCGTCTCAGTTTAAAGCCGTTTTTGTAAGGAGCGGTCTTTATTTTATTGAAGAAAAGAGGTAAAATTGGGAAAAGTAAAAAATGATATGATAAAAGGATTCCTAAAAACAATCTTAGAAACGATTGAAATATTTCTGATAGCCTTGGCTATAGTTATTCCCATAAGGTACTTTCTTTTCCAGCCATTTTTTGTCAGCGGGGCTTCAATGGAGCCAAATTTCCAATCCGGAGAATATCTCTTGATAGACGAAATTTCTTACAGAGTAAGAGATCCGCAGAGAGGCGAAGTAGTTGTCTTTCGTTATCCGCAAAACCCCTCAATCTTTTTTATAAAAAGAATTACGGCCCTTCCCGGCGAGACTATTGAAATAAAGAGAGGGACAATAAAAATATATAACTTAGAATTTCCCCAGGGAAAAATTTTAAAAGAGTCTTATATTGAGGATCCGACGGCGGGTGACATAAAAATGTCTTTAAAGAAAGACGAGTATTTTGTAATGGGTGACAATAGGGACCACTCTTCCGACTCACGAAGCTGGGGCGGCGTAAAAAGAGAGTACATAGTCGGCCGTGCCTGGCTCTCGGTATTTCCCTTAAAGGGAATCAAATTTTTACCATCGCCAAACTATTAATTATTAAATTATTTTTTTATGAGTACTAAGAAGATCTTTAGTGCTGCCCAAAGAAGGCATATCCCTCTCTATCAATTTAATTTTTCTGACCTTTCTCAGCTGTGGGGGATAATTAATGCTACCAAGAATTTTAAAACACCTTTCATCTTGGGTACCTCGGAAGGCGAAAGCAGATTTCTGGGTTTAAATTTTACGGTGGCTTTAAAGAGAGAAGCCGAAAAGGAATTGGGATTTCCAATCATCTTGAATTTAGACCATGGGAAATCACTGTCTTATATAAAGGAAGCTGTAAATGCCGGATATGACATGGTTCATTTTGACGGTTCAAGTCTTCCCTTAAAAGAGAATATTGAAATAACAAAAAAGGTGGTGGGTTATGCTCGAAAAAGAGGAATAATAGTTGAAGGGGAAGTAGGTGTAGTTAGAGGTAGCTCAAGGCTTCACAAAGGAATCGCTAAGGTCAGTAAAAAAGACATGACAAAGCCCGAAGAAGCGGAAGTTTTTGCGAAAGAGACTAAGGTTGATGCCCTAGCCACGGTTTTTGGCAATATTCATGGTGTATATGAGAAAATGGAATCGCTTGACCTTAAACGCCTTTCTATGATAAAAAGAAGGGTGGGTGAAAGGGTTTTTTTGGTTCTGCACGGAGGCTCCGGGATTCCTATCCCGCAAGTCAAAAGTGCTGTCAAGAAGGGCATAGTAAAGATAAATATTAATACCGACATAAGGTGCGCCTGGAGAGAAGCCCTAGAGAGAGCTTTAAGGATCGATCCCTACGAGGTTGCGCCGTCAAAGTTAATGCCTTCGGTAGTCGAAGCGGTGGAAAAAGTTATAAATAAAAAAATGAAATTATTCAATGAAAATCATTCAAGACACCAATACTTGTATAAGATGCGGTAATTGTATAAACATTTGTCCAAAATTTTTTGAGTTTCAAGGAGATAAAGTGGTCTTAATCGGCGGCAAGGAAGGTAAAGAGTTAGGCAAGACCGAAAGAGAAGTTGAAAAGATTGAATGCGCCAAAGAAGCAGCCGATACTTGTCCGGTAAGCGCTATCGAGGTCAAGTAGTTTCTTTAAAGAATAATTATATATTTACCGATTTATAAAGGCGGTTTTTTAAAAAATTATGCTTACTTTGAGCGCCAAAATCAGGAAAGAAAAAGGTAAAAAAATCGGAATCGTGAGAAAAGAAAATGCCATACCTGGAATTGTTTACGGAAGAGAAATAGGCAGTCTGCCTATAAAAGTTAATCAAATGGGTTTTGAAAAAATCTGGAAGGAGGCGAGTGAAGGAACGATTATAAATCTAAAAATAGAAAAAGACGGCGGCAAGGGAAAGAAAATCC
Source organism: Patescibacteria group bacterium (assembly GCA_043803845.1). Lineage (GTDB taxonomy): Bacteria > Patescibacteriota > Minisyncoccia > Minisyncoccales > JAZDJT01. The sequence continues at coordinate 33,824 of JAZDJT010000006.1, forward strand.
AAGATTACCAGGTGTTAATTAGAGAAATCCAGCGGGATCCCGTTTCTGAGAAAATTCTACACGTTGATTTTTATCAACTGCCTCTCGACAGGGAAGTTGAAGTTACGATTCCTTTAATATTTGAAGGAGAAGCGCCTGCCGAAAAAGAACTTGGTGGGGTCCTTATTAAGAACCTTCACGAGATTAAAATTAAAGGTCTTCCAAAGAATCTCATTCCCTCTATCAAAATAGATGTTTCTGCGTTTAAAAACATAGGCGATAGAATCAAAATTAAAGAGATTAATCTTGCACTAGGAGTAAAGATAGCAGCTGACCCTGAAGAGATAGTAGCGCTGGTCAGAAAGGTTGAGGAAGAAAAGATAGAGGCGGCTCCGGAAGAAGTTAAGTTAGACGAGATAGAAGTGGTTGGAAAGGAAAAGAAAGCCGAGGAAGAAACGGTGGAGGGGGAAGAAAAAGAAGAATCCGTGGCGAAACACAAGCCATCTGCCAATAAATAGCCGTCTGCCAATAAAATAAGAACAATCTTTTAATAAATAGAGAAAATCAATCTTTATGCCTAAGGGAAATTATCTTTTTGCTCTGGATATCGGTTCTTGTAATATCAGGTCGGTGGTTGGAGAAGTTTTACCGAACTTGCCCTTACAGATTATCTCTGCCGCTGTTTCAGAAGCTCATGGCATAAGGAGAGGACAGATTTTTGACATTGAAGATGCGGCTGATTCTATTCGCTCAAATATCGAGGAGATTGAAAAAAAAATAGGGGAGAAACCTACGGAAATCATTTGTAGCATCGGCGGCTCCCATATTCAATCAACAACCTCTCGGGGTGTGGTAGCGGTTTCTCGCGCAGATGGAGAAGTCTCGCAAGAAGACATAGATAGAGTTCTGAAAGCCGCTGAAGCTATCTCTCTGCCCAAGAACAAAGAAATTTTGCATGTTTTGCCTAGGAAGTTTATTCTCGATAAAGAGGAAGGAATAAAAGATCCTCGCGGAATGCACGGCGTAAGACTCGAAGTTGAAGCCGAGGTGATTTTCGGTTTTATTCCTTATATCAATAATTTAGTAAAAGCCGTCGAAGAAGCGGGACTGAATTGTAGAGATTTAGTCTTTTCTGCCTTAGCGGCCTCGGAAGCCGTTTTACCCAAACGCCAAAGAGAACTAGGATGTTTAGTTTTAACTTTGGGCGGCGGTTCAACCGGCCTTTGCGTATTTGAAGAAGGCGATTTATTGACAACGGCTGTTCTACCGATAGGCGCCTCACATATTACCAACGACATTGCAATCGCTTTTCAGCTGCCGATCGATAGCGCCGAGAAACTAAAATTGAGATACGGTTTCGCCTACGAGGAGGGAGTTTCTAAGAAAGAGGAAATAAACTTAAAAGAGATAACGGGTGAAGATAAAGTTATTTTAAGAAGAAAATTGGTCGAGGTTATTGAAGCTAGAGACATTGAAGTGTTGGAGTTGGTTAATAAAGAACTGAAAAGGATTGGCAGAGAAAGGCTTTTGCCCGGCGGAGTGATTGTTACCGGCGGTGGTGCAAAAATGCCAGGGATCGACAGCTTGGTGAAAAGAGAACTTCACCTCCCTTGCCAGGTTGGTTTTCCTAAAGATGTGGAAGGTATCGTGGACAAAATTGACGACCCCTCTTTTGCAACGGCGGTAGGATTATTGCTATGGGATAGCAAGGAAGAGAAGTCTCAGAGGAAAATGAAAGTAGGTGAAACTTTTTCCAAAATAAAGAAATGGTTTGAGGGATTGATGCCGTAATTAAGGTATGGTAAAATTTCTTTTTAAAAAACCTTTTTAATTATTTAATATGCCACAAGTAAAACCAGAAATAGAATCATTCGCCCGAATAAAATTAGTAGGGGTAGGGGGTAGTGGTTGCAATGCGGTCTCCAGGATGGTTACGAAAAAAATCAAAGGAGTAGAATTCATAGGAATTAACACCGACGCCCAGGCTCTCCACTTTTGCAAAGCTCCTGAAAAAATTCTTATCGGTAAAAACACAACAAAGGGTCTCGGAGCGGGTATGAATATTGAAGTCGGCAGAGGAGCTATTGAGGAGTCGCGCCAGGAAGTCGAAGATGCATTAAAAGGAGCCGATATGGTTTTTGTCACCTGTGGCTTAGGGGGCGGTACGGGAACACCAGGCGCTCCCGTGGTTGCAGAAATCGCCAGGTCGTTAGGTGCTCTAACTATCGCCATAGTGACTAAGCCCTTTGCCTTCGAAGGTAAAAAGAGAACGGAGTTTGCCGAAAACGGCTTGGCAGAACTAAGGGATAAGGTTGATAGCTTAATCGTGATACCCAACGATAAAGTTCTTAGTATAATAGATGAAAAAACAACGCTCCTGAACGCTTTCTCTATAATTGATGATGTCTTGGCCCAAGGAGTTCAGGCTATTTCTGATATTATCGTAAAGCCCGGGATAATTAATGTCGATTTCGCCGACGTAAAAACAATAATGAAAGACTCTGGATGGGCTTTAATGGGTATCGGTAAAGCGAAGGGAGAAAAAAGAATGGAAAGCGCCGCAAAGCGAGCCGTTAATTCGCCGCTCCTGGAGGTCTCTATAGAGGGGGCCAAGGGAGTTCTCTTTACCGTGTCTGGCGGAGACGATCTCACGATGAAAGAAGTTGATGAAGGGGCGCGGCTCATTACCAAATCCGTTGATCCCGAAGCTCAAGTTATCTTTGGCGCTGTCATAGACGAGACTCTTAAAAAAGGAGAAGTAAAAACCACTGTTATTGCCACGGGTCTTTCTAATCTTCCGGAGATAAAACCTAAAACTTACTTTCAACCACCAAAAATTGAAGAGGAAATGCCCAGAGAAAAAGAGGAAGAGTGGGATGTGCCAGCGTTTTTGAGAAAAAAAGTTTCCAACAGACAGATAAAAAAATAACTTAAAATTTTTTTGTTTTTTTTTGTATGACAAGGCCAAAATTCACAAGAATTCGGAAAAGAGATGGTCAGATAGTTGATTTCAACCTGAGGAAAATAGAAAAAGCTATTTTTAAGGCCATCACCGCTACCGACCAGGGTGACGGCAAGTTGTCAAAAAAACTCTCTCAAAAAGTAGAACAACTTCTAGAAAAAAGACTCAAAAAGGACCAAGTTCCTTCAATTGAACAGATTCAAGACATAGTCGAGGAGGTTTTAATTTTAGAAGGGTATACTAAGACCGCTAAGGCCTATATTCTATACAGGGAACAGCATCGAAGAATAAGAGAGGCAAAAAAAGCCATAGAAGATGCGGTCGGAATGGTTGAGCAATATTTAGAAGAAATTGATTGGGAAGTTCACGAGAACAGTAATATGGCTTATTCCCTTCAGGGGTTGAATAATTATGTCTCTTCGGCAATTATCAAGAAGTATTGGTTAAACAAAATCTATCCACCGGAGATAAGAGAAGCGACAAAATCTGGTGATTTCCACGTCCATAATCTACAAACTCTCGGTGCTTACTGCTGCGGATGGGACCTATACGATTTATTATTGAAGGGTTTTAGAGGAGTTTTTGGTAAGGTTGAATCGAAACCGGCTAAACACTTCAGAACCGCCTTGGGACAATTGGTCAATTTTTTCTATACGCTTCAGGGAGAAGCAGCTGGAGCCCAGGCCGTCAGCTCTCTTGATACGCTCCTCGCGCCTTTTATTAGATATGACAATTTGAACTATCAACAGGTGAAGCAAGGCATGCAGGAATTCCTTTTTAATTGTGCTATTCCCACTCGCGTTGGTTTCCAGACGCCTTTCACCAATGTGACACTGGATATTAAGCCTCCCTCGACTCTCGCCAATCAGCCGATCCTTATTGGAGGTAAGACGCAAAAAGAGACTTACGGCGAATTTCAAGAGGAAATGAACATGTTTAACCGAGCTTTTTACGAGGGCATGATAGAAGGAGACGCTAAGGGTAGACCCTTCACTTTCCCCATACCAACAGTGAATATCACTCCTGATTTTGATTGGCAGAGCAGCACGCTCAATCCTTTATGGGAGGCCACCGCCAAATACGGAGTCAATTACTTCTCTAATTTTATCAATTCCGAAATGAAGCCCGATGACGTAAGGTCGATGTGTTGTCGTTTGAGACTAGACAAGAGAGAGTTATACCATCGAGGAGGGGGTTTGTTTGGTTCAAATCCTCTAACCGGTAGTATCGGTGTCGTCACTATCAACATGCCTCGCATCGGCTATCTGTCGAAGAATAAAAAAGATTTTTTTGAGAGGCTGACTCGGCTGATGGATCTGGCTAAGCAGAGTCTTGAGATAAAGAGAAAAACAGTAGAGGGGCTAACTGAAAAAGGATTATATCCCTACTCTCGCTATTACCTGGAAGGAGTAAAGAAGATGAGAGGCCACTACTGGGCAAATCATTTTTCAACAATAGGCTTAATCGGATTAAATGAAGCGTTGCTTAACTTCAAGCAAATAAAAAGCGACATCGGTACAAAAAAGGGTAAAGAGTTCGCAGAGGAAGTCTTGACTTTTATGAGAGAAAAGATGATTGATTACCAAGGAGAGAATGGAAATATGTATAACCTGGAAGCGACTCCCGCTGAAGGGACTTCTTATCGTCTAGCCCAGAAAGACAGGGAGAAATATCCAAATATCATCACCGCCGGAACAAAAGAAGTTCCTTATTATACCAACTCAAGTCAATTGCCGGTGGACTACACCGATGATGTTTTTGAAGCTTTAGACTTACAGGATGACCTTCAGACAAAATACACCGGCGGAACAGTGTTGCATCTCTTTTTGGGAGAGAGGATTAACGATATAGAAACGGTGAAAAAACTAATGAAGAAGATATTCGAGAAACATCAATTGCCTTACGTAACTCTAACCCCAACTTTCTCTATCTGTCCCGTTCATGGTTATATCTCCGGTGAGCATTTTACTTGCCCGAAGTGCGTTATACCTCAAACCTGCGAAGTTTATTCCAGGATTGTAGGTTATTTAAGGCCCGTTCAGCAGTGGAACAAGGGTAAACAAGAAGAATTTAAAGAAAGAAAGACCTTTGAACCAACCCTTCAAAATTAACGATTAAGAGTAATCTTGCCAAATGGAGATAGGCGGTCTTCAAAAATTGACTCTCATCGACTACCCGGGTAAAATCGCCGTTACAGTTTTTACCGTCGGTTGTAATTTTCGCTGTCCCTTTTGTTACTCAACGGAGATTGTTTTGCCGGAAAAATTAAAAAATCATCCGCGGATTTCTCAAGCCGCTTTTTTTTCTTTCCTGGAAAAGAAAAATGGATTGATTGAAGGCGTGGTTATCTGCGGCGGTGAACCGACTTGCCAAAAAGACTTACCGCTCTTCTCTTCGAAGATCAAAAAAATGGGCTTTGACGTAAAGTTAGATACCAACGGTTCTAATCCCAAGATGCTAAAAAAACTAATTGATGAAGGATTGATAGACTATGTGGCGATGGACATCAAATCACCAAAGGAGAAATACCCGTTCTTTAGCGGCAGAAAGGATAATGTTCTCGATGTTGAAAAAAGCATAAACATTTTGAAGCAAGAAAAAATAGAATACGAATTTAGAACAACGGTAGCTCCTGGGCTGACAAGCACTGACATTTTCCAAATAGCTGAATGGATTGGTCCGGCTAGGGCTTATTTTTTACAAGCGATTAATTTAGAAAAGGACGTTGTTAATCCCGAAATAAAAAAACTTCCCTTACTTTCAAAAGAAGAAATCCAAAGAGTAATCTCAAAAATAAAAAACAAATTCAAAATCTGCAAATTTAGGTAAAGAATCAGCCGATTTTTGGTATTGAAAATATTCCATAAACAGAATAGAATAGGACTAATATGAGAGCATTGATTTCTATCGTTATAGGCTATCTTTTGGGTTCTATTCCTTCGTCTTATTTAATTGCCAAAAGCAAAGGCATTGATATCACTAGAAAAGTTAAAGATGGACGGATTGGAACCGTCTCTACAATCTCTGAGGTGGGTAAGTTTTACGGATTCCTGGTAGGTCTTATGGATTTTTGCAAGGGTGCCATATCTATCATTGCCGCTGAAAAGATAGCGCAAGAAGAATGGGTGATGATAGCCTCGGGGATAGCCGCTATCATAGGTCATAATTGGTCACTGTTTCTCGGTTTCAAAGGAGGTAAAGGGGCGGCCACTACATTCGGAAATCTTTTTTATCTTCTGCCCTTACAATTTCTTTTTTCGGCGGTAATAATTATCGTTCTTGGGCATTTTTTTAAAAAGATACCCACAAAAAGAGAGGATTTTCTTTCTCTGCCGTTCAATAGGCAAATGAGAAAAAGTACTTTTTTAACTATCGTGCTTTTCTCCCTCATATCCTTTTTCGCCTTCCTGAAAGCATATCCTCCGATATATATTTTTTCTCCATTGTTTTTTTCCCCGCCCATTTTACTTAAAAAAAACAAGTAGATATCTTAACATTTTTTAAAAAAAACAAAAAAATATGAAGATAATTCTTTTAAGAAGCATCGAAAATTTGGGAAAAAAATTTGATGTCAAAAATGTGAAACCGGGTTACGCCAGGAATTTTCTTATACCTCAAAAATTAGCTATTCCCGCGAACATTCCCAATCTAAACTGGCAGAAAAAAGGCCTGGAGAATATAAAAAGAGAAAAAGAACGATTATTGAAAGTGAGAGAGGCTCTTGGAGAAAAAATCAAGGGACTCGTTTTGGAAATTAGGGTAAAGACAGGTGTAAAAGGAGAACTTTTTGAAAAAATTAATCAGGAAAAGATTGCAAGACTGCTCAAGGAGAAGGGATTTGAAGTGGACAAAAGCAGTATTCTTCTTAAAGAGCCCTTGAGCAAAATTGGAGAATATTCCTTGAAGATAAAATTGGAAGAAGGCATCGAAACCAAAGTAAAATTAATAATATCAAAAGAAGGTAAAGAAAAAAGAATATAACCGAGAAGCTTACACACATGAGAGAAACAAGATACATTTTTGTTTGTGGAGGAGTAATGTCTGGGATCGGTAAGGGTATTGCCACTGCTTCTATCGGTAACATCATTCAATCTCGAGGGTTTAATGTAACAGCCATAAAGATTGATCCCTATATCAACGTTGATGCCGGAACGATGAATCCCATCGAGCACGGAGAGGTTTTTGTCACCGACGACGGCACTGAATGCGACCAGGATATAGGAAATTACGAAAGATTTCTAGACAGGGATATTTACGACGATAATTACATCACAACTGGAAGGGTTTATGAGTCGGTCATTAAAAGAGAAAGGGATTTGTGCTATGACGGGAAATGCGTGGAAGTTGTTCCGGATATTCCTAACGAAGTAATCCGCAGAATAAAAAAAGCCGGCAAAAAAGCTGATGCCGACTTCGTCTTGATAGAAATAGGCGGAACGGTTGGTGAATACCAGAACGCTCTTTTCTTGGAGGCCGCCAGAATGATGAAATTGTCCAACCCCAAAAGAGTAATTTTCGTCTTAGTCAGTTATCTTCCCGTCCCTCATTATCTCGGAGAAATGAAGACAAAGCCCACTCAGACTGCCGTAAGGACATTAAACGCCACCGGTATCCAACCCGATATTATTCTCGCACGCTCAGAGTATCCAGTTGACGAGAAGAGAAAAGAAAAAATTTCTGTTTTCTGCAATATTCGCAAGGAAGACGTAATCTCCGCTCCCGATATAAAGTCCATTTACGAAGCCCCTTTAAATTTTGAGAACGAGAATCTGTCTCGAAACATTTTACGAAAATTCGGTTTAAGGGCAAAGAAAGAAGACTTAAAGAGATGGAAAAAATTGGTTAGCGTGATAAAAAAGCCAAAAAGAAAGGTTAGGATAGGCATCGCCGGAAAATATTTTAGGTCGGGTAAGTTCACCCTAATGGATTCTTATATTTCGGTTATCGAAGCTATCAAGCACGCTTGTTATTATTTTCAAGTAGAACCAGAGATTACCTGGCTTGATACGGAAGACTACGAAAGAAATCCCAATCTCTTAAAAAACATCAAAAAATTTAACGGCATCATCGTGCCGGGCGGTTTTGGCTCTCGAGGAACTGAAGGTAAAATTATGGTTATTAAGACTTGCCGAACCAAAAAAATTCCTTATTTGGGACTGTGCCTAGGAATGCAATTAGCTGTAGTGGAGTTTGCAAGGTCTGTTTCTGGTCTTAAAGGAGCTAACTCCATAGAGATTAATCCCGACACAAGGTATCCGGTGATAGATTTAATGGAGGAACAGAAAAAACTCTTAAACCAGAAGAAATATGGCGGGACGATGAGGCTGGGAGCTTATTCTTGCCAAATTTCGCCGAGAACCATAAGTGCAAGAGCTTATGGCCGAAAATTAATCTCAGAGAGACACAGGCATCGCTACGAGTTAAATAACGCATTTAGGTCAAGACTAGAAAAAGACGGTTTAGTTATGGCTGGTAAAAATCCCAAGAGCGATTTGGTCGAAATCATTGAAATTAAAAATCACCCCTTCTTTGTGGCAACTCAATTCCATCCCGAATTTAAGTCAAGACCGTTAAAACCGCATCCTTTGTTCAGAGAATTTATTAAAGTTCTTTTATATAAACCGCCCCCTTTCGGGGGTGGTTTATAGAATTAGGTAAAAGCCTAAAAGACTAAGCGTTTAAGAAGCAACACTGACTATTTTTACCTGCTTCTTCTTTCCATCAAAACAGTTCTTTCTTGTAATTACGAATTTTACGCGACCCTCTTTAAGGGCGTAAAGCGTGTCGTCCTTGCCCTTTTTGACATTATCACCCGCGACAAAATTGGTCCCTCTTTGCCTAATAATAATATTACCAGGTTCCACAGACTGACCGTCGAAAATCTTGACTCCTAGCCTTTGAGAGTAAGAATCTCTGCCAAGAGATGTGGAACCTTTTGATTTAGTTTTTGCCATCATCTCACCCCGACCCCCGTATTAGATACCGTCGGTTTCCAACTCTCTCTTTTCGTCCTGTCTGTCTAACGACAGGCAAGCGGTAGTTGTTTTTCCACAACGGTGTAAGTGGCGGTAGGGGAATTAAAAATATAATCATTATGATATCAGATATTGAGAAATTTTTCAAGGACAACGAAGCGGATATTATAATCGTAGCCGGAGTCATATTGATTTAGTTAATCAGCTTTGGAGTGGTTTGTTACTGGTCAGCGCTTCAAGCCTTACGCTATTTTATAGGTTTAGAGATTGACAGATTCCGAGACGTAAAATATAATAAAATTAGCACCTGAGAGAATTATTAATCAATTCTCAGCAGAAAAGGCTTACGGTCTCGCTTGATAATGTCTTGCAACAATTGACTTTGATCCTTTGAGGATTTTTGATGACAGTAAAACAGTCTCCGATACTTGGAGAATCATTTTTAGGAAGGTTCTCTCCTAATGACATTTCTTCTTTGCGACTTAAAGTATCGTTGTAATTCAAAAAATCCTTTCTCCTTACTCTTATTTAGGACGCAAGCCATAAATTCACTTTCGCTACATTGTTAGCGCCTTCTGGACTGATAGGTCTCTGCAGAGAGAATTGTTAATAATTTCTCTCTCTTTTCTTTTTAGAACAAATCGAAAAAGAAATTTTTTGGTTTCAGTAAAAGTTTTTTTGACCGAGAATCACGGTCTTTTATTTTTTTTGAACAATTTCCTGTTGAGTTTACCCCGCCCGATCTTGTGGGGGTTTACTATTGACATTTTACCTATAAAGTAATATAATTTAGACAGCTCTAAAGTTCCAAATACGTGGAGAAAGACTTCTGTCTGTCGCAGAAATAGCAAGGTAGCCGGCAAAAGGGCGGAGACGTGGTTTTAATACAAGGAAGGAAGCCGATTAGGCAGCCCCTCTAAGGAATATGACAACCTTCAGCGCTTTCCTTTAAAAGGAAGACGTAAAGGTACTCGAATCCTTAGCGTCGAAAGGCAATGTGTGTCCTAGAAACCACATCTATCGGGTACCCCCTCTCGCACAACGGAAAAGCATTAATCCGCCTTGCACTGCAGAGAAAGATAGATTAAAAGTCTTTCTCCTTTTTTTTCAACATCCTTTTTTTGACCGAGAATCTCGGTCTTTTATTTTAGACTAGTGTGGTAAGACAGTGATTTTTCTTTTTGTACCTCCACATTCGTGATATGATAGAAATCAATGGGCTAACGCCCATGGCTTGCGTACCTTCAAAATTTTTCTTTGTAAAATTTTGAGATTTGTGTATTTTTCTCCGCTACGCTCCGGGCTTGCCTTGTTTCTACGGGCTTACGCCCGTAGTCTTGGAGCAAGAAAATATAAACATTATGGAAGAACAAGATAATGAAAGTTATAGCCAACCGACGAAATATTTAAAGTTTTTTCTGATATTGATAAGCATTCTTTGCCTTATCTCCTCAACTCTTACAGTTAAAAACTCTACCGGATTGACTTTCGCAGAGAATTTATCAACCGGCAAACTCTACATCACCAAGGATGCCTGTTTTTCAATTTGGCTTATCTCCTGTTTAAGTCTTTTTAGTTTTATCTTGGCGATTTTTAATTTTAGAAGAACGAAAATATTGGTCGTCTTTTTGATAATCGGATTGTTTCTATTGCTGTTTTCTCAAAACGCTCCGTTAGTAAAAGTTTGCATTCCTGACTAAAGAAGGCAGTTGGACTATCTAAAAGAAAAATTATAAAATACGGTTTACGTGAAATATAGAAATATATGAAAAAAACTTTCCCTAAATTGAGTTTACCGATAAATCAAAAAAGGGTAAAGCCAAATAGAGACCCGTGCGGACTGATCAGGGAGCTTTATCATTCTGCCAATTTAAGTATTGCCCATAATACCATTGTTGACTGCGCCAGGGAACATCTGCACAGCAAGATTGATGAGACTTACTATGTTTTAAAAGGTAAGGGACAGTTGGTAATAAATAAGAATAAATTAGAGATAAGGGAAGGCGATATTATTCCTGTCGAAAAGAATAACTGGCACTACCTGAAAAAAACTAACGACGAACCTCTTGAGGTTTTGGTCATAACTTACCCCCGCTACAACCCGAAAGATTTGTTTTTAACCGGACATTAGACTATAATGTCCTTAAAGATAAGAGAGTAAGAAATTACTCTCAAAATCCTCCTCTCGATAACTGACTTATGCCAGCGGTTGAGAGGAGGTCTTTATTTTTGACAATTTATAAAAAAGGCCCTTTGCTCTTTTTAGCTCGGGCCCGAGGGGTTATATTATTTTTCTTCGTCGAGTAATATTTTCAGTATTGTAGCTATCTGTAGCTTTCGGCTTTTTCCTTCGAATCTTAATTTCCAGCAGTCGAGGCAGATAAGAATTTCTAAAATGGCTCCATTCGGGAACACTACTTTAATTGGCTTGACGGCAAGAGTAATGTCACCACACAGATCGCACCACATTCTTATCACCGTTTACGGAAGTGATTAGAGCTACCGCAACGAAGATAGTCAAAGCGACCATGAAAGACAGGATGTAGAAACATTGCCAAAGCCTAGGTACAAAACACCAGAATATGATGTCTTTTTCCATCATCTTTGCTATCAGTTCAAAAAAGTAATAGCATGGTATGATTATCGCCAGCGATAGTCCTGCAGAAAATGCACTAGCAGCTAATATTTTACCCATTGTTTTCAATCACTCTCCTTTTGATATATTGGTTCTTTAACCCCCCTCCTCTTTAAGAATATTGATTTTCCGAAGCCTCTTTATTAAAGACACTATTTTTATAGTAGCACATAAATTGAATTACGTCAAATAAATCGGTTCACCTTTTTTAAAAGAGGAAATTGGGTTCTGCTATCAATCAAAAAAGCGCTTGAATCTAAAAAGCGCCGCCATATTGACTAATCTTTTCTTGTGTGCTTATAATCAAAACAGCTCTTACGGAGGTGGTTAGATTGGAAAATATCGAGGAGATAAGGAAAAAAGTCAGACAGATGGTAGATAAAGCTGGTAATCATGTGGAAAAGGGCATAGAAGACCTCGTAATAGGTCTTCAGTGGCTAAAAATAGCTACCAAGAGTTCTTGTGAAGGACACTTGACTCATGGAGGAAAATATCCTTGGATAGATGTGTCTTTTTCCGAGGCGGAAAAAATCTGCCAGATAGTTTTCTGGCAAAACAAATCGCAGACATCCTCTAAAGCGCAGAACAGAAATACATGGATTATTCGACCAGGTGTATTCCTAAGATTGATTCCGGAGAATAGAAACCTACCCTTGGAAAGACTGCAAAAATTTGCTCAAGAATTCGGTCTCGCGTTGCAGAGAATCCGTATTGAATTGTCAGAAGGAAAACCCTTCCAGCTAGAAACTATCAGCATGTCTCTTCCAAATATAGAGAACATAGAGACATGCTTTTTTATTTTCAATAATCTCTCTTTTTGTTTATTTTTTAAATTTTGTTAATATTAGATAAGGATAAATAATTAATAGAAAAAATATGAAAAACAAAATTATATTTATAACTATCGTAGTAATAATTTTAATCATAATTGGTTTTATTTGGTATATCTATTCAACTCCTAGCAGAAACGGCTCTAATGACTCTTGTCAGGACCTTTGTGGCGACGGGATTTGCCAGGAGGTCGTCTGCGCGGCAATTGGCTGTCCCTGCGCTGAAAGTTCAAAAAATTGTCCGCTGGATTGCCCACCCTCATTATAGTGAAAACCACTCTCCTTAAATGACTAAAAAGATAAACAAAAAGGACGTCAAGCCGAAAATAGACCCTTGCGGATTGCTAAGAGAGCTTTGTAATTCAGAAAATGTCAGCATCGCTCATGATACCGTTCTGGGCACCGCCAAGGAGCATATGCACCATCAGATGGAAGAAATATATTACGTAGAAAAAGGTGAAGGACAATTGGTTATTGACAAGGAAATTTTAGATATCACAGAAGGGGATTTAATCCCAATTCCTAAAAATACCTGGCACTACCTAAAGAAAATAGCTGGTAAAAACCTTGAAGTTTTGGTTATAACTCATCCAAAATACATTCCTGAGGATTTAATTTTAAAGAAAAATAAATAAAAAATAAAACATGGAAATATCGAAAAAATTACCGCAATTTAATGAAGAAAAGGTTTTAATTATCACCGTCGGAGGATTAGAGATGAAGTTTTATTTGGCTCAAGATGGTGTTATCGAAGAGGTATCAGAATTTAAGTTGTCTCGGCCTCAATTCAAAGATAAACCTGGTTTTTTTATGTCGCGAGGCACAAATAAAGTTTTTCGAGCAAGTTCTGTTGAATTGCCAATAAAAAGAAAATTGGAAAAAAGTTTCTTGGAAAATTTTAGGAAAATTATCCAACGTATCTTTAATAAAAACATCGATAGTGAAAAAAAAATAGACTATCTATATATTTTTTCACCGCCACACCTTTTTAATAAAGTGAAAGAAGAATTACCAGTAGCTTTTTCAAGAAAAGTAAAAAAGTATTTTAAGGGCGATTATTTCCACAAACACCCTTTCGAAATATTAGGAGAAATAGAAAAAGCAAAGAGAGGACCTACCACCTTTGCAAGAGAAGAGGAAGAGAAAATCTTTAAGGAATCGGAGCAGGCAAGAAAATTTTCAAGAGGCAGAAAACGATAATTATCTAAAAATTTTTAATTTAAAAGGTCAAAAAAAAATAATTTTTTTTAAAATGACCGCTCGTCGGTCAAAAAAAATGATAGTAGGAGCTTTCATAATAATTTTGGGAATAATTCTCTTGCTGAAAAATATCGGAATTTTAACTGATAGCGTCTGGGATGTTTTTTGGAGCATCTTTTGGCCATCGCTGGTAATAGCTATAGGACTGAGCATGATATTTCCAAAAGGGAAGTGGTACCATTGCTGTGGTATGAACTGGGGTAAAGAAAAGGAAAAAGAAGACATAAAAAAGTAAAGAAGGTAAAAACTATGAAAGTTATTTTTATAGTAATCATTGTTTTAATTCTGGTCGCTGGCTTTCTATCTTATCAATACTGGTGGTTGCCGCAGCAAAAAACAAAAGAAGGAGGGGGGACTACTTTACAGGAAAAATCATGCCTTGACTCCGGAGGCAGCATTTCTACTTCATTATGCTGTAAAACTGCCGCTGATTTTCCTAATACTTGCACTATCGACGCCTGCGGCTGTTCAGCTGACAACAGCCATCAGGTTAAAATCTGTAATTGTGGCACCGATAAATGTTTTAATGGTAATAAATGTACAAACATAGCGGTGACTAAAGATAATACTTCTGGATGGAAAACTTATAAGAATAGTACTTACAATTTCGAATTAAAATATCCCAATAATTGGTACTACCACATTAGCGATTTCAGCGAAGTAAAACGTCAAATGATATGCTTCAACCCCCAAGAACTAAGCGAGGACGACTGCTCTGTCCCTTTAATCATAGATTGGGATAACTTATTAGAGAGCATGTATAATACCGCTAAAAATAATTTTCAAAAGGATGCTACTATCAAAGAATCGACTTTGTCTGTCGGCGGCGTCCAAGCTAAAGTCATTGACGTCACAGCCCAAACCGGCATCATCAAAACAATTTTCTTTGAGAAAAATGACGTAGTCTATAATTTTGCCATGGAAGCGGGGCATGAATCATACTTCGGTAATATGGTATCTAGCTTTAAATTCAATGAGGTAAAGGTAATAAATGGCTTTATTGAGGGTTCTTTGAGCTATCCCAGCGAGTTTATTCCTGAAGACATGGTCATCTGCGCTGAAAATACCATCACCAAAAAATCCTATTGCGCTGAAGAGCATCTAGATAACGACAAATACACTTATAAAATAGGCTACAAAATCGAAGTACCAGCAGGAGAATATCTTGTTTACGCCTACCTTCCAGACGATAAAGATTATAAAGCTTATTATTCGGAGTTTGTTACCTGCGGTTTTGATATCAAATGCCCTTCTCACGAACCAATAAAAGTTACCGTTCAGGCCAATAAGACCAGTGCTAATATAGACCCGCAAGACTGGTACAATCAATAAATTAAGGGCGTCATTTTAAGAATTAGACCTTGACGATAAAACTTAAATGTGATATAAAAGGGCAGCACAAAAGGAGTGAATGAATAGTGAAAACAATCAAGGTTTGGATATACAAAAAGATATCAGGAGATGGCAAAAAAGAAATCTTCGGTGTGACGGTGATGACAGACACTCAACTACATTGGCCCGAAACGCAAAGCTTTGACTGCCAGTGCCGAGAGGATATCTCAATCATCCTAATCAATCTGCGTAAAAAAATTAATAACTCTGACATTCTGGGAATCAGTTTTGAACCACCCTGGGAATACGAAATTAAATCAGATGGACTGACTATCTACCAACGCCTCACGGACAACGAAAAGTTCCGAACAATGACCGAGTATAGAAAAATTGGTGATAAATTACCAAGACCTTACTCATAAACTCCTACGCGCGGTTCTTAAATATATATGAACCGCTTTTTCTTTTTAATAAATCTCTGGCCTTTATAATTTTTAATGTTTTTTTTATAATGGGACTGTCAGTCTAATAAACTAACAAAAGGCCTAAATATAAAGTTAAAAAAAATAAAATTATGGAATTTAAAAATAAAGTGGCAATCGTCACCGGCTCTCGCCAAGGAATTGGTTATGGCATAGTTCTCGCCTTGGCTAAAGAGGGCTGCGATGTGGTGGTCAGCGATATCAACCAAGAAGATTGCGAGAAGGTCGTTAAAGAGATAGAAGATATGGGCGTTAAAGGATTAGCGGTTAAATGCGATGTCTCCCAGAAAGAAGAGGTGGATAATTTAATCAGCAAAACAATGGAAAAATTTGGGCGCTTGGATATCCTGGTCAATAACGCCGGCATTTACCCCTTTGTTCCATTCCTGAAAATGACTGAGGAAAACTGGGACAAGGTTTTAGATGTCAATCTGAAAAGCGTATTTTTTTGCTCGCAGGCCGCTGCAAAAGTGATGAAAGATAATAGTAAAATCATTAGCATTTCTTCAATAGCTGCCTTGGTTGGTTTTGAGGGTTTAACCCATTACTGTGCTTCCAAAGGTGGAATAATCAGCATGACCAGGGCTTTGGCCCTGGAAATGGTGCCAAAGAAGATCAACGTGAATGCTATCGCTCCTGGCGCCATTGATACTCCTGGAGCAAGCCAGTCATCTGAAGAAGTAAGAAAACAGACTATAGCGATGATTCCTCTGGCCAGAATGGGTAAGCCGGAAGATATCGCCAATACTGCAGTTTTTTTGGCTTCGGAAAAATCTAACTATATTACTGGCCAGACAATCGTTGTTGATGGCGGTTGGTTACTTAGATAAGCAAAGTATAAAGACCGAAAAATTAATAA
>JAZDJT010000007.1:0-5433 GCA_043803845.1 Patescibacteria group bacterium
CGAAAGAGAGAAGAAGTGACAGAGCTCGGCGAGCTCTTGGATCCCTTCGTTGATTTTTTATTCTTTATAATAGTCGGGCTGAGTTTTTCTTTAAAGGGGATAAAAGAGATTAATTGGTTTTTGATACCCTTGGGATTTATAATTTTGTCTTTTGTTCTCCCCTCTCTCAAGCTTAAGAAGTTCAAGACTCCGCACACCAAAATGAAATTTTTGCATACGACTTGCATCTATATCCTCACGGCGATGATTCTTTTGGATATCGATTTTCATTTTTTTTTCTGGATAACTTTCACGATTTTTAGTATCATTTCCTTTGAGCTGTTTTTAAGAAATATAAAGTTTTATCTTGCTCAAAATAAATTAAATGGAAGCTCCATATGAACATAGGAATTTTTCTTTTTAGGGCGCTTTATTTCTTCCTGCCCGCTTATCTGACCAACATCACCGCCTCTTTATCGCGGAAGATTAAGTTTTTGAAATTTATAGAAAAACCCGTTGACCTTGGGAGGACGTTGAAAGGTTATCCTATCTTTGGCAGCCACAAGACCTGGCGGGGCGTAATCTGCGGTGTCGTTACCGGAATTTTGACCGTCTATTTTCAGAGATGGCTCTATCAGTATCAATTTACAAGAGAGAATAGTCTTGTAGCTTACGATAAGATAGACGTTTTTGTCTTCGGTTTTCTGATGTCTCTTGGCGCTGCGCTCGGAGACCTTTTCTTCGCTTTTCTGAAGCGCCGCCAAAGAATCGCTCCCGGAGCTCCCTGGATCCCTTTTGACCAGATTAATTACGTCATCGGGGCGTTTTTTTTCCTCATGCCTTTTTTTCCGATAGACTTTATTTACTGGTTAACAATTTTAGTTTTCACCTTTCTTTTACACCTTATCTTTAATTATCTCGGTTATTATCTCGGCCTGAGCAGGGCAAAGTTTTAGTTTTTCATTTGACACCTAATTTTAGAAAAACTAAAATTAAAAATCAGACATACCTTCTAATAATCTACTCAAAAATATGGCAAAGAAAAAAGAGTCGGAAGGAGACGAATTAAGAGACACCGTTGAGGCGATAAAAGAGAAGTTCGGAGAGGGAGCGATAATGAGGCTGGGAGAGGTGAAGCCTGTTGATGTCGAGGCGATTTCCACTTCCTCTCTGGCCCTGGATTTGGCCTTGGGCATAGGGGGAATTCCTAAAGGAAGAATAGTAGAAATTTTTGGCACTGAGAGTTCCGGCAAGAGCACGATTGCTTTACATATCGTTTCGGAGATGCAAAAAAAAGGCGGAATTGCCGCCTTTATCGATGCCGAATACGCTCTTGACCCTGATTACGCAAAACGCCTTGGCGTTAAAATTGAAGACCTCTTGATTTCTCAGCCCGACACTGGCGAGCAAGCCTTGGACATAGTGGAGAGCTTGGTCAGATCTGGTAAGGTTGGAGTAATAGTTGTTGACTCGGTGGCGGCTCTGACGCCTCGGTCGGAGATTGAGGGAGAGATGGGAGACCAGCAGATCGGTCTCCAGGCAAGGCTGATGAGTCAGGCCTTGAGGAAACTGACAGCCATTTCCGCCAAATCAGGCACATCAATAGTCTTCCTTAACCAAATTAGGATGAAAATCAGCACCTTTGGTTTCGGCAATCCCGAAACCACACCGGGCGGAAAGGCTTTAAAATTTTACGCCTCGGTTAGAATAGAACTGCGACCGATTGCCAAGATAAAGAGAGGAGATGAAATAGTAGGTAACAGGATAAAAGCCAAGGTGGTTAAAAACAAAGTTGCTCCTCCCTTCAAGACAGCCGAGTTTGACATCATCTACAACGAGGGCGTCTCCAAGCTAATCGATATTTTGAATACGGCCCTGAAATACAATATTGTCCAGAAAGAAGGTAACTCTTTCAAATTTGCAGGAGCAAAACTCGGCGGTGGGCAAGATTCAGCCAAAAAATATTTGTCGGAGAACCCGAAGATTGTAAAAGAAATCAAGAAAAAAATAATGGAAGCCTGGGAGGCCCTGAAACAAAAGTAATTAAGAACGAAACCAATATGAAGAGGGAGAAATCAGCCGGAGCAGTTATTTTTTACAGAGAAGGTGGTGAGAATTACTACCTTCTTTTAAATTATAAAGCCAGTCACTGGGATTTCCCCAAGGGACACATCGAAAAAGGGGAGAAAGTGAAGGAGACGATATTAAGAGAGGTCGAAGAAGAGACTGACCTTACTGACATAAATTTTGTTCAGGGGTTTGAAGAAAAAATCAAATATTTTTTCAGGAAAAGTTACGGCGAGAAGAAGTTTTTAAGGGTGAAACCTTTAATCTTCAAGGAAGTCGTTTTCTTGTTGGCGAAGACAAAAGAGAAAAAGGTAAAGATATCCTTTGAACACCGCGGCTTTGAGTGGTTGGGATATGAGTACGCTCTCAAAAAACTGACTTTTAAAAATGCAAAAAAAATTTTGGAAAGGGCTCATCAGTTTCTTTTAAATCATGACAAAAAAGACTAAAAAGAGTTTTTCGGACAGGGTTTACGAAGTTGTAAAGAAGATTCTCAAGGGGGAAACCATGACTTATAAAGAAGTGGCGATAGCCATAGGTTCGTCGTGTTCTTTCAGGGCCGTAGGAAACGCTCTCAACAAAAATAAAAACCCTATGGTGCCTTGCCATAGAATCATAAGGACGGACGGTAAAACTGGAGGTTATCGAAGTGGCAAATCGTTAAAAAAATCTATCCTTAAAAAAGAAGGCGCAATCTAAGAATTATTTTTTCGTTTTTTCTGCTATCGCCCTGAAGATTTCCGGCTTTTTTTCGGCAAGATTTGCCAGTACTTTTCTGTCGAGCTCGATTTTTTTATTTTTCAAGGCTGCCATCAGCCGAGAATAGGTTAGTCCCAACTCTCTGGCACCGGCGTTAATTTTGATCTGCCACAATCTTCGAAATTCTATCTTCTTTCTACGTCTGTCCCGATAACGATAAGTTCTGGCGTGGAACAAGGCTTCTTTCGCCATTCTGTATTTTGACTTGCGTCCCCATTTAAAACCCTTAGCTTCCTTCAAAGCTTTTTTCCTTTTCTTTTTTGAACCAATTGCCCTTTTTACTCGAACCATATTTTTAGAAAGTTTAACGAGATTTTTTGCGGGGCGCGAAGAACATCATTTTCTTCAATCTTTTTGCCACTCCTTTATCTATCTCGACCCATTTTCTGGACTTCCTTTTTTTCTCTCCCGTTTTTTTAGCTTGGTAATGATCTTGGCCAACCGGCCTGTGAAGAATTTTTCCAGACTTGGTTATCTTAAAACGTTTTACGATTGACTTACGAGTTTTCATAATTCTGGATTTTAAACGATTTACCCTTTGCTTACAAGTATTTCCATTCCTCTCGGATTTCTCTTTATCTTCTCGTCTCTCTTAATCTTTGTGTTTGCTTCGATTTTCTGCAAGAGTTCTTCTAGCTTTCTCATGGCGAAATTAGAAAGAGCTTTTTCCCTGCCCCTCAGTCGAATTTCGATTCTGACTTTGTTACCCTTGGAAAGGAATTTTGTGGCAAGATTGGCCTTAATCTCCAAATCGTGCTCCGATATGCGCGGCGACATTCTAACACCCTTCACTTTTCCAACTTTTTGCCTCAGCTTTTGATGCCTCTCTTTCTTCTGCTGATGATAAAGGTATTTGCCAATCTCTCCGATTTTACAGATGGGGGGTTGGGTTTTATCGGTTATCTCTATCAAATCTAAATTGCGCTCCCTTGCATAATGGAGCGCATCTTCTAAAGAAAAAATGCCCAAATTCTTCCCGTCCTCTGCTACCAGTCTTACTTGGCTTGCTCTTATTTGATTGTTAACTCTAGGATAATTCAGAAAAATCTATGTTTCAAAAAATTGTGGAGATGGCGGGAATTGAACCCACGTCTGGAAATTTTCTTTAAAATATTCTACAGGCTTATTCTGATTATTTTTTTTCGGCTACAAGCTCTAAATCAGACGAAACGCTTGCAACTTAGACTTGTGAACTTTTGATAAACTCCCCAAGTCGGAAGAGATTATCTATCTCGATTTTTATGAAATCCCGTAATTCCATCGAGAATCAAAAGACGGGACTTCTCGCATTAAGCGAGAGCAGGAACCTCAGAAAGGTTTGCACTTTTTTTCGGTCAAATTTTTACGAGGGTTTGACCGGCCTCGGTCTGCCTATTTTAAAGGTAAAGTCCATCGATTCCTTTCATCCCCGTTATTGTTTGTAACTCCTTTCTTTTAATTCTCTTTCTATCTCTCTTTGAACGTCCCTCTCTCTTATCTTTTCTCTCTTGTCTATTTTTTTGCGCGGTCGTGCTAAAACAACCTCTATCTTAATCTTGTTGTCCTTATTATAAACTTTAAAAGGCATCAAAGTCAAGCCTTTTTCCTTTGTTTTTCCGATGAGTTTTTTGGTCTGAAATCTGTGTAGTAGAAGTCTTCTCGTGCGGGAAGGGTTATAGTTCGAGGGAGCGTTTTTTGGCTGATAGGGAGGGACAAAGGCGTTTAATAAATAGAGTTGAGAATCTCGGACAACGACAAACGAGCCCTGTATCGAGATGTGGCCGTTCTTGATGGATTTTACCTCAAGTCCCAAAAGCTCTACGCCAGCCTCGTATTTTTCCAGGATTTCATAATCGAAAGAAACCTTTTTGTTTTGGGCGATAACCTTCATATTGTTATAATAATTCTATAACAAAAAAATGAAAAAGTCTTTAGGAAAAATTGGCGAGGATGTCGCCACAGAATATCTCAAAAAGAAAGGATATGAGATAATCGAGAGAAATTACAAAAAGCCATGGGGGAGAAATTGATATCGTAGCTTCTAAAGATGGAGAGATTGTCTTTCTCGAAGTCAAGGCCTTAAAAGGTGTGGGACGGGATTACTTTTTGGCCGAAGAGAGCGTACGCTCTCAAAAGAAGAGAATTTTAATTAAAACCGCCAAGATTTATCTTTCCGAGAAAAAATATCCGCCAGAACAAGTTTGGCGGATTGATGTTGTTGGGATTAATTTCAACAGCGAGAAGAGTTGTCGCTTGCGACACATTAAAACCGCGGTTACTGAATGATTTTTGTCGCCTTGTTGCCTACCTTATCGGTGACTATGATTTTGAATTTATAATTTTCGCTTTCACCCAGGGATTCGATAGTAAACTTAAAAGAATATTCCGTCTTGTTGGCGCTCGTCGTCAATATGATTCTTTCTGTCGGGTTAACTTCCCAGACTTCAACTTTCTTTACCCCCTGCGGAGCCACGATGCCTATAGAAAAAAGTATGTACTTCGATAAAGCATCTTTGTGCGGGGCTTCGAGTACCGATATCTGGGGCTGGTTTTCCGTGGTGTGGACATCGTCAGTATCTATGGGAGTGACGTATTGACCTCCGGCACCTTTTGCCCATGCTCTAACGCCGGCTTCCCAATTTTTAAACA
>JAZDJT010000008.1:0-27638 GCA_043803845.1 Patescibacteria group bacterium
GCCCGAACCGATAAAAAACGTCGAAGAACTAAACCCACAAAAATACGGCATCATTGTAAGAAATACGTCCCTGGAAAATTGTGACGAATGTTCGCCTAATAAATCCGCCCTCCTCCTACCCGGCATTAAAGGTATCAAAAACGTAAAGGAACAAATCCTTATAGCCTGTCAAAAAGGCGGAATAGACCCGTCTCGAGAAAAAGTAATCATCTACCGTTTTACGGCAGAAAAACACAAATGAAAAATGGCGAAAATTCATAGTTATGTACATTACAAAAGTCGCCCCTCTCAAAAAAATACCTCTGCCTTCTCCTCAATTGTTAACCTACTTCACTTCCCAAAAATTAGAGGATGGTTCTCTAGTTTTCATACCGCTGCGCAACAAAGAAGTGTCAGCGATAGTCTTTTCTCAAGAGAAAGTCAGCGAGGCTAAGGCGGAAATAAAAAACGCTGATTTTGAAATTAGACCGATTTCTAAGGTAACTGGGAGAAGAATAATGCCTGATTACCAAATAAGGTTAGCTGAGTGGATATCCGAATATTACTGGGCTTCGTTAGGAAAAACTCTTTCTCTTTTTCTGCCCAGCCATTTTTTGAAAAAAATAATTAAAGAGAATAGTAAAAGAGCGTCGGTTCCTAATTATAATAATCAGAAGGTCAATTTCAAAAAGGATTCTTTTAATCTGTATGTGGCACCCCTTGGCTTTCTTCCAAGGGAAGAGGTATTAGAAACATTGAAGTCGGGGAAACAAGTTCTCATTTTGATTCCGGAGAGAAGCAGGAGCAACTTTTGGATAAAGAGATTGAGACAAATAACGGAATCGAACCAAGGCCAAAATACTATTAGTTTTTTTTCCGCTGATTCATCTTCAAAAAAATACTGGCAGGTATCTAAAGATATCACCAATAACAGAATCCGAATCATTATAGGGACTCGATCGGCTCTCTTTACCAACTTTTCAAATCTCGGTCTAATTTTAATCACCGAGGCAGAAAACAAGAACTATAAATCAGAGATGGAACCAAGATACAATGCGAAAAAGGTAGCGGTAAAGTTGGCAAACATCGCTGGAGCTAAGGTGGCATATATTTCTTCTCTGCCCAAAGTCGAAGACTACAAGGCGGCGGAAAGAATAGTAATAATCGAAGAGACATCAAAAAGAATAGAAAAGACGTTAGTGGATATGAGAAAAGTAACCGATGAATTCAGAAAGAGTGGCCACCGAGAATGGTCACCAATTTCACCCCTTTTGGAGGAGGATATCAAAAAAAGAATCTTGGAGAAAAAGAAGATAATCCTTTTCACGAGTAGAAAAGGCAAAGGATTATCTCTGGTCTGCCAAGACTGTGGATGGATAAAAAAGTGCCCTCACTGTGAAAGATCTTTAACCTTGGGGCAGAAAGAATTATTATCTTGTTCTCTCTGCAGAATAAAAGAACCTGTTCCTGAACATTGCGAAAAATGCAACAGCTGGAGACTTATTATTCTGGGGGGAGGAACGCAAAAGCTGGAAGAGGTTCTCAAAAAAAAGTTTAAAAATGCTACTATTTTGAGGCTGGATACCGATGCCGCATCCTCAACGACGACTCAGCAGAGAATCTTATCAAAATTTCTGAGCAAAGACGTCGATATTCTCATCACCACCTCTCTTTTCATAAGACATTTACCTTCTTTAATTTTCAAAAAGACATCACTGGCGGCGGTAGTTTCCATAGATTCCCTTCTAGCGCTGCCAGACTTTAGGGCCGAAGAGGAAAGTATAAAAATTATAAACAGCTTGCTGTCTTTGACCTCAGATAAATTCGTACTGCAGACTTTTTTACCTTCCTCGCTAGCTACAGAGTTCTTAAACAAGGGCTACAAAGTTTTCTTCGAAAAAACACTGGAGGAGAGAAAAAGGCTTTTGTACCCTCCTTTCGCCAAGATTATAAAAATGACCTTCTCGCATAAAAATCTTAAGGTCGCGAAAGGGGAAGCCTATGAATTAAAAAATAAAATCACAAAAAAAATCCTGGATTATGGATTACAAAAAGAAGTGTTCGTTTTTGGACCAACGTCTGCCCTTCTCACAAAAGTTAAAGGAGAATACAGATGGAGCATTATCCTAAAAGCTAAAAAAATGAATATCGAAGATAAAAAAAATATCTTTAACGTAGCCACCGCCCCTTGGAAGGTGGATGTCGACCCGATAAATACTGTTTGAAACATTCGATATCTTGACATTTCTTTCGCTAAATATCAGACTTAGTATCGGATAAAAAATTATGAAGGATAAGGAATACTATTTAACTCCGGAAGGTCTCCAGAAATACAAAGAGGAATATAAAAAGCTAAGGAGGGAAAAGAAAGAAAAGAGAATTGAGATGAGAGAATCGAGAGATGATCTTTGGAGACCGGAAGACCTTAACCCCGACTACGAAGCTATCATGGGTGATTTGGGATTTATCGAAAGGAGATTGAAGGATCTCGAAAATATCTTCAGAAACGTCAGACTGATAAGGAAACCGAGGCATTCACCGGGAAGAGTCATTTTGGGGTCAAAAGTTTTTGTCCAGTCCGACGGCAAGAAAGATGAATTTACTCTAGTCGGAACCCTAGAGGCAAACCCAAGCGAGGGTAAAATTTCCATAGAATCTCCGATAGGAAAAAATCTTCTCGGTCACAAAGTAGGGGAAAATATTGCTATAGAGTATCCTTTGAAAATAAATTATAAAATTTTAAAGATAAGTTCTTCTTAATCTTCGATAAAAGCTCGTCCTAGCCTCGCTTAATCTTCCGATACAAATCTTCCTTAATCTTCGGTAAAAATCTCTCCCAAACTGCAACTCAAAACTTTCTCGGTCTCATCAGGGGGAATAAAATAACATCTCTTAATGTAGTTGAGTCTGTCAAAACCGCAGTTAGTCTGTCGATTCCTATACCCAGACCCGCTGCCGGTGGCATGCCGTACTCAAGTGCTTTTATGTATTCCTCGTCAAAAGGATGAGCTTCGATGTCACCCTTTTCCCTCTCTTTATCCTCCGTTTCGAAACGTCTCCTCTGTTCGAGAGGGTCATTAAGTTCGCTAAAGCCATTGGCCACTTCCCATCCGCTTACTATCAACTGGAGCCGAGCTGCTCTTTTCGAATCGCTTTCAAGCGATTTTGCCAAAGGAGTTAGCTCTATCGGTTGATTTAAAACAAAGGTTGGGCGCATAATTTCTTTTTTGCACTCTTTTTTGAAAATATCGTCGAGAATCTTCGCCCGTGATTTCTTCTCAAAGGGGATTTTCAAACTTCTTGCTATTTTTTTGAGCTTCCCTTCTTCTATCTGCCGCGGGTCTGCTCCTATCTTCTCGGTTATCAGCTCGTAGAACTCTACCCTATCAAAGGGCGGTTTAAAATCGATTTTCTTCCCTTGATAAATAACCTCCTTTTTCTTGAATAGGTTTTCCAACAGCTTCTCAAACATTTTTTCTATAAAACCAAGTAAGTCCTCGTAACTGGCGTAAGCCCAGTAAAATTCCATGGAAGTGAAATCTGGATTATGGCTAGCATCTATTCCTTCGTTTCGAAAGACTCGACCGATCTCAAAAACTTTTTCAAAGCCCCCGACCAAAAGTTCTTTCAAATGAAGCTCTGGGGCGATTCTTAAATAAAGATCCGAATCTAGGGCCTCGTGGCGCGTTTTGAAGGGAGAGGCCGTCGCACCACCAGCCTTCCACTGCAGTATGGGCGTTTCCACCTCTAAAAAACCCTCTTTCCCTAAATAGTTTCTTATAAAGGAAATTAATTTTGACCTTAGAACAAATTTCTCTCTAGAGGAGGGGTTCATTATGAGGTCGAGATATCTCTTTCTTGAGCGCTCCTCAACGTCTTGAAGACCATGCCATTTTTCGGGCAAAGGAGAAAACGACTTGGCGAGAACTTGATAATTCTCTACCTCCACGGTCTTCTCTCCCTTTTTGGTAGAAAAAATCTTGCCTTCAAACAAAACAAAATCACCTATATCAAAGTTATCCAAAAAAAACTTGTAAGAATCTTTGCCGATTTTATCCTGTCTGAGATAGGCCTGAAAACGCCCGCTGAAATCCTCAAAATGCAAAAAGGTTGAGCCACCGTGTTTGCGCAAACTCATTACTCTTCCCGCCAAAATAATTTTTTCGCCTTTAAATTTCTCAAAATTAGAAAGCACCTCGCTGATTCTCTGATGGGACTTTGTTTTAGCAGGATAGGGGTTGATACCTTTGGCCCTAAAATGTTCCAGTTTCTCAACCCTTTCTTTAGTTATTTTATCAAATTGCCTCATAAATAATATTTTAGCAAAAGAGTCTATCGGTTCAAAGTACTTATGGCAAATGGGTAATAGAGGAGAACCTATCGAGAGATCACTTAACGTCTAAAATAAGGTATTCTTCGCGGCCGGTCGGAGTTTTGATTTTTATCGTATCCCCTTTCTTTCTACCCAAGAATCCCTCTCCTAGCGGGGAGTTGATAGAAATCCTTTTTTGAAGCAGATCTATCTCTTCCGGAGGAACCAGCGTAATGAAAAAAATGTCGCCCCTATTTTTAACCATTATCTTAGAGTAAATAGAAACCTCGCCATCAAAATCTTTTTTTTCTTTAACCTCCGTTTCTCTGATTTTTTGCCCTAGATCAAAAATCCTCCTCTCGAGCATCTCTTTTTCTTCTCTGGCCTGCTGATACTCAGAATTCTCTGACAAATCGCCATAAGCCGCGCTCTTTTTTAAGCGTTCGGCGACTTCCCTTCTTTGAGACTTCAGATTTTTAAGCTCTTCGGTCATCTTTTTGAAAGTTTCTTTTGAAACAAAGTGTGACATAGATTTTGAGTCTAATCTCTGCTATGATTTATTAAATACGGTAAATCTATTTAAAAACGCAGAAAGAAAATATTAAATGCCGCGAAAAGCGGCAAGTCTTATAATGAAATTATATGAAAGCTTTGGCGAAAAGTAAATATGCTGTCAAAAAATAGGGAAAACCTCAAAAATCTTTCTGAAAGCATAGGCCGTTTTTTATCAAGACTGCCTATGAGTCCAAACGGCTATACACTGTTGTCTTTAATCCTGGCTGTCTTGTCTTTCTATTTTATCGTACGGAAGATTTTCTTCTTGGCGATATTTTTCTTTGTCTTAGCAGCGATGATGGATTTTGTAGACGGTGCGGTAGCGAGATTCTCCGGGAAGGTCACGAAAATCGGAGCATATCTTGACACGATATTGGACAGATATGTCGAGTCGATAATACTTGGCGGCTTTTTGTTCTTAACTCTGCCAGAAATTTTGGTTCCCTCTTATGTCTGGATTACTCTGGCGATATTAGGCTCTCTCATGACTACTTACTCAAAGGCGGCGGCCAGAGAAAAAGAGTTGACCAGCGGAGAACTAAAAGGCGGCATTTTTGAAAGAACAGAGAGACTAATATTTATTTTTATAGCGCTCCTCGCAACCCTCCTCAAGCCTGAGTTTTCTATATACCCTCTTATTATCCTAGCTATATTCAGTAATCTCAGCGCACTGCAGCGGGTGCATCTTGTACTAAAACTACAATCTCGTTAAAACCCAAGGACCTTTTCGGGTTACGGCTATCTCGTGTTCAAAGTGGCAGGATAATGAATTGTCTTTTGTTTTATAGCCAAGGCCGTCCGATGTCTTTTCGATTTTCCAGTCCCCGACCATCACCATCGGTTCAATACAGAGAACCATTCCTTCCTTGATCTTTTGACCACCACTCTTTTTTCCTATATTCAAAATTTGAGGCTCTTCGTGCAACTTCCTGCCGATGCCGTGACCGCAAAGTTCCCTGACGACCTCGAATCCGTTATCTCTCACGTAGTTTTGAATGCGATAACCGACATCGCCTGTGGTATTTCCTGTCCTACACTCTCTTATGCCTATTTCCATAGCTTGACGGGTTATTGATATCAACTTTTCAGCCAGCGGAGAGATTCTACCGATTCCAAGGGTCACTGCCATATCACTATGATAACCCTTCCAGATAATGCCTAGATCGAGGGAGAGAACATCACCCTCTCTTAATATCCTCTCTGACGGTAAGGCGTGAACTATTTCTTCGTTCAGTGAGGTGCAGAGTACCGCTGGATATCCTTCGAAATTTAAAAAGGAGGGTTTTCCTCCTGATTGCTCAATAAGATTTTTTGCAGAATCATCGAGCTCTTTTGTCGTAACACCAATCCGTGCATCTTTTTTTAATTCTTCGATAACCTTGGCTAAAATTAGTGCCCCCTCTCTCATGACAGAGATCTCCGCCACGGTTTTAAGCTTTATCATTTTACGAATTCTTTTTCTTAGTAATTTTAATAGTCTTTAAGATATCTTCGAAAACATCGGCGACCGACTGTTCGCCGTTAACTTTCTTAACCTCAATTTTCTCTTTCCTGATGTAATCCATCGCGGGAATAGTCCTTTCTTCAAATTCCTTGAATTTGTTTTTAACCACACTGGGTTCGCTGTCCTCGCGACGAATTAGTTTCGAACCATCGAACGGACACTTCTTCAATCTTGAAGTTTCTTTGCTATGTAAAATTGAATGGCGCATCAGCTCACAGATTCTTCTGCGGCTGTTTCTCCATATGGAGACCTCAAGTTTTTGCTCAATCAAAATCGCTTTGATGTTTGAGACGCCGTATAGTTTTTTTATCAACGGAATCAATTCTTTTGCTTCGTAGAGGGTTTTTGGAGAACCGGAGAATATTATGCCCTTGCCTTCTTTTGCTAATTCCTTGATTTTATTTTTCAACCAGAACGCAATCAGAGGAGGACTCATCCATTTACCCGACTGACGCAATTTTTTTTCTTCAAGCAATAAATATTTTTTGCCGTTCACTTTTACAAAATCACCTTTTTTGATATCGAACAAATTCTTCTCTATAATCTCACTCGTCTCTAAAGGGAATAGATTTAAACGCTCAGCCAAAAGAGCCGCCTGAGTGCCTTTGCCTGAACCCGGAGGACCGTTAACAATGATGATTGACGATTTTTTCATAATTTTTACTACTCGTATTCGCCCATTTCCAACTGCGATCGAATCTGCTTTGAAGTCTCTAGAACAACAGAAACCAAAATCAAGAGGGAAGTTCCTCCTATGGCGAACTGGAAGACGGTAATCTCAATACCAGTCAATTTTTGGATAACGAGCTGAACGACAGTCGGAGAAACGGCTATTAGACCTAAAAATATGGCGCCTATGAGCAAAACCCTATTTAGAATGTGCTTGATGAAATCAGCCGTCTGTTTGCCGGGGCGAAGTCCGGGGACGAATCCCCCCATCTTCTGAAGATTTTCAGAAACCTCATGAGGGTCAAATGTCACCGATGTATAGAAATAAGTGAAGAAAACTACCAATAAGAAATAAAAGGAGTTATAAGCCAAGGGATTTTGGAAAAAATTGGTCAGAAACGTAGAAGCGCGTGTTAACCATGCAATTGAAGAATTAGCGGTCAGGGAGCCTATCAAACCGGGCAACATTAAAAGAGAAAGGGCGAAAATTATTGGCATCACTCCGGCGGGATTTATCATCATCGGAAGATAGGTCTGAACACCACCGTACATCTTACGCCCTCTTATTCTTTTGGCGTAAGAGACGGCGACGTTTCTTCTGGCCTCATTAACAACGATGACGCAGACGGTAATAATTAATGACGCTGCCAGGAAAAGGAGGTAGGAAGGAATCTGAGAGGGCTGCCAGTCGACAATTATCTGCCTGATGGAGTTAGGAACATCGGCTAATATTCCGGCGAAAATCAAAAGCGATATGCCGTCCCCTATTTTTTTCTCAGTTATCAACTCTCCTATCCACATTAAAAAGACCGCACCGGCGGATATCGTCAGGATGGAACCACCTAGAGAGAGAAGTGAAAGATTTCCTATGACTCCCTGCCCCTGCAAGATTTTAATCATTGAGAAACTCTGCAGTGCAGCCAGAGGAATGGTCAAGATACGAGCGTACTGGTTAAACTTCTGTCTCCCAGCATCTCCTTCCTCCTTATAGATTTCTTCTAAACGAGGAAAAATCAAAGTCAAAAGTTGCATTATAACTATGGCCGTAATATAAGGACCCATACCCAACATAACTATCGAAAGTCTCTCTAGGGCACCTCCGGTAAAAATATTCATCAGGCCAAAAAATTGATTGGACTCGAAAAAGACTTTTAACTTTTCCGCGTCAACTCCGGGGATAGGAATATTGGCAGCTATGCGGAAAATAAGCATCATCGCCAAAACAAAGAATATTTTATTCCTTAAGTCTTTGTATCTAAAAATCGCTAAAAACTTGTTTGGACCCATAACAAAGCACTATGGTTTCTTAGCTCCTTTCGATTTACTTTTCCTCTTTGACAACGGTCGTTCCTGCCTAAACCTGTAACCTCGGAGTTTAGGTATTTTCTTGATTAAATCCCTAATATCAGGTCTTACTTTATGGCCCGAACGAGCCGTCTGACCCTTGCCTCCCCGCCCGCTATAAATACCTCTCTTGCCGCCTCTACCTACTCTCCTTTTAGTTTTCCCTCGATGTAGCGGTTGAATTTGATGTAGTTGCATAGAATTTCTATTGTTAAACCGATTTCTTTTGAATCGGTTTCTTTCCCACTGATTCTTCCCTTGGCATAAAATCTTTCAACTCTTCAAAAGCTTTTAAAGTCGCTCTAGCTATATTAATCTTGTTATTAGTCTTGGTAATCAGTTTGCCAGTGATGTTTGGAATTCCCCCCAAATCACAAAGCGCCCTTATTACGCCTCCCGCGACAATCCCTCTCCCTTTCTTTTGCGGACGTAAAAAAATTTTAGCAGAGTGATATTTAATTTCTATGTCCGTAGGAATAGTCTCCTCCCTAATAGGAACGCTGATAAAACTCTTCTTGGCGCGAGTAGTCGCCTTCTGAATCGCTTGCTGGACATCTCTCCCTTTGGCCACCCCCAAACCGACCTTACCTTTCCTGTCTCCCAATATAATAGCTGCTCTAAAACGAAGATGCTTGCCACCCGCGGTAACACGAGTAACGCGAGCGAGATCTAAAAGTTTTGATTCGAATTCTTCCCTTTGTCTAAACATAATTTTAAAATTAAAATTTTAAACCGCCTTCTCTGGCACCCTTGGCTAAAGACTCAATTCTCCCATGGTATTGATAACTGCCTTTATCAAAAACTATCTCTTTTATTCCTGCTTTTAAAGATTTCTGAGCAATTAATCTACCGACCTCATAAGCGAGCCTAACTTTGTTTTTTTCTTTTTTTTCTTTAGATGGTAACTCCCCGGAGCTCGCCGAAATCAACGTTTCGCCTTTAAGATCGTCAATCAACTGACACCAGATGTGATAGTTGGAGCGAAAGATAGAAAGGCGGGGTTTCTTTTTCGAACTTCGGATGCGAGCGCCGATGCGCGCCTTTCTTCTCATTTTTTTTATTCTCTTTTCTTTCTGGGGGTTTTTCTTCATATGTTTTATTTCGTTGTTGCTATAGCCTTTTTACCCGCTTTCTTTCTGACTACTTCTCCAACATAACGAATGCCCTTGCCCTTATAAGGCTCTGGCGGCTGGATGTCCCTGATCTTGGCAGCTGTCGAACCAACTTTTTCTATATCCACCCCTGAAATCTTTATGATTTCTTTTTTGACAGAGAATGTTATCCCCTCCGGGGAAGAAACTTTCACGGGGTGGCTAAATCCGACTCTTAAAACTAAATTTTTACCCTCAAGATTCGCCCTCCAACCAATTCCTTCGATCTTTAAATCTTTTTCAAAACCTTCCGTCACGCCCCTCACCATATTGTTGATGTGCGCTCTCCACGTTCCCCAGAGATTTTTTTCTTCCTTCGATCCTTTTAAACCGACAGAGATTGTCTTATCCTCTTCTTTGACGGAAATAACCGATGGCAACTTCCTCTCTATTTTGCCCTTTGGCCCTTCAACAACGATGCCTCCCTTACCAAGAACAATCTTAACGTTACTTGGCATCCTAATTGGTTTTTTACCGATCTTTGACATATTTTTATCTAATGTTTTTTTCGCCAAAAAACGAAAATGGCATTTTTGTATATATAACTCTCGTAATCTCCTAAAGAATCTTTCAAAATTTTTTCGATTTGTTCAGCCCGGAAGGGTTTCCCTAATTCAAACAACGTAATTCCCTTTTTTAATGGCTCACGGAAAATTAAATATTTAAAATTGCTCTTCACTCTTTTAAGGACTTCTCGAGGAGACTTCAGATGATGAAGAACCCCCCAAAATATAGCCAATTCTCCCTTCGGTAAACTCTTCTCCAGGTCCATCTTTTCGGTTTTTATACCTTTTTCACGAGACAGTTTTATCAATTTTTCGTTGGTGTCATAACCGTAACAATCTTTCGCCTTCAAAATCCCTTTCAAAATAACAGTTACTTTACCGTCGCCGCAACCCAAATCGTGCATCTCTCTTCCTCTAAAGTCTTCGGGCAGAATCTTTTTTAAAAAATCTAATTGTTTTCTAATGTGCAATCCTATGATCAAATTATTCCCTAAAAAACCGTAAAGAAAATTCTCTAAAACCATACTCCTCTATTACCAAATTTCACAGATTACCTCTCCTCCTAACTTCATTTTTCTTGCCTTCCTACCCGTCAAAATACCTTTCGGAGTGGAAACAATCAAGATACCCTGCCCTGTTTTCGGCACGTAAAGTTCTTTGCTCTTGAAATAAACTCTGCGACCAGGCTTGGATATTATTTTTAGACCGCGGATCCCTGGTTTTTTCTCTTGATATTTCAAACCGATTACCAATCTCTTCTTAATTCTGCCTTTCTTTTTAACGTCCTCTACAAAACCTTCTTTCGCTAAAAGGGCAACGATATTGTACTTAAAATTTGAATAGGGGACACCTACCGTACTTTTCCTAACGGCTAGAGCATTCTTAATTTTTATTAACATCTCTATGACTTGTTTCATAAAAATTTACCTACCAAGAACTTTTTTTTATGCCAGGCAACAAACCTTTATTGGCCAATTCTCTAAAACAGATTCTGCAAACACCAAATTTCCTCATATAACCTCTCCTCCTACCGCATCTGAAACAGCGCCTGACCACGCGACTCTTGTATTTTATCTTTCTTTTGGCACGGACAACTTGTGATTTTTTAGCCATATTACTTTTCTTT
This sequence comes from Patescibacteria group bacterium, assembly GCA_043803845.1. GTDB lineage: Bacteria > Patescibacteriota > Minisyncoccia > Minisyncoccales > JAZDJT01. Next base: position 11,147 of record JAZDJT010000008.1, read on the forward strand.
TAGGGGAAAACCCATTAGTTTAAAAAGGGTTATCGCCTCATTCTTATTTTTGGCATTACTGACCACGTTCGCCTCTAGTCCAAAAATTATTTTTGACTTTTCCGGATAAATTTCAGGGAAGATAATGTGTTCTTTTACGCCTATCGTTAGAACTCCGCCCTTATCGACGGCACTCAGGGGTATCCCTCTGAAGTCACGGGACCTAGGAAGGGCGATATTTATGAGTCTCTCTAAAAATTCGAAGGCCCTACCTTTCCTGAGGGTAACTTTTATGCCAACCACCGCTCCCTCTCTCGTCTTGAAAACCGAGATCGCCCTTTTAGCCACAGTCAAAACCGGCCTCTGCCCGCAAACCACCATCATGTCACCCAAAATACTCTTAATCAACGACTCTCTTTTTGAAGGATCGACGTTGTTCAAGAGCTTGCCTATCCCGGTGTTAATCACAACCTTCGTGATTTTTGGAACGGCGAAATCATTCTTGTAACCCATTCTTTTCCTGAATTCTGGAATCACTATTTTTTTGTATTTTTCTTTCAACATAATTTAGGAAAAAGTCCTTTGGCACTTTTTACAAAAACGATGTTTGACATCATTAACGGTCTTATAGCTGATTCTTGAAGGTTTTTTGCACTTCGGGCAAATCAATTTTAAATTTGAAGAGAAGATAGGAGCAAAAACCGAAACTATCTCCCCTTTTTCTCCTTCCTTTTTAGCACGCCTGTGCTTCTTACGGATGTTCAAACCCTCAATAACAACCTTGTTTTCCGTCGGCAGAGTTCTCATAATTTTCCCCTTACGTTTTCTGTCCTTCCCCTTGGTTACCAAAACTTGGTCTCCTTTTTTGAGTTTCATAAATTATACTACAATATTAGCTATACCCACTATTTTTTCAAATCCTTTCTCTCTTAAGATCTGAGGGATTGGACCGTTGAGCCTATTGCCCTTGGGATCTTTCGTCTTGCCTTCCAGGATTATCGCGGCGTTATCGTCAAACCTAAGATATATGCCGGAAGACAACTTGAAGGGTGATTTTTGACGGACTATCACTGCCCGAACAACCTCTCCTTTCTTGACTGACCGCCGCGGTTCGGCTTCTTTAACCGAAACTACAATGACATCTCCTATTCTGGCATAACGATGTTTTGTTCCTCTTAGTATTCTGAAGCAGCGGACAGCTTTCGCTCCGGTGTTATCGCAAATTTTTAAATTTGTACCGACCTGAATCATAGAATTGAGGATTAAATCTTCTTCAAAACGCGCCACTTTTTGTCTTTGGATAATGGCCTCGTTTCTTCGATAATTACTTGGTCTCCAGTTTTAAATTCGCCCTTCTCGTCATGAGCCTTGTACTTTTTTGTCAGACGGTATCTCTTTTTATACTTGGCATGCTCTTTCCATCTCTCAACCTCCACAACTACAGTTTTTTTCATCTTGTCGGAAACCACTAAACCTTTTAATCTTTTCTTGGACATAAAATTATTTAAAAAAATTATTTTGCCGATTTGCTATCTTTCGAATTTGAATTCATTATCGTCAAAATCCGAGCAATCTCTTTCTTTGCCGCACCAAATTCTTTTACATTCTTTAATTTGTCTTGTGATAAATCAAACCTCAGTTGGCGAAGCTTCTCTCTCTTCTCTCGCAGCATTTTTTGCAGAACTTCTTTTGATTTGCCTTTTAAATCTGTTGTCTTCATAATTATCTCAACTTGTCGATTACTTGTTTATTAATCGGCTTCTCATTTTTTTTAATCCTCCACTGTTTTCGTTCTCACGGGCAATTTACCCTTAACCTCGCTTAGAGCGGCTATAGCTATTTCTCTTGGAACACCGTCTATTTCAAAAATAATCCTGCCTGGCTTTAAAGGATAGACATAACCGATGACACCACCCTTGCCTCCTCCCATACCAACTTCATTGCCTTTAAAAGTTATTGGTTTGTCAGGGAAAGTCCTTATCCATATTTTCCCCTTGCCCTTCAGGTGCCTCAATATAACTTTCCTGGCTGCTTCAATCTGGTTAGACTTTAACCAATGAGTGCCCAAAGACTTCAGCCCCACAATTCCAAAGGCCAGCTTACTCGCCCTTCTCTCGACACCCCTGGAATGACCTCTCTGTATTTTCCTGTGTTTTACACGTTTTGGATATAACATCTTTTTGGAAAATTCGATTTAAGCTTTTTCTCCCTTATAAAGCCAAACCTTTATACCCACAATGCCGTATGTGCACTCGGCCCGGGCTTCACTATAATCTATATCAGCCCTGATAGTGTTAAGCGGCAATTTACCCTCTTTAAAAAGTTCGTTTCGACCTATCTCAACTCCATCCAGCCTTCCCTTAACCCTTATTTTGATACCTCCGACCTTACCGCTTCGGAAAACCCTCTCGATAGTTCTCTTTACTGCTCTTTTATACGGGACTCTTCTTTCGAAGTCAACGGCAATCTGTTGAGCCAGAAGAGAAGCGCTCGTCGATGGATCCCTGATCTCTTCGATGTCTAATTTTATATCTTTTTTGTTCAGCTTTTTTGCCATCTTCTTTAAAAGAGCTTCCACTCCTTCTCCTCCTCTGCCTATGATAAGACCTGGTCGCGCCGTTTTTATAATAATATTTATCCTTTCTCCCAACCTTTTGATGTTAATCTTTTCGACTACCCCTTTACTAAATTCTTTAGCCAAGATTTGGCGTATTTTCCAATCTTCTTCCAGGTTCTCTTTGTATTTTTTTGAAGAAAACCAATTAGAATCCCACTCTTGAGTGGTGCCGATTCTAAAAATTTTGGGGTTAACCTTATGAGTCATAAAGATTTTTTAATTTAGCAAAGTTTTTTATTTAGATTTTTTTGATTTTTTTCGAATTAACTCTGGCCTTGGGCAATTTTTCTTCTAAAATAATACTAACGTGACTGGTCTTTTTTTGTATAGGGTGGGCTGACCCTCGCGAAACAGGTCTCCACCTCTTTAATTTGGGTCCCTCGTCTACAAAAATTTTCTTTATATAAAGTGTTTTGATTTTTTTCTCGTCAAAATTAAAATTATTTTTAGCGTTGGCAATAACTGATTTCAAAAGCTTCAAAATTGGTTTAGCGGCCTTTCTTTCAGAGAAAGCAAGGTAACGCTCCGCGCTTTCCACGCTCATACCCCTAACCAAATCAACCACCATTCTTACTTTGCGTGGAGCCATTCTTAGATATTTCAACGAGGTTTTAACTTCCATATTTTAAAACTTTTTAAGCTTTCTTCCCGCGAGAAGGAGCGGCTGGAGCTGCCGGAGTGCCCGGAGCTGATTTCGTTGGAGCTGCCCCGGCCTGTTTAGCTGATTCTGTCTTCTCCAATTCTCTTTCCATTCTGCCACCGTGCCTCTGAAATCTGGTGGTTGGGGAAAATTCGCCTAACTTGTGACCGACCATTTCTTCTCTAACGCTTACCGAGATAAATTCTTTACCATTGTGGACAAGAAAACTGATCCCGACCATCTCTGGCGTTATGGTTGAAGAACGTGACCATGTCTTGATAGGACCTTTCTTGCCTTCCTGCAAAAATTTCCTTATCTTTTCCTCAAGTTTTTGATTGAGATATGGACCTTTTTTAAGACTTCTTGACATAGTTTTATTTTCTTATTTTCTTCTCTTGATGATAAATCTGTTTGACCATTTGCGTCTATTTCTTGTTTTTTTACCTCGAGCCGGCTTTCCCCAGGGCGTTTTTGGATGCACCAGACCGATGGGTGTCTTGCCCTCTCCTCCGCCATGAGGGTGATCACAGGGGTTCATAGCTGAGCCCCTGACGGTTGGCCTTATCCCTCTATGCCTGCTTTTCCCGGCTTTGCCCAAAATTTCTGTCCTGTGGTCGGGGTTGGAAACCTTCCCTATCGTCGCAAAAGACTCCACCGATATCAAGCGAACCTCTTTCGATGGCAAGGTGACTGTAGCATACTTGCCTTCTCGGGAGAGAACTTGAGCTCCAGTCCCGGCGCTTCTAACTATCTTCCCTCCTCTCCCCGGCGTAAGCTCTATGTTAAAGATGAAAGTACCAGCGGGAATATTTTTTATTTTTAACCTATTGCCAGTTTTGATTAATGTTTTTTCATCGCAAAAAACTTCGTCTCCTGCCTTGATACCCTCTGGAGCTATAGCATATCTCTTCTCACCGTCCTCATATTTTAAAAGCATTATAAAAGACGATCGATTCGGATCGTATTCTAAGGCCTCGACAAAGGTCTTTACTCCTTTTTTTTCTTGGCCAAAATCTATCTCCCGATACTTTCTTTTTTCTCCTCCTCCATGATGTCTGACCGTTATCCTTCCCTGCCATCCCCTGCCTGCTGTTTTTTTGAATGGGACAACTAATCCGCCTTCGGGTTCTTTTTTACTGAGAATCGAGTAATCCTGTACAATCATCGTCCTACGGCCGGCTGTATTTGGTTTCTTTATTTTCATAAGAGTTTAAGTTATCTAGAAATTATTTCAATCTTTTCTCCTCTGGCCAGTGTTACGATGGCCTTTTTATAGCCTTTCTTTTTACCGATAATCGTCCCTCTTTTTCTTTTTTTCGCTGGCATTTTTATTATGTTGACCTTTTTGACGTGAACTTTATAAATTTCTTCGACTGATTTTTTGATATTTTTTTTATTCGCCCGAGGGAAAACCTTGAAAAGATACTTGCCCTCTTCTTCCAAGATGGTGCCTTTTTCAGAGATTAATGGCTCTTTCAAAACGGCATAGGCAATATCGCTTCTGCCCAGTTCTTTCCTCTGGGTTTTTAGTGTCTTCTTTTCTTTCTTCGCTAGCGCCAAAGACTTTTTGGCTACGTCTTTTCTGGGGGACTTACCGGTCCTCTGTTTTTCTTTCGGTTTTCTCGAAAAAGGCAAGGTAATCATAAAAGTTTTGTTTTTAAATCTTTAATCCTTCTAAAACGCTCTTTTCTATGAACAGATATTTATTCTTTAATAATATATAGGGATTTAATGAGTTAATCGCCACGAGAGATACGTTTTTTATGTTCCTGGCTGCCCTTTCAAATTTCTCGTCTTTCTTTCGAAGAACGAAGGCCACTTTTTTGTTACCGATATCTTTTAGGCGCTTTTCGAATCTACCGATCATCTCTTTTACCTCTTTGGTCTTAGGCGTCTTTACCTCTACCTTGTCTAAAAAAACAATCTCGTTGTCTCTAAGTTTTTGAGAGAGAACCATAGGCAATGCCTTTCTCTTTTCTCTCTGCGACATCTTCACCTGGTATTTCTTGCCCGGCCTTGGGCCGAAAGTCACTCCTCCTCCTTTCCAGATAGGAGACCTTATAGATCCGTGTCTGGCCTTTCCTGTGCCTTTCTGGCGCCAGGGTTTTTTACCGCCTCCTCTAACCTCGCTCCTGTCTTTGCTTTTGGCGATGGACTCTCTAGACAGGGACTCGTAGAAAACGACTACCTGATGCAAAAGGTCAAAATCGGGTTGAACAGAAAAAAATTCCTCGGGCACATCGATTTTTCCTATGTTTTCTCCTTTTTGGTTAAAAAGAGTGGTCTTCATATCTTTAAGCGACACTAATCTCTAATAAAACACCTCTCGAACCCGGCACCGCTCCCTTAACGGCTATCAAATTTTTTTCTTTATCAACCTTTATTATCTTGACATCACTTATAGTGACTCTTTCGCCTCCCATTCTCCCTCCCATTTTTTTTCCCTTAAAAACTCTTTCTGCTCCCCCCGCTCCGATAGAGCCAGGCCCACGCATCATGTGCTTGGTGCCATGAGTTTTAGGTAACCCCGCAAATCCCCAACGCTTAACCACGCCTTGAAAACCCTTGCCCTTAGAGATGCCGGAGATTTTTACCTTGTCTCCTTCTGAGAAGGCGGATGCGGAAATTTCATCTCCTCTCTTGAAGTTTTCTTTTTTGACTAACCTTATCTCTCTCAAGTATTGGTACTCTTTACCCTTTTCTGTCTTCTTGACCTTTTTGTCTTTCTTTTTTTGAAAGCCAATCTGCAGAGCATCGTAACCGTCTTTTTCTTTTGATTTTATTTGGGTAACAAAGCAGGGACCGGCGGAAATCCAAGTCACCGGAACAATATTGCCCTTCTCGTCAAAAACCTGTGAAGCTCCAATTTTCTTTCCCAGAATGAATTTCATAATTTCTTTTTTGCTTTTTAAATTGGCTCTCTTCTGAAATATTATTGAACAAAAAAACTGGGACAGCCCCAGTTTATCTTGCAGACTGAATCCCTAATGTTGAAAAATCAGAAATTGAATTGATGATTTGTTCTCATGCGGCTCCAATATACTACATTTTTATCTCTATATCAACTCCCGCTGGCAAATTAAGGTTTTGCAAACTATCGATGATGCGTCGATTGGGGCTTAAAACGTCTATTATTCTCTTGTGAATTCTCATCTCAAACTGTTCCCTCGCGTCTTTATGGACAAAGGTTGAACGATTAACGGTGAACTTCTGGATTTCGGTTGGCAGAGGGATTGGACCGATAACTTCGGCACCTTGCCGCAAAATAGTCTCAACAATCTGTTTAGCAGAGTTATCAATCACGCGGTGGTCGTAAGCTTTAATCTTAATTCTAATCTTAGGAAGAGTTGTTTCTCTCTGGCTCTTCTTCACTCTTTTTGTTTCTTCTTTTACTATCATCGCCGTAAATTTAATTTTGCAATTTCTGTTTACTTAATAATCTTTGTCACCGCTCCTGCCCCAACAGTTTTCCCTCCCTCTCTGATAGCGAATCTCTGCTTCTCTTCAATAGCAGATGGCGTAATTAATTTTACAGTAAGATTAACCGTATCGCCAGGCATAACCATTTCTGTACCCTGAGGAAGCGTAACTTCGCCCGTAATATCAGCCGTTCTTATAAAAAACTGCGGCTTATAACCAGTGAAGAAAGGGGTGTGTCTTCCGCCTTCTTCTTTGGATAGAATATAAACCTGACAACTAATGTCGGTGTGTGGGGTTACCGAACCGGGCTTAGCTAAAACTTGACCTCTCTCAATATCTTCTTTTTTAAAACCTCTTAAAAGCACCCCAACATTATCGCCGGCCTGCGCCTCATCAAGAATTTTGTTAAACATTTCCACGCCAGTAACTACTGTCTTGGTGGTCGCCTTTATGCCGACAACTTCGATTTCGTCGTTTATGTGGAGTCTCCCTCTCTCGACCCTACCGGTAGCCACCGTGCCCCGTCCTTCAATAGAGAAAACGTCTTCCACCGCCATTAAAAATGGCTCTTCAAGGAGCCTTTTGGGCTCTGGAATATATGTATCCAAGGCTTTTACTAGCTCCGTGATTGGCTTTAGCGCCGGGTCATCTTTCGATTTGGCATCCAACGCTTTTAGGGCGGAACCTCTGATAACCGGTATCTCTTTGCCAGGAAATTCGTACTTTGAAAGCAATTCTCTCACTTCTTCCTCTACCAGATCTACTAACTCTGGATCGTCTACGGCGTCAACTTTATTTAAGAAAACAACGACGTAAGGTACTCCAACCTGCCGGGCCAGTAAGATGTGCTCCTTGGTTTGAGGCATTGGTCCGTCTGGGGCGGAAACAACTAAGATAGCACCGTCCATTTGAGCGGCGCCGGTAATCATATTCTTTACGAAGTCCGCGTGACCGGGACAATCGATGTGAGCATAGTGACGCTTCTCCGACTCGTATTCGAGGTGAGAGATGTTAATAGTCACTCCTCTCTCCTTCTCTTCGGGAGCCGAGTCAATCTGATCAACCGTTTTTTCAGAGGCTCCAAGTCCCATTAAGTTTAACGTATGCAAAATAGCCGCGGTTAGAGTGGTTTTGCCGTGGTCTACGTGCCCGATTGTCCCAACGTTTAAGTGAGGCTTCTTCCTCTCAAATTTCTTTTTTTCTGCCATATAAATTTTTACAAATTAAAAATCTTTGAAAATATATTTTGACGATTGACCTTTTGTTAAAAGATTATGTATGTTTATTTTAATAAATAAAAAGTAAAAGTCAATACTAAAATCTCAAGCTATACTTTACCTTCTTTAATTTTTTCCTGGATGTTCTTTGGAACCATACCGTAATGGTCAAACTCCATAGTGAAGGTTCCTCTCCCTTCCGTCAGAGAGCGTAAATTTGTGGCGTAACCAAACATCTCCGCCAACGGCACCATCGCGTCGATGACCTTCAGATTCAAAATACTTTTTGTTTCTTCAATTCTGGCTCGACGCGCCGAAAGATTTCCGATGGCGGCGCCCAAAAATTCCTCGGGGAATCTAACCTCTAATTTCATTATCGGTTCAAGCAAAACGGGGCTAGCTTTTTTAACTGCGTCGTTAAGAGCCATTGAACCGGCTATTTTGAAGGCGAATTCGGAAGAATCGACCTCGTGGAAGGAACCGTCGAAAAGTGTGACATTGAAATCTACCAACGGGTAGCCGGCGAGAACTCCTTTGTCTTTTGCTTCTACGACTCCTTTCTCAATCGACGAGATGAATTCTTTTGGAATGGCCCCTCTTTTTATGGCGTCAACAAATTGGTAGCCCTTTCCTCTTTCTCTCGGCTCGACTCTTAAAAAGACGTGCCCATACTGACCTCTGCCTCCAGACTGACGTATATACTTGCCTTCGGCCTCGGCAGCCTTCAGAATTGTTTCTTTGTAAGCCACCTGAGGCTTCCCCACGTTCACCTCTGCGTTAAACTCTCTTTTTAATCTATCTACTATGATTTCTAGATGCAACTCTCCCATGCCAGAGATGATTGTTTCCCTGGTTTCGGGGTCAACTTTTGCCTTAAAGGTCGGGTCCTCGCTGGTCAGTCTTTTTAAAGAGATTGCTAACTTTTCTTCGTCATCTTTAGTCTTGGGTTCTATCTTGGCTGAGATAACCGGATCTGGGAAAGTGATTTCCTCCAAGACTATAGAGTGACCTTCTTCACAGAGAGTGTGCCCGGTAGAGGTGTTTTTCAAACCGACTGTAGAAGCGATGTCGCCGGTAAAAACTTCGTCTATATCTTCTCTGGCCGCCGCGTACATTCTGAGGATTCTTCCGATTCTCTCTTTTTCTCCGGTGGTGGTATTCAAAAGATAGGATCCCTTCTTGAAATGACCCGAGTAGACCCTAAAAAAAGTAAGACTCCCTGCATAAGGGTCATCTGAAACTTTGAACGCAAGAGCAGAAAAAGGTTCGTCATCGTTGGCTCTCCTCTCTATAGTTTCTCCTGTCTTTGGGTCTATCCCCTTTGTAGCTGGTAGATCGATCGGTGATGGCAGAAAATCAACTACGGCGTCAACCAAAGGCTGGACCCCTTTGTTTCTGAAAGAAGTCCCGCAGAGAACCGGGATTAATTTATAGCTCAGCACCCCCTTCCTCAAAACTTGCTTTAACTCGGCGATAGAAATCTCTCCGTTGGCTAAATATTTCTCCATGAGTTTTTCATCCTCGGCAACAATTCTTTCTATGAGTTTTTCTCTCCAAGCTTTAGAGCTCTCCAATAATTCTTGAGGTATCTCTTTCTCCCTAACGACTTCCCCAGATTCTCCTTCAAAATACAAAGCCCTCATCTTCAACAAATCAATGACGCCTTTAAAATCATCTTCGGCTCCGATGGGAATCTGTATCGCCACGGCGTTGGGAGTCAACTTTTGCAAAATGGACTCCAGGCCTTTTTCAAAAGAAACGCCAAGCCTATCCATCTTATTGACAAAGCAAATCCTGGGAACTCTGAATTTGTCAGCCTGGTGCCAAACCGTTTCTGACTGGGGTTCCACGCCGGAGACTCCGTCGAATATGACGACAGCGCCATCTAAAACCCTAAGAGATCTCTGGACTTCGGCGGTAAAATCGATGTGACCCGGGGTGTCGATTATGTTGATTTGATATTTCGGCTTCCTCTCTTTCTTCAAATAATTTTCATCCAAATATTCGCCGGGCGTCCAATAGCAGGTAACCGCCGCGGACTTGATGGTCAATTTTCTCTCTTGTTCCTGGACCATAAAATTAGTAACGGTGGTGCCTTCATCGGTACTGCCAAGTTTGTGAGAGATCCCAGTGTAAAATAAAAAACGCTCGGTTGTCGTCGTCTTACCGGCACTGATATGAGCGATAAAACCAATGTTACGAACTTTCGGTAGCAGGTATCTACGAGGCATATTATTTTAGCGGTTAAGGTGCGCGAAAGCCCTGTTGGCTTCAGCCATTCTTTCAATGTCAATTCTCTTTTTCACAGCCGAGCCTTCTTCTTTGGCCGCCGATATCAACTCTTCGGCTAATTTTTCGTTCATCTGACCTCCTTTTTTTTTCTTGGCCGCTTCTATAATCCAATTCATAGCCAAAGACGTTTTTCTCTTCTCGTTCACTTCGGTGGGCACCTGATAAGTTGCCCCTCCAACTCTTTTTGGTTTTGTTTCCATTATTGGAGAAACTTTATCCAGTGCTTGATTAAAAACATCTAACGGCTCTTTCTTTGTCTTACCCTTTATGTAATCAAAAGCCCCATAGACAATCTTCTGGGCTAAAAATTTCTTGCCCTTTTTCATCGTCTTGTTAATAAATTTCGAGACTAGCAGATTGTTATATTTTGGATCGGCTTGAACCATAATTGAAAATTAAGTTTTCTTCTCCGCCCCTCCTTTTTTAGCGCCGTACTTTGACCTTTGTTTCTTCCTGTCTCGCACCCCTTCTGTGTCAAGCATCCCTCTGACAATGTGATATCTGACGCCTGGCAGATCCCTAACTCCTCCTCCCCGGATCAAGACAATCGAGTGCTCTTGCAAATTGTGACCCTCTCCAGGTATGTAAGCCGTTACTTCCGTCCCGTTTTGCAGACGAACTCTTGCGACTTTACGCAAGGCAGAGTTTGGTTTCTTGGGAGTGGTGGTAAAAACTTTGACGCAAACACCTCTCTTAAATGGTGACAAATACTGAGAAGGCCTGTTTTTGAGAGGATTAAACCCAAAAGAGAGAGCAGGGGTTTTATCTTTCCCTTTCTTGAATTTCCTTGGTCTTTTTATTAGCTGATGGATTGTAGGCATATTAATATTTTCCTTGCGCTTCAGAAAAAAAATTAAGCGACGGGCGCTCTTGTGAATAAAAGTTAGCAGAAAATCTAAAAAATATCAAGACTCCGAAGTCTCTATAGAGAATAATAGGATATGTACGTAATATCTGTTGAAAACAATCGAAAGTCGGCGGACCCACCTCTGATGAACCTTGATCAAAATCGTTTAAACGATTTTGAGCGGGTGAGCGGAATCGAACCGCCGTCCGTTCCTTGGGAAGGAACTATAATAGCCACTATACGACACCCGCGATACAACAAATTGATAAAAACTAACAACTGAATCCAGAAAAATTTTATTTGCTAAAAAATTTTTCTTTAATCGCCCTAAAAAAAGTTGTGAAGAAATTATCGTTCTTAGCTTCTATTTTTAGCTCCTCTTTGTCTTCTTCGGGCACCACAAAAATTATTTTTTCTCCGGGAGCGACTAAATTCAACTTCTCTTTGACGGTCCTAATAAGATAACCTTCGCTCTGAAGATAATTCAGCAGGTTTTTAAGGTCGCTTCTTCTCCTTTTCGCCTGCTCGATTTTTTCCTCTTGACTGGCTAAAGATTTTTTTGCGAAACTCCACTCCCGAAATTTATCATAGCCAACCCTTATCAATCCTGACAAAACCAATATCAGCAAAAAGAAAAAAATCTTTGAGGAGAAGAGAGAGATCGCTCCCTTCTTCTTTTTGCCAAAATTGTGCCTCTGTGCCTTCTTCATGATAAAATATTATATCTCCTCGAGAAGAAAAGTAAACCCCTTAGAAAGGACTTTTTCTAACGGGGGTAAATAACTTTCCTTGGGCAGCAGCTAATCTAATAATATGTATGACGTTATTGTAGTAGGCGGAGAGACAATCGGATTGTTCCTCGCCAATAAATTTGCCGAGAAGGGTTATTCTGTTCTGTTAGTCGAAAGAAAAAAGGAGACAGGGGACAAAGTCTGTTCGGGGCTTGTTTCCTCTTCCTTCCTTAACCTGATAGAAGATGATGGCGGATGGGTGGAAAAGGAATTTTCGGGAGCACGAATCTGGATTGAGGAAGAATTCTTTGACTTCAAGGGCAAAGCCTTACTTTTAAACCGCAAGGCCTTGAACGGTTGCCTCAAAAAAAATGCTCTTAAAAAAGGCGTGGATTTTATTTTAGGGAAGGACCTGACGAGAGCAAGAGAAGAGAGAAGTTTTGTTGAAATAACCTTGAGAAACGGCGAGGGGGCGAGAGGGAAAATTCTAGCGGGCTGCGACGGCGCAAACTCAATCGTGGCCAGAGAAGTCGGGCTGCCAGCCCAAGGAAAATTTCTTCTTGGAGTAATCTGCTACGAAGAGAAGAGAGACGAAGAAGGGCAGAAAAACGATGCCCCAGAACTTTTGTTTAAAAAAGATTTCGCCGGTTTTTTCGCCTGGAGAATTCCAAGAAAAGATTCAATCGAGTGGGGAACCGCCCTGCCGCCCTCCTTATTCCCCGGACGAAAACTGAGAGCCTTTTTAGATAAAATGGGTATTAAGGTAAAAAAAATGAGTGGCGCCTTAATCCCCGTTTCTCCTCGCAAAAAAACCGTGACCAAGCGCTGTTTTCTCTGCGGAGATTCTGCCGGGCAGATAAAACCGGCAACCGGCGGCGGCCTCATCTATGGGCTCTTGTCGGCAAAAATCGCCAGTGAATTAATTAGACCGGAGTCTCCGAACACACTCCTCTATGAGAAATCCTGGAGGAGAAAGCTTGAACGGGAAATCGCCTTAGGTCTTTTTTTGAAAAGTTGTTATCGCTTACCTAATTTCGCAAAAAAAATAGGGATATCCTGGTTGCAGAGGAAAAACAATTTAGACCAAGATAACCCTTCGACTATATTCAGAAACTGGAGAAAAAATTAAATGGTTTTGGGCATTAATACGTAGAGGTAGCTCTTGTCGCCAATCGGTTTGAGAACGGCCGGCATGGCGGTGTCATTGAGACCGAAGGAAACCTCGCTGGAATCTATAGCCGACAGACCATCGAGCAGATAACGCCAATTGAAAACTATCTCTATCGGCTTCCCTTCAATTTCTCCTTCTAATTTGGAATTAACCTCGCCGACCTCTGCCGAGGCAGAAGTGATGGTAAGAGACTTTGACGGTTCAAATCTCAATTTCACGTCTTGGATGCGGCTGGAGAAAAGGCTGGCTATTTTGATTTTTTTTTGGAACTCGTTTTTATCCAGTATCGCCTGAGTGTTTATTTTCTGAGGGATAATTCCTTCGTAATCCGGGTATTGACCCTCTATCAATCTTGAGACTAAAACGATTTTTGGGTCCGACGGGTCTTTGGGGGCAAACTCAAATCCTACCTGTGAAGGTTCAATTGTCATTTTGATTTTACCGTCGAGGTCGGAAAAAATGTAAATAAGTTCGTTGGCAGTTCTCTGGGGGATGATGATTGATTTTTTCCCGACTTCCGAAGGCAAGCTGATTTTCTTCTCGCCTAACCTTATGCTATCGGTTCCTACGAGACTGATGCTTTTCTTTTCTGCCTTTATTAAAATTCCTGAAATCTCAACTCTGGTATCGGACGGAGAAGCTATGTGACTCACCTTGGAAAGACCCTCTATAAGAATTTTACTTTCGATTTCCGTGAAGAGTTTTTCTTTGATCTGCGGTAAAATCGGGAATTCCTTCGGGTCCTGGCCTAGAATCTTAGCCTGGAAACCTTTTGTTTTCACATTTATTGTTAGGCCTTTTTCTTCGATTCTTATTTCTCCAGTTGGTAAATAAGAAATGAAGTCAGAGAAGATTTTCCCTGGAACCGTAACCTTCCCATCCCTTTCCGATTTCACGGGCAGTTGAATAGAAAGGCCTATTTCCAAATTAGTAGACGATATTAGGAGCACGCCCTTTTTTAACTCGAGCAGTATGTTGTTAAGAATTGGTAAGGTTAAGTTACTTCCACAAAGGTGAGTTACAAAATTTACCACTTTTTTGAATTTTTCCGAAGAGATTAAAAATTTCATATTATAATTATAATAACGTTTTATAATATATATAAATCTATAATAACTAATTGTGGGGATAAAGGCAAAAGATGATTTTTTTGTTTATAGCTCTTGTTTTGATTATATTTTAATCTTTGGGAAAAACTTAGGAAAAGTATGTATAAAATTTAACCGTTATAGATTTTTTCTCTGATAACATCAATTTCCTTAGCGAAATCGGCGTCTTTCTTCAGTTTCTCCTCAACTTTTTCACAGGAATATCCCACGGTAGTATGGTCCTTGTTACCCAACTTTACGCCGATTGAAGGCAGGGAAAGAGCGAGCTCTTCTCTCAAAAAGTGCATTATTATTTGACGAGGCGAAACCAGTTCTTTTTTCCGACTCTTGGAAAGTATCTCTTTGCGCGTGACGTTATAGAAGTCGCAAACATTCTCAATGATTTTGTTGGGAGATATTCTTTTTTTGGGCTCCTCGATAATGTCTCTCAAGTTTTCTTTTACTCTCTCGGCGCTTTTCTCTCTCTCGAAGATGACCAAGGCCTTGACCAGAACGCCTTCCAACTCTCTGATGTTTTTTTTGACGTTGATGGTAATGAATTCCAACAGCTCCTTCGGCAGGAAGGCTTCTCTCTCTTCCAACTTTTCTTCTAAAATTGCTAGCCTTTCCTCGAACTCAGGGAAACTGATGTCTACCACCATTCCTCCTTCAAAGCGGGACCTCAACCTCTCTTCCAGTTTTTCGATCGCTTGAGGAGGACGATCCGAAGAGAGAATAATCTGCTTACCGTTTTCAGTTAAATCATTGAAGATTCTGAAAAAGACTTCCTGTGTTCTTTCCTTGCCGGCGATGAAACCAATATCGTCGATTATCAAGACATCAAATTGGCTGTAGCTTTTAACAAGTTTTTCTATGCTGCCGTCACGAATGGTTGATATAACCTCGCTGGTAAAAGTAGGGCAAGGTATGTACTTAACCTTTTTTTTCTTTTTGGCGTTTACTATTTCGTTGCCGATCGCTTCCAAGAGATGGGTTTTGCCAAGCCCCACCTTACTGTAGATGAAGAGAGGGTTGTATTCCAGGCGAGATTTTTTGAAGGGGAATCCCTTCAAAAAAGAACTATCGAGGATTCTCTTGGTGATGGAGACGGCGCAAGCGTGAGCGAGTTGATTGAAGTTGCCGACAACAAATGTTGAGAAGGTGTAACGAGGATTAAGCCCCGATAGACGGTTTTGGTAAAAATCGATTTTCTGTTGGGCAAAATCTATCTCGTTCGTTCCGCTTTTGCCTGTTGTTTCTTTCCGTCCCGAGATGGCGTATTTTATCCTCCTCACCTTTGGTGAAAGCTGGCGGAAGGAAAAAAGTAGCTCTTGCTCGAATTTGTTTTGGAGCCACTCTCTAACGAAAATATTAGGCACGGAGATGATGACTTCGTCTTCCTCTAGGCTTTTGATATTGGTGTCGCGAAACCATGTGGCAAAGGTCGGACGAGAGAGTTTCTCTTCCAGGCGAGACAATACCGATTGCCACAATATAATATTGTCCATAGAGGCTTTTGTTGTAAGGCGATTTTAATTCATTATTCTAATCCTTGGATCCGTCAACGTCAAGGGAGAAAATGGGGAAAAGTTGGGGAAAACTAAGTTTCTAGAATAATTTTATCCTTTTATTTGCATTTTGACAAAAGATTATGATAATATAGTTTCATATATTAAAAATATGGGCATCACTTATCGTCCCAAAAGGAGAAAAAGAAAAAGGGTGCATGGTTTTTTAAAAAGAATGAGAACGAGTGGAGGCAGAAATGTTCTTTCGAGAAGAAGGAGCAAGAAGAGAACAAGACTGACTGTCTAAGTCCTCCCCTATTTAATCTCTTTTTAAATCGTGCTGCAAAAAACCTACAGGCTAAAGAAAAAAGAAATCGAAAGGGTCTTCAGAAAGAGTAGAAAATATAAAGGAAGCTTTCTGAATTTAAGACTAAGCAAAAACAATCTTCCTGTTTCACGCTGGTCTTTCATCGTCCCAGTAGCTGTTTCCAAATATTCCTCCCAAAGGAACTTTATTAAGAGGTCTTTGAGGGAAGCTTTGCGAAAAAAAATAAAAATAATCAGGCCGGGTTTCGACGGCATAATTCTAGCCCTCCCCAACGCCTTAGGGAAAGATCATTTAGATATAGAAAAAGAGATTGAAAATTTGTTAGTAATCTCAGGGCTCAAATAATTAAAGATAAATATGAATATTTTTACTTTAGTTTTCCAAGAGATATTATATCGGCCACTATTAAACCTGTTAGTTTTTTTCTATCAGTTGCCTCTAATCGATTTTGGTTCGGCGATTTTACTCTTGACTGTTTTTACCAGGCTTTTGCTCTGGCCCCTGAACTCCAAGATGATTAAGGGCCAAAACGAAAGTCAGTCAAAGAGCGCGCAAATCAAAGAAAGGATTGACGAGATAAAGACAAAATACAAAGACGACCCGCCTCGCCAAAACGAAGAAGTGATGAAGCTCTGGAAGGAGATGAAATTTAAC
>JAZDJT010000009.1:0-18429 GCA_043803845.1 Patescibacteria group bacterium
CTTTAAATCCGAGCATTTGCAGAGCCAAGAGAATCATCATCAGAGAAACGGCGATAACTAAAAACGAGGTAATTTTTAGAGATAGCTGCAGCCTGGAACCGATAACTCCCAAAACAGCGCCAAGAACCACGTAAGAGAAAAGCCTGCCGACATTAAACATCAAATGAGGTTGGGCTTTTTTGACCGGAGAGTCTTCATTGGGATACAATTCTCCCCACTGTTTGGACATGGAGAGAATGATTCCCCCGACTAAGGCCGCGCAACTGGAAATTCCGGCGAGAATTCCGAAAAGAAAAAACGTCGGCAGAGAAGAGCTAGAGCTGACATTAACCAAGCCCGACAAACCTATTTTGTCCAAAACCAAGAAAACTATTATCACCAATAAGGCCATGCCCAAAGTGATAAGAGGGTTTCTGATTTTAGAGTTTTTTTCTGATATCGGCTTTTCGGAAAAAATGTAATTGTGTTTTTTAAAAATTTCGTTCAATTCGGCAGCGCTAAGAATTCTTCTTTCAGCTCCAAAAGTTATCACCACCTCCCCCTTGCTGGTTGAAGATTCCACTTCTTCTACCCCTTTAATCTCCCTGATTCTTTTCTCTATCAGCATCTCGCAAGAAGCGCAGTGCATTCCTTTGACAAAATATGTTTGCTTTCTCATATTATTTTTATTTGGCAACTACTAATTTACGAATTCCGCCAGCTGGCGGATTACGAATATACGAATCGGCTATTTGTTATTTATTAAACAGTTTTGTTACTCCCAGAATCTCTTTAATCATTTCTCTTTTTTTTCTCTCGTTTTTAGCTTCCATCGCTTTTTTGAAGCAAGTGCTCAAATGACCCTCCATCAACATCTGGTGGGCGGATTTCAATAGGCCAATTACAGCCAAGTTCTGCTGCATTATATCTATGCAGTAATCACCTTCTTGGACCATTCTAATGATTTTTGAGGTCAGGCTCTGCGCCTTTTTGAAGCTGATAAGAGTCTTTTGTTTTTTATTTTCCATGCCTTTTTGAATTATTATTTTCTTTTCCCCTGATTTTATGATTATTTTTAACCTCTAGATTTGTGCAGCAGCACTCATTAAGAGTTCTTCCACAATGATCGCAAAATTCGTTCTCCGTTTTTTGAGGATTACATTTACAATGTTTAATCATTTTTTTATTTATTTTGTTAGTTCTTTATCACCATACCCTGACCATAGGTATAGGTAGTGAGAGTCTACAAAATATAAGAATCTTTGTCAAGGGCTTTGAATGTTTTCTTTTGGAAAAACAAAACGCCCAACATTAAAAGTTGGCGTTTTAAAAAGGTTCCGGGGGAAGGATAACCCTAGAAAATAATCCAGGTGGGTATCCTCACGCTCCAACCACGGTCGGAGCAAATATTGGATTCCCGAAAAAAAACTTTTGTCTAGAATTTTTCCTTATCTCCAGAACCAATTATATTATACAAAAATTCAAAAAAAATTTCAAGTCCTAAGATAGTCTTGGCTCGTTTATTATGGTATCGTAATCGAAGATATCTTCGTTGGCGATCCAGAAGTGGAGTTCGTGATCGGCTTCTTCTGGCGTCTCCGAGATGTGAACAATATTATAAACTGCCCTCTTTTCTCTGTTGGCTATCCCCGGGTCGTCAACGGAATAATCGCCTCGAATAGTCCCCAGCTCTGCTTGAGCCGGCATCGTATTGCCGCCCATTTTCCTCACCTGCTCTATGGCGTGATTACCCTTTACCGCCATTTTCACTATCGGACCGGAAGTCAGGTAGTCAAGGAGCCATTCTCGAACCATTTGTCCGATTTCAAAGGGGTCCTCGGTCCCCATCTCTTTTTTGGCATTAATGCCGTATTTCTTATAGCTATTTAAGGTTTTTTCTCCGACTCTAGTAGTCCATTTTTTGTCTTTCGGATAGTGTTTATCAACCTGATTGCGTTGCGCCCAAATCATCTCCAAAGAAACGATTTTGAGTCCTCTTCTTTCAATCCTTGAGATGACTTCTCCTATTAATCCCCTTTTTACGCCGTCGGGCTTTATGAGAACCATCGTCATTTCCTGGCGTGGATTTTTACTCAAAGTTTTTACTTCCATAATTTTAGAAAATGATTATTTTATTTAGTAAATTTCGCTGTCGAAAATAATTTTTATGTCACCGACTTCGTCGGTTCTGAATAGTTTTATACCATAATCAGAAATTAAATCCAATACTTCTTCTGCCGGATGACTATAGTTATTTTTATCAACTGACATAACAACAGTCTCGAGGAAAACTCTCTCCGAGAAATAAGGAGAGCTTGGAAGACAAGGATAAAAAACTATCTTGGGGAAAGGTATATTATCAAAAATCAATATTATATTTTATCAATAAACCGGAGATAAAGAAATCAAAATCAGGCTTGTAATTTATCACTTCCTTCAATATAATAAATATTACTTAACTCATAAAATCTAATAAACGGGGTGTGGTGTAATGGCTAGCACGAGTCCTTTGGGAGGATTTAGTCCGAGTTCGACTCTCGGCACCCCGAAAGCCCGAATCCATGGAAAAATCTAAAAAAATATTATTAATAGAAGACGACCCGCTTATCGCCGATATCTATCTAACCAACCTCAAAAAAAATGGCTTTGAGATAGGTCTTGCGACAGACGGCGAAACGGGATATAAAATGGCAGAGGAAGGGAAATTTGATCTAATCTTGCTCGATTTGCTTTTGCCCAAGATTGACGGATTTAAGTTATTAGAAAAAATAAAGGGAAACCGCAGCCTCAAAGATACTCCGGTTATAATTCTAACTAATCTCGGAGAGAAGGAGAGCATCGAAAAAGGCAAAGAGATGGGAGCGATTGACTATCTGGTAAAAGTAAATTTTACCCCGAAAGAAGTTATAGAAAAAATCAACAGCTATTTAAGATAGTTAACAATTCAGGCTGAAAAGCGGTATTATTTTTGTGGTAAAACGACTCCCTTCCAAGGAGTAGACGCCAGTTCAATTCTGGTATCCCGCTCCACAATTTGATTTTCAGGAATTAAATCTGCTTTTTTGTGGGCGGCGCTGTGTGCCGTCCATTGATTTTTTCAGGAATTTCTGACAAAATGAGTTCGAACGGAATCATATAAATGCTCCAAAAAATTATTATTTAAACGGTCGATATTTTTAAAAACTTTTAAATTTATGAGCTCAGGATTAAAATTGATCTATACATTTTTTTTAGGAATTTTAGTGGTAATTTTTGTCGCATTGGGAATTGCTGCTTTTTATACAGTGCCAACAGCACCAGAAGGAATAAGAAATGAGCAAAAACCGTTGATAGGAGGAGAAACTCCTGCACAGCTAAAAGCTCAGGAGGAACTTGATAAAAAATTAGCAGAGTATGAAAAAGACATGAGTATTTACACGAGGAATGTTTTTATCATAGCTCTAACCGCCGCAATAATTATTTTAGTTATTAGTTTAACTACAGTTCGTAATATAGACGTAATTGCTGATGGATTACTTTTAGGTGGTACTTTAACATTATTCTACAGTATAGGTATGGGTGCCCGTACTCCCGACAATAAATTCCGCTTTCTGGCTGTTTCTGTTGGACTTTTAGTCACTTTAGCAGTGGGCTATATTAAATTTATAAAGGGTCAAGAAGAAATAAAAAAAGGGGAATAGGGAAATAATTAATTTTTTATATATTGTTTAATCTCATCCCGTTACCCACCCTAAGATTCAAAATC
Source organism: Patescibacteria group bacterium (assembly GCA_043803845.1). GTDB lineage: Bacteria > Patescibacteriota > Minisyncoccia > Minisyncoccales > JAZDJT01. The sequence goes on from JAZDJT010000009.1 coordinate 3,725, forward strand.
TTTAAAGGTCGGCATTTTTAGGATATCAATTTTTATGAGTTCAGCATTAAAACTTATTTACACCTTCTTTTTGGGAATTTTGGTGGCAACTTTTATAGGTCTTGGCATTGCTGCTTTTTATCCGGCTCCTCAATCACCCGAGTCGCCAGAGTCACCGGAGGTGTTAAAAGAAGTGGCTCCCGAGACCAATCAGCAAGAAACGCCAGCGGTAAAGCTAGCACGAGAAAAATATGAGAAAGAATGGGCAGAGTATCAAAAGACAATGAATGTATACGCAAGAAACGTTTTTATTATCGCTCTAATTTGTGCGGTAATCATTCTGGTTATAAGCCTGACAATAGCCCGTAATATACCCGTTATCGCCGATGGACTGCTACTTGGAGGTACCTTTACACTCTTTTATAGTATCGTCGAAGGGTTCCAGACAAACGACAGCAAATTCCGTTTTCTGGCGGTCTCGCTCGGCCTCTTGATTACGCTAATTATCGGGTATTTCAAGTTTATAAAAGCAGAGGAGAAGACAAAAACCGCTGGTTAGAATTTTTCCGTCAACTATTCGAAGACCCCTCCTCCTAGGAGGGTGTCTTTTTTATAAAAAACTGCGTGCTGTCCCGGAGTGATGGCTCTCTGGGGAATTTTAAAAACAATTCTTGATTTGTTTGAAGCGACAGGTTGGATTTCCGCCTCGGCTTCTTGATGGCGATAACGAATCCTAACCTTGGCTTTTATTTTATCCGCCAGCGCAGGTATGGAAACCCAATTTATCTTTTGCACTCTCGTCTCTTTTTTAAAGAGACTTTTTTCTCTACCAACAATAACAACATTTTTTTCTTTCTGATAACCCAAAACGTAGAGAGGCGCCTGAAAAGGACTTCTCGCCCCGATTCCGAGCCCCGCTCTCTGACCGACGGTAAAAAGATGCAGACCCTGATGCGTCCCAATCTTGCTTCCTCTCTCATCTAAAATCGGCCCTTCTTTTTCTCCCAATCTTTCCTTGAGGAATTCTGAAAGTTTTCTTCCCTTCAGGAAACAGATGTTCTGACTTTCTTTGTAGCTTTCTTTACTAAAAATACCCGAGAACTTCTCCATCATTATTTTTTTAATATCTTTTTTATAAAAAACACCCAAAGGGAAGAGTGCTCGGGAGATTTGCTCCTGGCTAAGGTTCCATAAAAAATAAGATTGGTCTTTAGTTCTGTCATCGGCTTTTCTCAGGAACCACCTCTCTTCTTTCCGGCTGTATCCCGACTTGACATAGTGGCCGCTGGCTAATTTTTCTACGCCCAACTTTTTTACTTTTTCCAGCGCAACTCCGAATTTAATCAGACGGTTGCAAAAAGGGCAAGGGTTAGGCGTCTCTCCTCTTCTGAAGGCTGAATAGAAAGGTTCTTTTATCTCCTCTTCAAAAACATTTCGCAAATCTAAAACAAAATAAGGGATGGACAGAAATTTGGCTATTTTTCTCGCTCTACCTTCCGCCTCCTCGCAAGACTTCTCTGTATTTAAAAAATTCACTCCGACTATGTCGTAGCCTTTTTCTTTAAGATAGAAAGCGGCAAACGAAGAATCTATCCCGCCGCTCATTAAAACTGCAATCTTCATAAATTGATAATAATAAAAAACTTGCGCCGTCTATCTAAATACTATTACATTGAATCTTGAGATTAAAGTTTGAAGAAAATAATTTTTTCGTCCTCGAGCGGGGCTTTTACCCCGCTCTGCGGGAAAAGGAGTAGCCTCCTTTCCAATCCTCGTTTTTTAGGAACCTTTTTGAAAGGAGAGTTAAAGGTTCCTAAAAAATTAAAGCCCTGCTTTTGACGGCAGGACCTTAATTTTTCTTGGCTTTTTTATCTACCTTACTGCATCTTTCAAAGTTTTACCAGCCTTGAATCTTGGAACGCTCATCGCGGGAATCTTGAGAGACTCGCCAGTCTTGGGGTTTCTGCCGATTCTGGCTTTCCTCTTTGAAGCCATAAAGGTTCCAAAACCCGTGATGACCACGCCCTTTTGGATGTTTGTGGTAATGACATCAAGGGCGCCGTTGAAAACTTCCATAACTTCGCTCTTGGGAAGTTTTGTTTTTTTGGCAATTGCCTCAATAACGTCTTGTTTTGTCATAGGATTCTTACTTTTGCCTTTTGTTGATTATCGATTAGATATCGACCTTTTGGATAAAATTATACAAAAAAAATCGTCTCAAGACAAGTTTTGCCTTGATTTCCCTTGATATTTTAAGATTATAAATAATTTTGAAATCATTTGCAATTTAGGGTTATTTTTTGTATCTTTTATTATAAATCGAGAGAAAACAAACAGCGGGGTGTGGCGTAGCAGACTAGCGCGTCACGTTCGGGACGTGGAGACCGTGGGTGCAAATCCCACCACCCCGACAGAATTCTTGCGGGTAAAAATATTTTTAAATCGTTCAGAAAATAAAGGTTTTGAATAGTGAAACCTCACAGGAATCCGAAGAATAATATTTTTTACAAAAATCGTCTTTTCTTCCCCGAGAGAAGAGGGTTTTAATTTATGATGGTAAACATTATTGAGAAAATGAAAAAAGCCAACCTGAAAGGACGCAGCGGAGCTGGCTTTCCAACGGGTTCAAAATGGGAGATGGTTGAAAAGGAGAAAGCCGAGAAAAAATATATTATCTGTAATGCCTCCGAGGGAGACCCGACCGCTTTTAAGGACAAATATATTTTAGATAAATACGCAAAAGACGTTATCGAGGGCATAAAAATCGCCTTGGAGACCATAGACAACAGCACTGCCTATATCTATCTCAAAAAAGACTATTTTAAAATATTTGAGTCAAAACTAAGAAAATTGATTGGGAGGTTGCCGATAACTTTATTCAAAAAGACCGGAGGGTACCTTGCTGGCGAAGAGACGGCGATTCTTGAAGGAATAGAAGGAAGAAGACCAGAACCTCGCATCAAACCTCCTTTCCCCTATCAAAAAGGTCTTTTTGGTTATCCCACTCTGATGAACAACGTAGAAACTTTTTATCAGATATCCCAGATCGCCAAAGACAGATATCAGGGGACACGCTTTTTCTGTGTCTCGGGCGACGCTAAAAAACCCGGAGTTTTTGAATTAAAAGAAGATTTGTCTCTAAAAGAAATTTTGGAGAAAACCGGAAACTGGCCTGATTTCGATTTCTTTATCAGCGCCGGAGGAACGCTTGGGGACATCTTGCTACCAAGAGAATTAAACCAGCCATTGAGAGGAATCGGTTCTATCGTCATCTATAAACGTAAAAGTACTGACGCCGTTTCTTTGATGAAAAAAATTGTTGATTTCGTTATAAAAGAGAACTGCGGCAGGTGCACGCCCTGTCGCGAAGGAGCTTACCGGCTGAAGGAGATACTTGAACAAGGCAAAATGGACAAGAAGATCTTCGAAGACGTTTTTTTTGTTTTAAGAGAGACCAGTCTCTGCCCCTTGGGAAGAATGGCTTCTCTGTCTCTCGAAGGAATAATTAATAAGATTTATGGAGAAAATGGTGAAAATCAAGATTAACGGCAAAACCATAGAAGCCAAAGAGGGAAGCACCATTTTGGATGCCGCTTCTAAAAGCAACATAGAAATTCCCACTCTTTGTTATCACAGCGACCTTGAGCCAAAACCGCACTGCCGAATATGTTGCGTCCAGGTTAAGGGAAGAAAGGGGCTTTATCCGGCTTGCGTCACTCAAGCGGAAGGGGGTATGGAAGTTATCACTGATTCGGAGATGGTAAAGAAGGCGATAAAGATAAACATAGAATTGATTTTCGGCCAGCACAGAAGAGAGTGCCTCGACTGCGTCTATCGTTATAACTGCCAACTCTTAAAAATCGCTGGGAGATATAAAGCCGACATAAACAGGTTTAAACTCAGAAAAGGAGAGTGCCCGGTTTCTGAATTCGGCCCTATCTTATTTGACAGTTCGAAATGCATAGATTGCAGAAATTGCGTGGAGATGTGTTCAAAGCAAGGGGTGAATTTTTTAGAGATAACGAAAGAAGAATATTGCGCGAAGGTGAAACCCTCCTCAAAAGAAAATAGAGACTGTGTTTATTGCGGACAGTGTTTGGCGCATTGCCCGGTGGGAGCTTTTGAGAGCAATCGGGAGTTTGAAGAGATCGAAAATCCTTTTAAGAATGACGGGAAGATAGCCATCGTCCAATTCGCTCCGGCTTTAAGGGTGAGCATCGGTGACTTTTTTGACCTACCTCACGGAACGGTAGTAACGGAAAAAATAGCAGCGGCCCTGAGAAGGATAGGTGTTTCAAAGGTTTTTGACACCTCTCTGGGCGCTGATTTTACTACGATCGAAGAAGCGAAAGAACTAGTGGCAAGGCTAAAGGATAAAAAGAATCTGCCAATGTTTACCTCGTGCTGCCCCTCTTGGGTAAACTTTTTAGAATTCAATTATTATGAATTTTTAAATCACCTTACCAGCGCTCGTTCACCCCATATAATATTGGGCGGACTGATCAAAACTTACTGGGCAGAAAAAAATGGCTATAAGCCAGAAGACATAAAGGTTATATCTATCATGCCCTGCACCTCCAAAAAATACGAGATAGAAAGAGAGGAGCTAAAAATAAAGAATGTCAAACCGGTTGATTATGTCCTGACCACACGAGAGTTAGCCTACCTTTTCATCAGAAAAGGTATCGATCTAAAGAATGTTAAACCAGAAAGTTTAGACAACCCTTTTGGACTGCCTTCGGGGGCGGGCGTAATTTACGGAGCCAGCGGAGGGGTGATGGAATCGGCTTTGAGGACCGCCCACCAAGAAATGAGCGAGGAAAAGATTAACGGAGAATCAATTCCTGTTGAATTCAAAAAGGTAAGGGGAATGAAAGGCGTAAAAGAGGCCAAAATTAAAATGGGAAAAAAGATTGTCAGCGTCGCCGTAATAAACGGCTTGGGCGAAGCTAAATTAATGATGGAGAAACTAAGAAATGGAAAAATTAAATATGATTACGTGGAAGTGATGGCTTGTCCCGGTGGCTGTATCGGCGGTGGTGGACAGCCCTTACCGACTAGTGATAAAATAAGAAGTGATAGAGTGGCAGGACTCTATGCTATTGATAGCGATAAGGAGATAAGAAAAGCCCACGAGAATCCTCTAGCCAAAGAAATTTATAAGGACTTTGTAAAATCCGATAAGGAGATGCTAAGAAGTATATTTCACACAACGTATTCTCAAAAGAAGAAAAGTCGTATCACAAAAAAACATTTAAACATATGTCCCGGGTAAAAACTCTAATTTTAAAGAAAGAAAGCGTCTATCTATTTGGCGCTTTCTTGATTTTGTTCGCCGTCTCAACATTGGCACCCCTAATAAAGCAGCAAGCCGTGACTGGAACCATAGTCAACGCTACTTTGTTTATCACCACGGTAATCCTGGGGACCCAGAGCGCTGTTTTTGTAGCTATCCTTCCCAGTGTTATATCTCTGGCGATCGGATTTTTGCCGTCCCCTTTGGCGCCGATGGTGCCTTTCATAATAACGAGCAATATAATATTGGTGTTTGTTTTCGGCGAACTAAAGAAGGTGAATTATTGGATAGGAGCAGTCGTCGCAAGCTTGTTGAAGTTCCTATTTTTATTCTCCACCAGCTCAATAGTCGTGAATCTTATCTTGAAAGAAGATTTGGCAAGGAAAGTGGCTCTGATGATGAGCTGGCCGCAACTTTTCACTGCCTTGGGAGGCGGCGCAGTCGCCTTTTTAATCTTTAAAATATTCAAAAAATATAATGGAGGGTAAAAACGAAGGACAACTAATATTCGATAGGGAGAGCGGTAGAAAAAAGAGGAGAATTAATGTTAAGGTAACCGTAAACTTCAAAAGGCTTATTTTTTACTTGATAATTAGTGTTGCCATTTATTTATTGCTCTCTTACTCTTACAGATTAATCTTGGCCTATCAGGATTTTTACGTCTTGGTTGAGACATACTCTTCAAAAGCGCAAAACAATATCTTGGTAACTTATCCCCCCAGCGGAGACACGGTTAGCCTACCCTTGGTTTCAAAAGGTAAAGTCAGAACCTTTGGAAACGACCTTGTCTTGCAAGTCAGAAATCACTCGAGCGGAGAAATACTCTTTAAAGAAAAACTAGAGGTCCGTAATGTTGAAGGCAAACAATTTGGTGACTTTATTGGGATAGCTGAGACGATCAGCACTCCCTTGGAGGAAAAGCAGAACATAATTCTTGAGTTTTATCTCGAATCCGGCAACGGAGTGAAATCAAGCCTGGTAACCGTTCCTTTGATCTTAGTCAGGTAGGCGTAAGCATTTCTTTTGGCAAGATTGCAATAATTTGCCAAAAGAAAAATCCCCCGGCAATGTCCTACTTTCCCCTGACTTAGAGTATCATCGGCGAAGATTAGTTTTACTTCTGAGTTCGGGATGGAATCAGGTAGTTCCTAATCTCTATGGTCACCGGGAGACTTTTAATCTTAAAGTGACTCCACCAAATAATTTATAAGGTGGTTTTTCTTTTTCTAAAAAATATTTTTCTATTTTTTCAAGATTTCTATGGTACGAGACGATTTGGCTAATTAGTACTGCTTGGCTGAATCTGTTACCAGACTTACACCTACAGCCTATCAACCCCGTCATCTTCGGGGAGCCTAATAATGAGTCCTAATCTTGGGGTGGGTTTCAAGCTTAGATGCTTTCAGCTTTTATCCCTTCCCAACTTAGCTACCCAGCAATGCCACTGGCGTGACAACTGGTACACCAGAGGTTGGTTCACTCTGGCCCTCTCGTACTAAGAGTGAATTCCCTCAAGACTCAACGCCCGCGACAGATAGAGGACCGACCTGTCTTGCGACGGTCTGAACCCAACTCGCGTATCCTTTTAATTGGCGAACAGCCAAACCCTTGGAGCCTTCTCCAGCTCCAGGATAGGATGAGCCGACATCGAGGTGCCGAACAGGGCCGTCAATGTGGACTTTCGGGCCCTACTAGCCTGTTATCCCCAGGGTAACTTTTGTCTGATGATCTTCCTCTTTTCTATAAAAAGAGGTCGGTTCACTAAGTTCCACTTTCGTGACTGCGCGGCTTTTCCGCCTTGCAGTTAAGCCGGCTTTTGCCTTTGCACTAACGCTCCGATTTCCATCCGGAGCTAGCCGACCTTAATAAACGCCTCCGTTACTTTTTAGGAGGCAAGCGCCCCACTTAAACTGCCCGGCACTCACTGTTTCTATCTTGCGATAGGTTAGAATTAATTTCCTGAGAGATGGGTATTTCACTGTTGGCTCCCCCTTGGCCGGAACCAAGGGATCAACGCCTCCCCACTATACTACGCACCCAAAAAAATAATTCAATGAGAACCTACAGTAAAGCTCCTGGGGTCTTTCCGTCCCGTCGCGGGTAGAGAGCATCTTCACTCCCATTGCATTTTCACCGGTTTCCTCATTGAGACAGTTCCCAAGTCGTTACGCCTTTCATGCAGGTCGTTTCTTATACGACAAGGGGTTACGCTACCTTAGGACGGTCAGAGTTACCGCCGACGTTCACTAGGGCTTCGGGCAGTCAGCTTTTCCGGATTGCTCCAAAAAAACCGCCACCTTTAACCTTCTAGCACTGGTCAGGCGTCAGCCCCTATATTTCCTCTTACGAGTTATGCAGGGACTTGTGTTTTTGTTAAACAGTCGCCAAGGATACTTTCGCTGCGGCCCGTGAATCCTTGCGGACTACGGGCAGGTCTTATTGCTAACTTACGACCTCTTTTTTGCCTAGTTCCTTAATGAGGAGTCACCCGTTCGCCTTAGTGCCTCTGCACTTATCTACCTGAGTCGGTTTGCGGTACGGTTCTTTTACTAATTAACCCTACGAGACTTTTCTCGGGAGCAAGCTCGCTTAAATTTCTGGAAACCCAGATTTTCTCGACCCTTGAAGTTGTCTTACGGATTTGCCTATAAGACCTTCTCAGGCAGAAAACGTAAATCCAATAATACGCAAAAGTTACATTGCTTCGTCATCCCTTCGGAATTAGTAAAAGAGAACGGAATATTAACCGATTATCCATCCCTCGCATCCTTTCGGATGAAAAGTTAGGACCGTCTAACCCTTGGCTGATATCCATTGCCAAGGAAACCTTAGATTATCGGCGTCCCGATATCTCATCGGGATTGCGGTTACTCATGCCAACATCTTCTCTTCCCTTCGCTCCAGCCCGACTCACGTCGAACCTTCGCTGCGAAGGAAATGTTCCTCTACTTCCCATGAGATAAAAATAATTATCTCAAGGGACCGCACCTTCGGTGTCTTGTTTGAGCCCCGTTAAATCTTCGGCGCCCTTTTGCATCGAGTAGTGAGTTGTTACACACTCCTTAGAGGATGGCTACCTCTGAGCCAACCTCCTACTTGTCTCAGCAAGAGGACTTCCTTTAATCACTTAACAAGAACTTAAGGACCTTAGATGGCGGTCTGGGCTTTTCCCCTCTCGACTATGGAGCTTAGACCTCATAGTCTAACTATCCAATAGGTTTTGATCCGGTATTCGAAGTTTGGTTGAAAAAACCAAGCCGAAGCTCGCGTAATTCCATCCAGAGCTCTACCCCCGGATTTATACTGGACGCTAGCCCTAAAGCTATTTCGAGGAAAACCAGCTATTACCAAGCTCGATTAGCTTTTCACTTCTTACCACAGTTCATCCCACCGTTTTGCAGCGCGGACGGGTTCAGGCCTCCCTCTGATCTTCATCAGAGTTCACCTTGACCATGGCAAGCTCGCTTGGCTTCGGGTCTTATACCAAAGACTAATCGCCATATTATGACTCGGTTTCCCTACGCCTCCGCTCCGTAGAGCTTAGGCTCGCCTTTGGCGTAAACTCGTTGGCTCGTTCTCCAAAAAGCACGACGTCACCCTTGCGGGCTCCGTCTCTTTGGAAGTCTATGGTTTCAGGTTTTATTTCATCGCCCTCACCGGGCTGCTTTTCACCTTTCCCTCGCGGTACTGGTTCACTATCGGTGGCCAAGTAGTATTTAGCCTTAGCAGATAGTTCTGCTAGTTTCCTCCGAGGTTTTCTTTTCTCGAAGTACTTAAGAATAAAGACCAAGGTAGATAATGATTTTCGTTTACAGGACTTTCACCTTCTTTGGTAGCCCTTTCCAGGGACTTTCAACTAACCAAATTATCTATTTTAACCTTGTCTACTTTAAAAGTAGATGACTTTACCTTACAACCCCTGTCTAAAAATTAGGCAGGTTTGGGCTCCTCCCTTTTCGCTCGCCGCTACTAAGGGAATGTATTCGCAAAATTCGAAAAATTGCGAATCTTCTTTTCTATTCCTCCGCTTACTGAGATGTTTCACTTCAGCGGGTTCACTCTCCGACTTGCATCGGAGTGGCTCGCCTTACGGCGGGCCGGGTTTCCCCATTCGGAAGTCCCCGGATCAAAGGTTGCTAACCACCTCCCCGAGGCTTATCGCAGGTACGCCACGTCCTTCGTCGTCTCCTGGTCCCAAGGCATCCACCATAGACCATATTGAGTATCGTCTCGCACCAGAGAAATCTCGAAATTTTTATCTGATGCTTTTAAATTAATGCTCTCTTTTGTTAATTTTTAAAGAACTATCCTTCCATTCTTCTCTTTTCGCTACTTTAAAACGCCGCTCGGAAGCGGCGTCAAAAGAAATAGCAAAAATAGCTTTAACCGCTTCCTTTGGAAAAGTTTGTTCTTGACATATTGTTTCTTATCATCACACGTCAATTTTAGCTTTTATAATTTTATTTGTCAAGGACTTCAAAAGAAGATTAGGCTTTCTCGGAACGCAACCGCAAGGTTAGTTTATAAATGTCTCCGGCGCCCATAACTATCACGACGTCTCCTTCTTGCAACAGATGTTCCAACCCTCTGAAAATATCGTCTTGACTTTCAATGAATCTTACCAGCTTTTTTCTAAAACCCAACTTCTTCCATCTTCGAAAAACAGCCAGGGCCAAATCTTTTGAAGAAATTTTCCCCTGACCACTTTCTTCCCTCCCGGCGACTTTGAAAATCTCGTTCAAAATTAACACGTCGACATCGTCAAAGGATTTTACGAAATCACCAAATAGGTTCTTGGTTCTCTTGATTTGATGGGGCTGATAGACCAAGACTATTCTTTTTTGCGGAAATTTTTCTCGGGCCGCTTTGAGTGTTAGTTTCACCTGCGTTGGATGATGGGCATAATCGCTAACCAAGGTGTAACGTTTAGCGTTTAAGGACTCTTTGAAAATTTCAAATCTACGCCAGGCTCCCCGATAGCGCGAAAATGTCTTAAGGTTAGTCTTGTCAGGAACTCCCAAGATTCTCGAAACCTTCAGAACACCGATGGCGTTGGAAACATTAAAATCCCCCGGTATCTTCAAAACACCCTTAATCTTTTTTGCCTCTCTGTCTCTTAGAGAATAAAAAACAATTTTCAGTTCTTTTCTTTTCTTTCGGATTTTTTCAGCAAGCTTTCTAACGTTTTTGTCGTCTCTGTTTGCTACTAAAATTCCGTCTTCCGGCAGATGACCGACAAATTTTTCGAAGGTGTCTAAAATGTGCCGCAGGTTTTTGTAATAGTCCAGGTGCTCCTTCTCTATCGAGAGAAGTAAGATTATCTTGGGCCAATAATTTAAGAAGGCAGATTTGTATTCGTCGGCTTCGATTATAAGGTACCTGCCGTTTCCTATCCTAAAGTTGGTGTCACCGAACTCTTTAAGCTTTGTGCCGATGACAACGATTGGATCGAAACTTGCTCTTATCAAATTAAGGGCGAGCAGCGCTGTCGCCGTCGTCTTACCGTGCACGCCGCAAACGGCGATTGTAGAGTGATCTTTAGTCAACTCGCCCAAGGCCTCGGGATAAGACTTTGTTTTTATCTTGAGCTTTCTCGCTCTTTTTAGTTCGGTATTGTCTTTTTTTATCGCCAAAGAATAGATAACCAAATCTGTTTTTTTGGAAACGTTCTTTGCGCGATGTCCAATGAAAATTCTGGCTCCTTCATTCTTAAGAGCTTTGGTGATTTCCGACGGCTGACTGTCTGAACCAGAAACCTGTTGTTTCCCGGCAAGATAATAGCTTGCTAAGGCGCTTATTCCGATTCCTCCTGTGCCGACGAAATGTATTTTCATAACTTAAAAACGAATATGTGAGTAAAGCATTTATTTTATGAGCGGAGCGAAGAAAACATTTATTTTAAAGAAAATTTTCCCAAGACTTGGTATTCTGCTCCGCTTGATTTCAAACAACTCTCCATCAAAAAGATTTCTTTGACGGGAAAATTGGAGTTTATTGTCTCTTGAATTTTTTTGCCCTTTAGTCCTCCTCCTTCAGCCCTGGCTAAAGTGATGTGGACGTTCAGGGCGTAGCGACCGTCAAAAGGTATCCGAGAGTCAGCTAAATTCTTTTTTATCTTCTGATAAGTTTCCTCCAACTCTTTTTTAACCGGCCCCGTTACCCAAATCATACGGGGCAATTTTAGACTTGGGCCAATCTGTATCTGCGACAATTCCAATTCGAAGGAGGGCACGCCATTAATGGCGCTTTTTAAAGATTCTTTTGCTTTAACGATTTGATTCTCCTCAAGCCAACCCAAAAAAAACAGGGTTAAATGAAGGTTTTCTGGCTTTATCCATCTCACGTCGTATTCTCTAAGGTACCTTTGAAAATCTGCCAAAATCCTCTTCACTTTTTCCGGCAGTAAAATAGCGATGAAAACGCGGCGTTTCATACTCTGTATCATATCATACGTTGTCTTTTGTTTAAAAGTAAGCGTTGTCTTCCATTTAAAAGGGTGTTAAAACGTTTAAAAGAGTGTTAAAATATGCCAAATATGAAAGAATCCTTGCTCTACAGAAGACTTGACGAGAGAAGAGCGCAGTGTCAAGTTTGCCCTCATTACTGCGTGCTTTTGCCTTTACAGAGAGGCAAGTGCGGCGTCAGGGAGAACAGAGGCGGCAAGATTTACAGTTTAGTTTACGGCAAAGTGGCGTCAATCAATATCGACCCGATTGAAAAAAAACCCTTTTTCCACTTTCTGCCGGGTACCGAGTCTCTTTCTTTTGGTACCGTCGGCTGCAATCTTTCCTGCATGAACTGCCAAAACTGGCAAATTTCCCAGTCTCCAAAGACCAAAAACAGGATTGAAGGAGAAGGAACGCTCCCGGAGCAAATCGTGGAAATGGCAATACGCTACAACTGCCCGAGTATCTCTTATACCTATAACGAACCGACGGTTTTCTTCGAATTCGCCCTTGATACGATGAAAATAGCGAGAGGGAGAAAATTAAAAAATTGCTGGGTTTCCAATGGTTTTATTTCCAAAGAAACGCTAGAACTTGCGACCCCTTATATCGACGCCATCAATGTTGACATCAAGGGCGCCAGCGAAGAATTTTATAAAAAATACTGCAAAGCGAGGCTCTCTCCTATTCTTGACGCTCTTTTGTTTTTGAAGAAAAGAAAAGTCTGGATAGAGATCACCACCTTAGCTATCCCTGGCGTCATCAACGAGAGGGCTTTCACTAAGATCGCCGCTTTCATTAAAAAAGAACTCGGCGCGGAAACACCCTGGCACATCTCAAGATTTTTCCCCGAGGTCTCCTGGAAAATGCGCCAGCTTTATTCCACTCCCGTTGACTTAGTCCAAAAAGGCTGCGATATAGGAATGGCGGCGGGATTAAAATACGTTTACGGAGGCAACGTCCCGGGACTTGCCTCGGAAGACACTTATTGCCCGAAATGCAAGAAAAAAATGATTGACAGGAGGGGTTATTCTGTAAAAAGATTGGATAAAAACGGCAAATGCTCTAATTGCGGAGAGGACTTGAATATAATAGACAATTCGTATCAAAAACACATTTCTTCTAGACGTTTAACGCTACGAACATAGTTTATGTTAAGTTTCGCTTCTATCACCCCCCACCCTCCCGTCATTATTCCTACGGTGGGACAAAAAGAAGATTTGAAAAAAGTTGGGAAAACCATCGAAGCGATGGAAAAGCTAAGGGAGGGGATAGAAAGCGCTAGGCCGGAAACTCTTATTCTGATTTCTCCTCACGGACCGGTCGGTTTTGGGGAGATGGGGTTAATTAAGAGCGAGAAGCTTAATGGCGAGCTTTCGGTGTTTGGTGATTTTGAAACAAAGCTTTCTTTTGAAAATAACAAAGATATTTGTAGAAAGATTGCAGCGGAATGTAAAAACAGCAAAATCCCTTTAAGAACTTATAACAGACCGAACTTGGACCACGGTTCTCTGGTGCCTCTTTACTATCTGACAAAAAATCTGAAACCTAAGGTCGTACCGATGGCTTACTCAATGCTTGACATCGATTCACACTTTTTGTTAGGAAAAATTTTGTCAGATATCGCCAAGGGAGATAAAAACAGGATTGGAATCATTGCTTCGGGAGATCTCTCACATCGCCTCTTACCGGAAGCGCCGGCCGGCTATTCGCCGCAAGGAAAAGAATTTGACGAAAAACTAATTGAATTTTTGAAAGAGAAAAATATAGAGGGCATTTTGAATATGGACGAAGGGCTGATTGAAAAAGCAGGCGAGTGCGGTTATAGGTCGATAATTATTTTACTCGGCGTACTTTCGGGCTTGGAATTGGGAAGCTGGAAATCTGATGTTATTTCCTACGAAGGTCCCTTTGGAGTCGGCTATTTAGTAGCGAATTTTAAATTAAAATTTTATGGCGACAACTAAAACAAAAATTGCCGGAATAGAATTTGACTCTTACGTTTTAAATGCTTCGGGTGCTCGTTCTTCTAATTTTGGAGAGTTGGAAAAAATAGCTCAATCTGAGTCTGCGGCAATAATAATGAAATCTTGTACGGTAGAACCGCGCAAGGGAAACGAAATGCCGAGAGAGGCTAGACTGCCATTTGGTTATTTCCAATCTCAAGGATTGGCGAATATAGGATACAAAGCATATTTAGAATTTATTCCAAAATTAAAAAAATATAAAAAGCCGATAATTGCTAGCGTAGTTGGCTTTTCCTTAGATGAATATAAAATTTTAGTTAAAGCTTTCCAAGAAAGCGAGATTGATTTAATTGAAATAAATTTATCCTGCCCTAACGTCAGAGATGAATACGCACCTTTTATGTACAATTTTGAAAAAATTGAACAATTACTCGATGAAATTTCTAATCTAGGGGCAAAACCAATGGGCTTGAAACTCCCTCCTTATATTTCTTATTCTCTCCAAGAAAAAATGGCGAAATTAATAGGAAAATATCCAATTTCTTTTATCTCCTGTATAAATAGTTTAGGAAATAGTCTGATTATAGACCCAGAAAAAGAGAGTGTAGTAATTAAAGCAACTGAAGGATACGGAGGGCTTTCAGGAGAGTATATAAAACCAATCGCTTTAGGAAACGTTAGGAGATTTTATGAATTATTAAAAGACGAAGTCGCGATTATGGGGATTGGAGGGATTAAAACTGGTCAAGAAGCATTTGAGTTTTTATTGGCTGGAGCAGATGCGGTTCAGATTGGAACTACTTTTATTAAAGAGGGGCCGAGTTGTTTTAAAAGAATCAATACAGAACTGGAAGAAATTTTGAATAGAAAAGGGTACTCCTCGATTCAAGAAGTGAAAGGGAAACTAAAATATTTTTAAATTAAGAGGCTGATTTAAAAAATAAAATATTATAATGTCTCAAGAAATCATTACAAAAGTAATATCTTTTGATTAATTTATAAAGAATTTTAATTTAG
>JAZDJT010000010.1:0-22541 GCA_043803845.1 Patescibacteria group bacterium
AATCCGCCAGCCTCGATTAACAAAGATAGCTGGGCGGTATTAAAAAAAGCTATCAAGAAGGGAGAGAATGTTTTTGTTGAGGGCGAGGAGGATTTAATGACAATTCCATGTGTTCTCTTGGCTCCCAAAGGCTACGGGATAGTTTACGGTTTGCCTGGTAAAGGGGTTTCGCTTATCGAGGTGTCTGCCAAGACAAAGATAGCGTTCAAAAGACTGCTTAAAAAATTCAACGAGGGAAAATTTAAAAAAATTGTTTTTGGCGGAACTTTCGACAGACTTCACAAAGGTCATCGCTATCTCATCTTAATGGCAAAATACTATGCCAAGAAGGCCCTGATAGGATTGACCTCAGAGGAGCTGGTTAAAAAAACTAAAAAAGATTATAAAAAAGTCCAGTCGTTTGAAGAGAGGAGAAAAACCCTTGAGAACTATTTAAAAAAAATAAATATCGACTATCGGATACAACGAATTAATGATATCTACGGATCGTCAATAAAAGACAAGACTCTTGATGCCATTCTGCTCACTGAAGAAACTTTCGAGAACGGAACGAGAATCAATGGGATTCGCAAAAAAGAAGGGATTCGAGAGCTAGATTATATTATTCTGCCCTACATCTTTGACCTCAAAGGTAAAAAGATCTCCAGCTCTTCCGTCAGGGCGTCTTTCTAAGAATGTGAACCACGACGCTGCCTCCGGTACCTCCGATGTTGTGGCAAAGGCCAACCTTAGCATTTTTGACTTGACGCTGACCGCATCTACCCCTTAGCTGATTAACAATCTCGTATACCTGCGCCAAACCAGTAACAGAGATGGGATGACCCTTGGCTTTCAATCCTCCCGAAGGATTGACCGGCAGACTACCGTCTAAAAAGACTTTTTTATTCCTGATTAAATCCGCCCCCTTGCCAAAAGGAGCGAAACCCAAATCTTCGTAAGAAAAAAGTTCTACAGAAGTAAAAGCATCGTGAACCTCCGCTACGTTAATATCTTCGGGTCTAATCTTAGCCTCTTTAAAAGCGGTTTTTGCGGCCATTTTTGTCGCCCGAAAGTGGGTCAGGTCTTCTCTCTCAAATGTCAGTATATAATCGGTGGCGAAACCGGAACCGATGACTTTGATATCGCTCTCTTCCCGGGAGACAACTACGGCAGCTCCGCCGTTTAAAGAGAATGAGCAATCAAAAAGTCTTAAGGGTGACGCCACCGGTGGTGATTTTCTTATTTTTTCTAAAGGGACTGGTTTCTTATAATAGTAAGCCTTGGGGTTTAGGGCGGCGTTCTGGTGGTTCTTGTAGGCAATCAAGGCCAGGTCATCCATCGTTGCGTTGTATTTTTGCATATACTGCTGCCAAACTAAGGCGTTCTGGACAGGAAAAAGCATGCCTTCTGTCTGTTCGATCACCCTCTCGGCCGCTGAGAGAATGTGGTCCACCGTAATCTCACTGACGTTATCAACCACTCTTTCGCCAGCTAATACCAAAATGTTTTTAAAGCCAAGCCGTTGAGCCGTCCAGAAAGCCACTCCGCCCCCACCGCAGACCGAAGGTATCTCAATTATAGGAACGTGGGTCTTAAAAACATCTGATAGAAGAGATATCTTATGGGACTGCCGTTCCTGACTAGAGACCTGAGCGATTTCCATCGCACTCAAAACAATCGCGTCGATATCAGATATTTTCATGTTACTATCCTCCAACGCTTCCATCGCGGCTTCGTAAGCAAAGTGCCACCACGGTTTATCGGAGTAATCAAACTTTGTCATACCCACGCCTTTTATAAACATATTTAAAATTGTTTTTAAAAAAAATTAAATAGGCATCCAACCGACAATTAGCGTTCCCGGGCCAGCGTGAGCGGCGATGGCCGGCGAAGCTATGTTGATGTACATGACATCGGCCTTGATTCTTTCTTTCAGGAGCTTCTTGAGCTTTTGCGCCTCCTCGAGATTGTCAGCGTGACCGATAACAGTTCTGATTCTTTTGCCCTCCGCCCTGCTTTTTTGAGAGGCTTTTTCTATCTTCTTAAAGAGGGCTTCACCTATACTTTTCGCTCTCGTCAGCCCCGCAGGGCCAACCCGTCCTTTTTTTATAGACATTAAGGGGTAAAAACCCATTTTTTTGAATTGTCTTATCCAATTAGCTAACATCGATGGCAGCCTTCCGCCGGCCTCGACCCATTTGGGATCGTCGAAAATAACATAGGTGTAGACACCGTTGATCATCTTTTTTAGATCACTGACTACTTCGCCAATCTCTTTGCCCTGCTGGATAAGATCTATGGCGTAGAGGACCAAAAGAGCGTGCCCACAACTTCCGTTTTGCGAATCGAAAACGAATACCGGCAAGGGATTTTCCATCATCTCCTCCGCCTGTTTGGCGGAGTTATAAGCACCAGAGAGCTTAGACGAAGCGGTGATGCAGAGGACCTGCTTGAATTTCTCCAGTTGTCTCTCAAAGGCATCGAGGTAAGCTCTCGGTGACGGCTGAGAGGTTTTTGGGAAGGTTTTAATACCACGCCTATCCGCCTCCCTCATTTTCTGATAGATGTTCTCACCTGTAAGCTCTCCGCCCTCTCTCCATTCGATAACGAAAGAGATGGTTTCAATCTGGTATCTCTCGATTATTTTTGGTGTCAGATCAGTTATGGCGTCAGTAACTATACCGATTGATGTTTCTCTGAGAGACTCTTCTCCAACCACCTCTTTGGCCATATCCTCAACCCTTAGATTCTTGATCTCGCCGCTCTCTCTGGCGATTTTTTTTACCTCATCGATCTCATCGGTGTGAATGTGGGTCTTAACCCTGTCTCCTATCTGCAAAACCTCCATCGAATTGCCTATTTTTGACAATCTTTTTTTCATCTCTTCAATTTTTATCTTTGGTTTATCAATTAAGAAAACCACCTCATAACGGTGAGAAATTGTCTGAACGAAACGTCTTATTTTCTCCGAAGGTCTTATCTCCTCTTCTCTCTCTCTTCTCTCTCCTTCCAAGGCCTCTAAATAGCTCTCGAGGATTATCAAATATCCCATACCTCCGGCGTCGACAACGTTAGCCTTTTTAAAAATCTCCATCTTCTCCCGTGTCGCCAGAAGTGCTTCATGAGCCTTGCTGATTGCTTTCTTTAGAAGATTAATGATATCTCTTTCGTTCCTTGATTCTTTTTCGAAAGAAGAGGCGGCTGCTTCTATAACATCCAATATCGTTCCCTCTTTAGGATCCTGTATCGATAACCTCGCTCTCTTAGCGCCTGCTCGGAGAGCCTGAGTTAATTTTTTAGCGTCGGCGAGACCCTTCCCTTGCAGTGCGCCAAGAAAACCCGCTAAAAATCCCGTGTAAATAACTCCGGCGTTGCCCTGGGCGGCTGTCAGTGAACCGTCAAGGGCCGTATTGGAAATTTCTTCGAGATTCCTGAACTCTCTATTTTCGATGACTTCCTTCACGCCCAGAAGTGTTTTTACCAGATTATTGCCCGTGTCCTGGTCAGGAACTGGAAAAACATTTATTTTGTTGATGCTCTCCTTACTCTCTTCTATTCGCTGATATGAAGTTATAAGCATTTTCTTTAGTTCTATTTGGGTCAAATACTGCATATGATTTAAAAAAAATAAATGATTTTCTATTGTTTTTCTTCGGCAAGGATCCATACAAACTGAAGAAATTTTAAATATTATACTTTAACAAAAGCCCTTTCGTATTCGGGCGAAAATGTTCATTTTAACACTTTTTTATAGAACTCTAAAGTTTCTCTGGCGATCCTGGACCAGGAATATTTTTTAGCTTCTTTTCTACCCCACCCTGCCATTTCTCTTCTCTTTTTTTTATTGATGATTAATATCTCCATTTTCTTTGCGAGGTTCCCCGTGTCTTCGGGCTCGACCAAGAAATCAGCACCTCTCCCTTTCAGAACCTCTTTGTATCCTTGGTTGGCGAAAGCAACAACCGGTTTCGCAGAAGCCATCGCCTCAAGAAGCACTAGACCAAAAGATTCTCCATAAATCGAGGGAAAACAACAAATATCAGCAGTTCTGTAATACCTCGGTAGGTCTTTTTCTCCGACCTCGCCTTCAAAAAAAACATCCGAGATTTGGTGTTTCTCTATATACTCTTTAATTTCCTTCTCCTTCTCGCCAGTTCCCACGACAATCAACTTCGTGTCTTTAAATTTTTGCTTGAGCTTCTCAAAAGCCTTAACAAGATAAACCAATCCTTTCCTTTTTTCCAACCTTCCTACAAAAAGTATGTTCAAACCCTGATTGACGAATCTTTCGACATTACCTCCTTTGGGCTTGAAAACGCTGAGGTCTATGCCGTTAGGAATAATCTCTTTTGGACCTTTATATTCTATTTGTGACAACACTGGTTGAGAAACTCCGATGACGCCGTCAAAGCGAGGAAGAATGAGCTTGTTGAAAACATCTATCAAAGTTGGCATTTCTCGAAAGATGAATGAAGCATCCCATAAGGCGTGCAGCGTCAGAATCTTCAAGGGCAAATCCTCAAGCTGGTCGGCCGCTTCTAATACCTGAAGGGACAGGAACATGCCAAAATTCTGAAAATGCAGAATGTCAAACTTCTCTTTTCTGATTCTCCTCCAGATAGATAGTGGTGATATATTCAGGCTCAGATTGGCCTTGGAGGCATTTGATGGTACTCTCACAGAACCGCCAAAAAAAATATTGTCTTTTTCTCCCAAGGATTTTTCTTTCTTATCTGCAAATTTTGTCAGCAACATTGATGGACTCAAAGTGCCGCGTGGCAAAATTAATTTGACGACGTGACCTCTTTCCTCAAATTCCTTCTTCAAAGAGAGAACATGCCTCTTAACACCGCCTGGTAAGTTAAATGAGTGCGGCGAGATAAAACCAATCTTCATATTTTTTTATTAGATTTATCTTCTTCTGTGCCGTGTAGCATAAACAATCCCTATGATGACAATTATTGCTATCAAAAGCTGCCAGCCGAAGTATCTGCCGACGGTGACGCCGGCCAAACTCAGAATTAAAACTATGCCACCGTTAATTAAAATCCCTAAGGATATCAGGGGAAAGGCGAATTTAAATGGCATTTTAATCAGAAAGGCGGCTATCGCACCCGTCCAACCGCCAGTGAAAGGAGTTGGTAAAGCTATAAAAGAAATTAACCCAATCTTTCCGTATTTTTCAATCTCTGGCTTTATTCTCTTTCTGGTTCTTTCAAAAAGCCAGCTAAAAAATTTTTCAAAAAATCGGAACTTTTTTGACAGAAGAGAAGATATAGGCCCGAGAAAGATTAATAGAGCGATTACCGGCACAAGATTGCCAGAAAAGGAAAATAAAAATGCTTTCCAGAGAGGCAAATGAAGGACTGAGAGAGCAAAAGGTATCGAACCGTTCAGTTCGATGATAGGCGACATCGCTAAAATAAAGACCTGTAATTCTGGCGACATAACTTAGTTTTTATCGTCTTATCGTCTTTCTCCTGCCCATGTATTTTTGAAGCACTTCCGGTATCTTTATGCTACCGTCTTTCTGCTGATAATTCTCCATAATAGCTATCAGTGTTCTGCCTATGGCAAAGGCGGTTGCGTCATTCATGTGCGCAAGTTCTGTTCTCCCATTCGGTCTTCTTATCTTTGTGTTTAATCTACCAGCTTGGTAATCAGTCATCAAGTCCGACGTATGGGTTTCCCTGTATCTATCTTGCGAAGGAATCCAGCATTCGATATCTATTTGCCTGGCGTCTGGTATACCCATATCTCCCGAGCAGATAATAACAACTCGATAAGGTATCCTCAGAGATTGCACCAAGTACTCTTGCAAAGATACGATAAACTCCTGCTCCTTGAAGGAGTTCTCTGGGCTGGTGAATGATTCCATCTCCAGTTTATCAAATTGGTGCATCCTCAGAAAACCTTTTGTATCTTTGCCGTAAGAACCGGCCTCCCTCCTAAAACAACTGGAAAAACCGATATATCTAATGGGCAGATCCTTCTCGGCAATGGTCTCGTTCATATGCAGAGGCCCTAAGGTATGCTCTGCGCTGCCGACAAGGTAGAGATCGTCCTTCTCGAGATGGTATCTTTCATCTCTATCAGCGTCTGTTAAACGCCCCATCTTACGAAAAACATCGGGTTTTATCATCATCGGTGGCAAAACCGGTATAAAAGGACTGGCGGAATATCCTTTTTCAATCGAGTCAGCTATCTTTTTGATTATTCCGTTGTCTGTCAAAACGTCAAGAGAATATCTAATCAGGGCTATCTCTAATAGTACGGCTGCGCCCTTTAAATATCCAAATCTTGACCCCGAGATTTCAGAAGCCTTTTTGGTGTCAAGGATATTTAGATTCTCTCCAAGCTCCAAGTGATCTTTTACCTTAAAATCAAATTTTGGAATCCTACCCCACTCTCTTAAAACTTTATTGTCTCTCTCGTCTCTGCCTTCCGGCACGTCGTTGAAGGGAAGATTGGGAATTTTAAGGAGTAGTTTTTTTAGCTCCTCCTCTTTTTCTTTAAAGCGTGGCTCTATCTTTTTTATATCATTCTTAAGCCCTGTCATTTTTTTGATAGGAAGCGGCGTTTCAAAGCTGAGTTTTTTCTGTCTGGACCTTAAATCTTCTAGGGTTTGCTGATATCTTCTCTTCTCTTGGTCGAGAGCCAAAACTTTATCGATATCGACATCGACATGTTTTTTCCTGACGCCCTCTCTAACTTTTTGAGGATTCTCTCGAAGAAATTTTATATCAATCATAATTATTATTTAAAAGATTATTTTTTAACGACTTCTATCCAAATTGAACCGGGTATAAACTTGAGTTCCTCGCCTTTCTCATCAAAAAAGTAGAGTTTGGCGCGAGGATTATCCTTCTGCCAAGTTCCCTTTACCTCTCTCCCCCCTTGATAAATAATCGTTTCTCCCTTGCCCGTGATTTTGACGTCAACGACACCCCTCGATAAAACGCCAATCGCGGTTTTCATTAATATTACATTCTTCACCAAGACCTGCTCGGCCGTGTTCCTGTCTATCATCGGCCTACCATTCCAATAGCGGAGATACCCTCCTGTTTTTGGATCGTAAACGTATTCCGCCGGATAAGTTGAGTTGATTTTTATACTCTGCTCCTCCTCGCTAAGAATTATCTCTTCTTTCCTAAGAAACTTATAACCTTCAAACTGATTAGTCATCCTCATCTTTAGAGAACTGGCGGCCGTTTTCAGTTTCTCCGGCCAGGCAAAACCGTTGTGAGGGGCGAGAGTGTTCCTCTTCCGGAAAAAAGCTCCTCCTAGGTTGATTCTGGCGTCAAGCCAGTCGAGCCCTATACTTTTTATTCTCTCGATTGCTGCCTTGCAACCTCCCCACGAAGAAAAAACAGTATCAAAACCCAAGGCCAAGTCCACCATATAAGGCCTGACTGATCTGATTGAACCCACCTCGGCCGGAGACTGACACTGATAAATGGCAACCAGTCTATTGACTCCGCCAGGATTAGCTACCGGTCCTTCAATGACGATGTCGGCTTGGGATACTCCCGAGAGAGGCATCGTCTCTGGGTATTGCGCCAATACCACAGAGAGAGCACGACCGTTATAATTTTGGCAGTTCACTCCGGAAAATGGACTGGCCTTACCACTTTCTTGATTACTTAAGATACCACTCCTTTCGCTCTTGACGGGAGTAACGGAAAAGGAGTTCGCCCCCCGCAGAAAATAAAAGAGGGCGAAAAGAGAGAATCCCAGAATCATTAAAGAGAGCGCAGAGATTATAATCTTATCTCTTTTTGTCATAAGTCAAATTCTAAAAGATTTTCCGCAAACTTTCAATAAATAATAGATTGGTAGGTGCGAAAATTATCTTGAGAGAGATTGACAGGATGGACAAAAATGAGCCGAACGACCACTTATTTTTTTTCTTTGGATTAAAGAACCACAACGCGGGCATTTCTCCCCCTCTCTCTGATAAACCTTCCTTATGTTGTCGTAACCCCCTTTCTCGCCCCTGGCATCTCTCCAGTCGGAAATACTTTCCCCTCTTAACTTAATAGCTTTTTTAAGTATTTCCTTAGCCGCCAGATATACCCTTTTCTCTTCCTCCAGTCCAAGATTCTGCGACAGACGAAAAGGATTGATTTTTGATCGCCACAAAATCTCATCGGAATAGATGTTGCCGATGCCGGCGATAGCCTCCTGATTCATCAAAACTTGTTTTATCTTGCCCCTGAACTTTCCGATAATTTCCTTGAATTTTTCAAAAGTAAAGTTTTTTTCTAGCGGCTCTGGTCCCAGATTTTTGATCTCCGGTAAATTCAAAATATTTTTCTCTTTCCCGTACAAAACCTTAGCGAATTTTCTAACATCTGATAAGGCGAGCATCAGACCGTCACTAAGATAGAACATCAAGTGAATAAAAAGATTTATCTTTTCTCTCAGCAATCCTTCTTTTCGGGCCTGCCATTTATTCCCCTCCAGGCGCCAGGCGCCAACTAAGAGATGACCCGTCAGTTTTTGGTGAACCAAAATAAGTTTATTATCGCTCAATCCAATCAAGATGTTCTTCCCTCGTCTTTTTATCCCCTTTATCTTGGCACCGATAACATAATTTTTAAAATATTTGAAATCGGCAAAGACTGTCTTGTCTTCTTTCACCCTTCTTACCGTCTTAAAGTTGTCGCACCAAACTTTAATGATCTTCTTGTCTAAAATCACCTTCCTCAACTGTTTCACGGTGGTTTCTACCTCCGGAAGTTCTGGCATAAATAAAAAACCAAAACCAAAATTAACATTTGTCTTAAGTTTGGTTTTGGTCTCAGCTTATAAATATTTTTTTATTTTCTCAACTATCTCTTCCAAGGTAAAGTGAGCCTTAATAAGATAATCCTTGGCCCCTAATTTTATCGCTCTATCAACGTCCTCTTTTTGCCCGAGATTAGAAAGGACAATCACCGGGATTTCTTTCGTGACCGGATTTTCCTTGCTCTTTTTTAAAACTTCAAAACCGTTCATCCCCGGCAGTATCAAGTCCAAAAGGATCAGAGAGGGATTCTCTTCTTGGATTTTTTTGACTCCCTCTTCTCCATCGACCGCCGTGGCAATAGAAAAATTCTCCTCGCTCAATTTTTTAGAAAGCAGGTCTCTCAAAAATTTATCATCCTCGACGATAAGGAGTTTTGTCATATTGTATATCGCCTTTTTAATTATCCTATTTGTTTTTTGACTTTTTTAATAACTTCTTCCGGGTTGAACTGTGTTTTGATGAGATAATCTTTAACACCTAATTCCAAAGCCCTGGAGATCTCCACTGGCTGACCAGAGTTAGATATCACAACGACCGGAATGTTTTTCATCTCGGGATTTTTTTGCATTTCCTCGAGGACTTCAAAACCTCCTTTTTTTGGCATAACGATGTCCAAGAGAATAAGATCCGGCTTCTCGTCTTTGATTCTAACCAAACCCTCTTCTCCGTTTTTAGCCAAAGAGATGTTATATCCCTCCTCTTTTAACCTCTTGACCAAGAGGTTTGCTAAGATCTCTTCATCTTCAATTAACAAAATATCTTTTGCCATATATTAATATTTTTAAAATTTTATCAAAAACATGCAACAATCGTCACCCAATCCTATGCATCTCTTTTCTACCACGTTAACCTCGGTGACGGCGGACTCTCCTCCGGCGATAGAGAGGGCTCGATTTTTCGATATAACCCCTCCTACGTAACCCTCAATGAAACCCTCCTCAAAAAAGCAAAGATTCTGCAAAACGTTGGGCACACTCTCTGTCAGAAAAGAACTGCAGATTTGCAGCTCGGCGCCAGAAAGTCCCGGTATCATTCTAATCTTCGCCTTTCCGCCTCCCAACTCCTCAATTATTTTCTTTATCTCCTCTAAGACAAGCGATATTTCGGTTTTCCCGGAGCTTTCTCCTAATCTCCTACCAAGTTTCATCCCGGCGAACCTCAGGGCCGACTGATAACCGACAGAAGCCCATAAGAGAGAAAAAATCATCATCCGGGGCAATCTAACATTAACCATATCTCCCATCTTTTCTCTCAGAGGTTTCCCCAGGGGCTTGCCTTCAATAATATTCCTCAAGTCCTTTTCCAGGTCCTCAATTATTTTCTCCATGACCTTTAAATTATTTTATTTGGCGATGTATCTTTTTGCCAAAAGATAGGTGCCCAAAATCAAATAAATTCCGGCTATCACTTGGGCGAAAAAGAAAGCAATCAGAGCTAGCTGACCACCGATGACTTGGTAGAGCATCCCCATCTCAATTAATTCGTGAATCGTCCCCCATATCATAGCCAACCAAAAATAATTCCATTCTTTTGGTACTGGTCTACCTTTGTAAAAAGTCTTGAGATACCTGATGATAAAATAAGCAGCCAATCCAAATCCTCCAACAATTAAAACTTGAGCCAATAATATAAAAATGGGTTTATCTAAAGGATTAGTAAAGTAATAAGTAAAAAATGGCATAGTTTTATGTTGTTACCTCTTTATACAAAAAGTACGCTCCCAACGCTAATAACACACCCCCCAACATATGAGGAAGTATTGCCAGCATCGCTTCAATCATGCCGACTTTTGGAAGCTCATAAAAAACGGCTATCTCTCCGAGTTCGGCGATGGCGGTGACAAAAACTCCCCACATAATAAGCTTCCAGGACTTGGGAATCGCCCGACCGGCAAAAAACCCTTTGTTGTATTGAATTATATAGAAAGCGCCAACTACAAAAGCAATTACGGCGAAAACCACTCCGATAAAAGTAGGCCAAGTCAACCAACCTATTTGCAGACCGCCAAAATGATTCAGATTAAAATCCTTAATTCCAGTCAACGGTAGTTCCGTCAGATCACTAGGTGCACCAATCATTGTGCCGACCGGTGCTTCGGTGAAAAATAATATTTTTGAGAGCAATTCGCTCAACATATTTTTTAATTTAACTTTTTAAAATCTGAACTTTTTATTTAAATGTTTCAGTCTTTATTGATTTTACCTTTTTAACGATAAGTAGGCAATACTCAACCACTGGATTATCTCTCCCAAGACTACTGCCAAAAACGTCATCGTCTCTCCTTTAGTCAATATATAAATGACGAGCAGAAATTCTACGGCTTCTATCCCTCCGATTATTATACCTCCGCGAATCAAGCGTTTATATCCAACCATCAGCCAAGTCTGTATTATGTTTATTATAACAAAAATAAATATTAAAAGGAATGAAGAAATGCTCATCGGTTTTAGACCTTTCAAAGCTTTCAAGCTCTTACTTTATCGGAATGGTAAAATAAAAGGTTGTCCCCTTACCCTCCTCTGACTCAAACCAAACCCTACCTCTGTGGGCTTCAATAATATTCTTGGCGATGAAAAGGCCCAAGCCTGAACCTTCTGTTTCCATTTTCAAAACGTTTACCGCTCGAAAAAATTTGCTGAATATTCTTTGCTGCTGATTCTGCGGAATTCCCACTCCACTATCCCTCACTGAAAACTCTATGTTTTTTTTGACAGACTTTAAAGAAATTTTTATGCTACCGCCAATCGGGGTGTATCTTACGGCATTACCCAGAAGATTATCGATAACCAACTTAATCTTCTCAACATCTATCATGGCTTTGGGTAATTTTTTCTCAGGTTTTTTAAATTCGAACTTTATTTTTCTCTTCTCCATTCCTGTTTTATAAGAGTCTATCACCGATCGGCAGATCGGTTCCAGGTCGGTTAAAATTGACTTATATAGATACCTTCCCTCCTCAATCCTGGTCACGTTCAGAAGATCATTAATTAAGGCTATCATCATCTCGTTAGATTTGTATGACTTTTCGATGAAATCTCTCTGCTCCGGAGAAATCTGGCCAAGGTCTCCATCCAAAAGCATGCTCAACGTCCATTTTATCGCCGAGAGGGGAGTCCTCAACTGGTGAGCAGAGATGGAAACAAATTCTGTTTTCATCTTTTCAACTATCTTCTCGCGGGTAATGTCGTGTAAAATTATCAGCGTATTTATTTTTTCCCCTTCTATTATTATCGGGATGGTACTCACCTCTAGGATTAGGTCTTCCTTAGTCTTGATCTCTTTTCTGAAAACTCCTTTTATGCTGTTGCCCAATAGATTAGCCATTGGCTGAATAGTGGGGAAAACACTTAACTCCAGAATAGATTTACCGGTTAGGTCCTGACTTTTGACATCAAAAAAATCTTCTGCCTGAGGATTAATTAATGAGAGCTTGTTCTTCTTGTCAAAAACCAAAAGTCCGTCAACAAAGTTATTAATGATGGCCATCGTTTTATTCCTTTCCTCTATGGCTTCGGTTCGAGAATTTTCCGCATCTTCCAAAATGTTCAGCAGAACTTCCCTCGTCTTTTCAAGGTCCTTAGCTTTTTGTTTTAGATCTCTAAGTTCTACTTCCCTCTCTGCTCGGACTTGAGTTAACTCAAAATCTCTCCTAATTAACATTTTGGCAACCCTATCTAATTCTTTTAGAGCAGATTCTAAATTTGCCTTTTTCTTGCCATTTTCCCCTTTCATTGGAAATATCTTAAACATGAAATAAATTTTTCGGAATAATTATCGAAAACAAAAAAACTGAGTCTTTTAAAAAACGTAAAGGTTTCTTCTCTTTATTCTGCTCACTAGAATCGGAATCTTAACATTACTCTCCTAAAGCTACTAAGGTCATGGTCTCATTATGAAAAACTGATTTACATTTACTAGGTTCTATCTCTCCTCCTAATGGTGCTTGTTCTCCGTAAGTATAAAAGCCGAATAAAGGAACATCATTTCCTAAAACATTAGAGATTGCTTTTATCTCTTCGGCTAGGCGCGGACCTAATAGCTTCTTTCTAGCTATACAATCAAAAACTAAAATTAACTTTGGTTTTGCCCCTCTTAGTTGGGTATGAGCATTCTCGGCCGCTTCTTTGGCTGCTTGGATTGCTTTATCTGAGTCTCCGAGCATCAATCGAATTTCAGACCCCTGAGGAATTTCAGCTGCACAGTTAATTTCGCCTTTTTTATTAGCAATAATCACATCTCGAATTAATAGTTCATCCGAACCTTCAACGCTCATTCCCAAGGGATAAGTATAAGCCATTCTAGCGATGGGCTCTTTAATTAATTCTTCAGCTTTTTTACCAAAATAGTCTTCGTAAATCGTCAAGGCTGGCTTTTCATTAATTTCTATTAATTTAGCTCCTTGGGCTTTGGTAACTTTCATTGGCAAACCAATTGGTTCCCAACCGTGTTTAACTCCAACGCCAAAAGAAAAATCCCCAGAAAGACCTACTCCAACTATTGTTCCGCTTAAAACTTTATCATTAAAGTATTCATAGGTCTTCTCAAATTTAAAATCATCGCCGGCAGACCCGCCCATGATTGGGAAATTCTTACCTAGGATTTCTTGAACTCCTCTTACGGCTGCTGCTCCATTTTCAGCTAAGCCATCTGGGAACATTAAGAATAGAGAAAGAGTTTCTTTTGCCTGATTTTTTACTTCTTTTGCTACCTTTTCCCCCGCTTCAAAGGAATTTTCGGT
This sequence comes from Patescibacteria group bacterium, assembly GCA_043803845.1. Classification (GTDB taxonomy): domain Bacteria; phylum Patescibacteriota; class Minisyncoccia; order Minisyncoccales; genus JAZDJT01. The sequence continues at coordinate 13,509 of JAZDJT010000010.1, forward strand.
AGCCCCTTCTCCAATTCCAATTGAGAACTTAATCTGGTCGCTATTGATCGCCGTTACCGCTACCTGTTTTGAGCTAGGCCCCTGGGTAGTAATCTCTCCAGAATCCGAACACCCGACCAAAGGAATTTCCTTAGAAATAGATCTCACGCCCTCTAACATTTTATTTTGTTCGTAAGCCACCGTAGAAAAGACCAAAATTAAATCGGCTCTACCGCCGGCTTCGAGTATGGCTTGTTTGCAAGCCTCTTTTCCTGCTTCAAGAGCGTTGGGATTATTACTTTTACCTACTCCAGCTTTAATCATAAATTTAAAATTTTAAAATTAATTAGATTCGACCTTTTTCTCCAACTTTTTTTTTAAGACTCTCAATCTCTTTTTTTAACTCTATCATCTTCATCTCTCGTTCAACGGTGACTCTATGAAACCTTTCCAACTCGTCAACTCTTTTTTGAAGTTCTTTAGTCCTCTCTTTAACTTTTGTCTCTAGCGACTCTTTGGCTTCTTCTAATCCTTCTTTCGACTCCTTAAGTTTTTCTGTCATTTTGTTAAATTCTCGCGCCACCTCCCCAATTTCGTCTTCGCTCCTGGGAGTAATCCTCCATTTCGATTGACCTTCCCCAATAATTTGTAACCCTTTTTTTATTTCAGCAATGGGTATGACGACCATTCGATTAAGTAAAAAGGAAAGGGCAGCAATGATAACACCAATGCTAAATAGAATCACTATCGCTACTTCTCTCTGTCGGTGCAGAATAGCTTTTTTCTCAGCCTCCAGAGAAAGTTCTATCTCGTAAGTTCCAACTCTTTGTCCTCCGACATGAATAGGGGTGATGGCGCTGGAGACCTCAGTACCATCAGCTAAAAACAAAGTTCTAGTTAAAAATCTGCCCTCTTGGTAAGAAATGATGCTTTCTATTCCAGCTAGATTCCCAATCTCCTCAGTCTTGTTAGAAGCAACAATTTTAAATCCTTCGGGAGCGGGCAGACTAACGGATATCTTCACCAGGTCGGGATACAACCATATAAATTTATAAATATCAGATTGAAGTTCTGATACCTCTTTTAATTCTTCTCGGCTAGCAATGCCTGCATCGAGAGCCATTGCTAAAATCATAGTTTTTTCTCGAAAAGCAGTTTGGAAGACTTCTCTTTCTCTGGAAGTCGCCTGGAACAATAAAATTATCAATACTAAACCTACCACAACTATTATCAAAGCGATTAATTTAATCCGAAGATTAATTCTCATTTTTGGATTCTTGAAAAGGTAAGATATTTTTTCTTAATTAATCTACCCAGTCAACCATCTCCGCATTATTCTCTCCAGCTCATTTTCTCGCTTTAATCGTCTGATAGTTTTATTAATTTCTCCCAAAAGCGCCTTTTCTTCTTTTCTAACTGCTATCCCGTAAAACTCTTGAGTAAAAGGTTCGCCAATGATTTTAAGAGTTTTCTCTTTAGAAACCATGCCAACGGCAGCCGGGTAATCGATAATAATAGCATCAATCCTTCCCTTCAAAAGCTCTTCCTTGGCCAGGTCGTAATTCTTGAAAGCTATAACTTGCTCAGAATCAGTATATTTTTGGGCCTCTATTTGACTAGTTGTTTCTATTTGGACTCCTAGTTTTTTCCCAGCTATGTCTTCGACTCCTCGAATTTCATCTACTTTATCGATTATTGTCACAATGACCTGACCGGCATTAAAGTAAGGGTCGGAAAAAGCCATTTTCTCAGTTCTTTCTGAGGTAATGGTGATGGAAGAAATTAACATATCTACCTCCCCTCTCAGAAGAGTATCAAATATTTCTTCCCAGATAATATTTCGAAACTCGGCTTTTACTCCAAGGTCAGAAGCAATTTCTCGGGCTATATCGATATCCATCCCAATAAAATTACCTTCTTCATCAATATTTTCCATCGGAGGATAAGTGGCGTCAGTACCAACAATGATTTTATCCTGGGTTTTTATTTTTTTAAGCATCGGGGCTTCAATTATTTCTTCTCTAACCGATCTGAAGAAAAAATATCCTCCAACTGAAATTATCCCGATTGCTACAATGATTAAGAAAATTAAAGATTTTTTCCCCACAGAAATTTGTTTGAAATAAAACTAAATTATTAAAATTTTTCGACCTTTTTATTCTACTATTTTCTACTATTTTAATCCAGTTCTCTCTTACCAGAGCACAAAAGTTTTGTGCTCGGTCGAGCACATAACAAATTATGTGCTCAGAAAAAACTTGATTAAAATTCTAAATTGCTTCTTCAATCCCCCAGAAAAGAAAGAAAACTCCCAGAATAAGAAATAGGAGGGAACAACGCAAGAAACCACACTGCGTCCCCTGAACGAGACCCAAAAGAGCTCCAACCAAACCTAAAAGACCCAAGAAAAGCAATGGACCGGAAGCGTCTAATCCTTTGATTGATGACATATTTTTGAGGACTGATGCTAGTTAGTTTTCGCCAAAATCATTTTTAGCGATTTTTTTCTTTTCCGAACATCGCCTCGGCGACTTTAACCATTTTTTCGGCTTTTTCTCTAGATAAAAACTCTTTCACGTTCACCCACTTTCCTCTCTCGAGTCTCTTATAAATCTCGAAGAACTCTTTTATTTCTTTTTTCTCGTGGGATTTTAAATCCTTGACGTCCTTAATCTCTTTAAAGCTGGGATCGATATCTTCAGTCGGAACGGCGATAATCTTATTGTCCCCTCCCGCTTCGTCTTCCATTAACAGAACGCCAATCGGCCTGGCCTTAACATAGCAACCGGGGAAGGTAGGAAATCGGGATAAGAGCACAACATCAAGAGGGTCGCCGTCTCCGCTCTTTGTGTTTCTTAGGGAGCCGTACTCAAATGGAAAATAGACCGGCGAGAACAAAGTCCTGTCCAGTTTTATTACCCTCATCTTCTCATCAAACTCGTATTTTTGGCGAGAAAACTTAGGAATTTCTACAGTGACCCAAATCTCCATAAATTTAAATTTTTTTAAAAAATTGACCTTTCTAAAAATTAATTATGTTTCTAATTTCCCCGACACTCTCTGGGTTGGCGAGAGTTGATAGGTCTCCGAGTTCTTCTTTCGTCCAGAGTTTTTTCAAAATTCTTCTCATAATTTTACCACTGCGAGTCTTGGGCAAATCTCTGGTAAAATAAATATCTTTTGGCATAGCGATGGGACCAATTTCTTTCCGGATGCCAAGGATAATCTGTTGTTTCATCTCCTCGGGAGAAACGCTGCCTTCCAGGACTGCGAAGACTAAAGGAACTTCTCCTTTTATCTCGTCCGGTATTCCGACCACCGCGCACTCACTTATTCTCTTGTCTTGAGCGATAGCATTTTCTAATTCACCAGTTGCAATTCTGTGCCCGGCAACTTTTATGACATCATCTACTCTACCAATGATCCTAATAAGCCCTTCCTTGTCACGGAAAGCTCCGTCGCTAGTGAAATAAGTCTTCTTGCTATACTGACTCCAATAGGTGTCAACATATTTTTCATGGTTTTTATAAATACCCCTTAGCATACCGGGAGTAAAAGGCGGGAGAATAACCAAGTTCCCTTCCTTGCCGGCGGGCAAAGATTTGCCCTTGTCGTCGAATATGTCTAATTTTACGCCTGGGAAAGGCGCACCGGTAAAAACCGGCTTGAAAGGACCAATGCCTGGTAAAGAGCTTATTAATATTCCTCCTGTCTCGGTTTGCCACCAAGTGTCGAGTAACGGACACCTACCCTTTCCTACCTCGTTAAAATACCACTGCCAGGCAGTCTCGTTAATCGGCTCTCCAACCGAGGCGATTAATCTTAGTGTTTTAAACTGAAATTTTTCTCCGATTTTGCCTAACTGTTTGGCAAACATTCTGATGGCCGTCGGCGCCGTATAAAATATAGTTACGCCGTATTTCTCGATAATCTCGCACCACCTGTCGGGATTCGGCCAGTCGGGAGAACCTTCAAATATTAAGAAAGTTGAGCCGTTAATCAAGGGACCGTAGCAAGAGTAAGTGTGTCCGGTAATCCAACCTATATCGGCGGTCGACCAGAAGATATCTCCTTCTTTTAGGTCAAATATAAATTTTGACGTTAGGTAAGCCTGAACGGTGTAACCGCCACAGGTATGAACAATACCCTTGGGCTTGCCAGTAGAACCCGATGTGTAAAGTATAAACTGGATGTCTTCACTGTCCATCGGAACCGACTCGCACCAATCCTGTTCCTCCTCCACTAAATCATGCAGCCAATAATCTCTCCCTTTCCGTAAAACGATCTCTTTGCCAAGTCTTTTCACAACAATCACCTTTTCTACTTTGGTCTCTTTTACACCATCATCAGCATTCTGTTTCAAATCTATAGCCTTACCACGCCTAAAATAACCATCGGCAGTTATTAGAATCTTTGCCTCGGTATCCTGCAACCTAACCCTTAAAGCTTGAGGTGAAAAGGCAGAGAAAACCACCGCGTGGATTGCTCCTATCCTGGAACAAGCCAGCATGGAGATGATAATCTCCGGAATCATCGGCAGATAGATTCCTACTCTGTCTCCTTTTTTGACGCCGAGTTTCCTTAGCGCGTTGGCTAATTTGTTAACTTCTCGATAAAGCTGATAGTAAGTTATAACTCTCTCTTTTTCTTCTCTCGGTTCCGGTTCCCAAATCAGGGCGACTTTATTTTTTCTCGTCTCTAAGTTCCTGTCGAGAGCGTTTTGGGTTATGTTAATTTTGCCTCCCAAAAACCACTTAAAGTAAGGAGGTCGATGAGAAAAAGGTTTCTTCCACTTTTTTATCCATAAAATCTCTCTGGCCGCCTTCTGCCAAAATTTTATCGGATTTGAAAGTGCTTGCTGATATATAGATTTATCGCCCACCCAAGCGTTATTTTTAAAGAGACTTGTAGGATAATAGAGACTGTCTTTTTTAACCAACTTTTCTCTTTTACCAGAAGACTCTTTTCTTCTTGAAGACATAAACTTATAATTTCTGCTTATACTAACTAAATTTGACTTTGGGGATTTTTGAATATAGAATATGTTTCACATTAAAATATGTTTCACACGTTTTCTTAAATTATATTAAAAGGATATAAAAAGTTCAAATTAGTTTAATAATCTATGTTGCAAATTCGTCTTCACGGCCGAGGTGGCCAAGGAGGTAAGACCTCGGCAGAAATAATTGCCTCCTCCGTGATAAGAAGCGGTAAGGAAGCCAAAACTTTTCCCGACTACGGTCCCGAAAGATCGGGTGCGCCAGTGAGATACTATATCAAGATTTCCGATAGAGAAATCAAAAGCAATCAGCCGATAGCTGAGCCCGATGCGGTTGTGGTTCTCGACGAAACACTTCTGGGCAAGAGCGACATCATCCAAGGATTGAGAAAAGGAGGTTTTTTTGTTTTGAACTCATCTCCCACTCCCTCAAAGTTAAATGAAGTTAAGAACAAAATCGGCAACAATTTTAAAATAGCCATAGTTAATGCCAGTCAGATAGCCATCGATCTTTTTAGGAAGAACTTTCCAAATGTGCCGATAGTCGGCGCAATAGCTAGAGTCACTGGAGAAATAGAAATGGAGGGGCTTATAAACGAGACCAAAAAAAAGTTCCGTTCTCTACCCCGAGAGATTATCGAAAAAAACATACAAGCTTTAAAAGAAGGCTATAATACAGTCAAGTTATTCTATGAAAAAGAAAAGCAAGTCAAATAGAATGCCGATTCTGCCGGCCGGTACCAGTAAAAAATTCAAAACCGGCTCTTGGCGTTTTCAAAAACCAGAAATCGATAATAATGTCTGCGTGAAATGCTTGCAGTGCGTCAATGTCTGCCCGGATAATTCCCTCTCTCTCAACGTAAAGAAAAACAAGATAGAAATTAATGAAGATTTTTGTAAGGGCTGCGGGATCTGTGCCAATCAATGCCCGGTTAAAGCCATCAAAATGAAAAACTTATAAATCTTTATGACCAAAAATCAAATCCTACCATTAACAGGAGGGGTAGCGGCTGCCGAGGCTTTAAGGCAGATAGGTATTGAGGTTTTCACTGTTTATCCTATCACTCCTCAAACACCCATAGCCGAAAACTTCGCTGAGATGGTTGCTAATGGCCGTTCTGACAGCGAATTAATCCACGTTGAATCTGAGCACTCATCGATGTCCGCGGCCGTGGGAGCTGCCGCCGCCGGGGCTAAAACCGCCACCGCGACGTCTTCCCAGGGGCTGGCGTTAATGGCTGAGATTGTTTATGTGGCTTCTGGATTAAGGCTGCCTATCCTGATGCCGATTGCTAATAGAGCTCTTTCTGCCCCGATTAATATTCACTGCGACCACTCCGATTCAATGATGTGCCGCGATTCCGGCTGGATTCAGATCTACACCGAAACAGCCCAGGAGTTTTACGAGAACCTCATCCTAGCTTTCAAAATTGCCAAGGACAAAAATGTTTTTCTGCCGGCGATGGTGATGAGCGATGGGTTTATCACCACCCATCAGGTAGAAAAGGTTAAGATTTTTGAGGACAAAGCCATTCAAAAATTCCTTGGTAAATACCAGCCGCCTTATGACCTCTTAAACATCAAAAAGCCTATAATGGTAGGCCCCTTCTCTCTCCAAGATTCCTATTTTGAATTCAAGATATCCCAAGAGGAAGCTATTGAAAATTCCAAAGAAGTATTTTTGAGAGAAGGTAAAAATTTAAAGAAAATCACTGGCAGTGATTATTATTACTTTGAAAAGTATCGCCTTAATGACGCTAAATTTGCGATAGTGACTATGTCTTCTACTGCAGGAACCGTTAAAGCAGTTGTCGACAGCTTAAGAAAAAAAGGGCAGAAAGTTGGTCTCTTGAAATTAAGACTTTTCAGACCGTTCCCTTACAAGGAGTTGAATCAGGCCTTAAGAAAACTTAAGGCAATCGCGGTCCTCGACCGTTCTTTGTCCTTCGGCGCCAATCCTCCGCTTTTTGCTGAGGTAAAACAAAGTCTGGCCGGTGAAAAAATCGCCTTGCAAAAATATGTCTTTGGACTAGGTGGCAGAGACATCTTCGAGAAAGACATAGAAAAAGTTTTTAAAGACTTGAAAGATGGCAAGACGAACGAAAAAATAAAATTTATCAGTTAAATTCTATGAATTATAAAGAACTAGCAGAAAAATTAAAAACAGAAAAATTTTCCAGGGGCGGTCGTTGCTGCGCTGGATGTGGAATCCCAGTAATCGTTCGACATATCCTGGCTCAAACCAACAACCCCATCGTGGCAAGTGTCGCCACCAGCTGCCTTGAAGTGACCTCTACTATTTATCCTTATAACGCCTGGAACATCCCCTGTATCCATAACGCTTTTGAAAATGCCGCGGCGACAATATCCGGAGTGGAAAAAGCCTGGATCGCCAGAAATAAGAAAGGAAAGCTCGATAATAACCAAAAGAAGATTAAATTCGTAGCCTTTGCCGGAGATGGCGGCGCTTATGACATCGGACTGCAGAGTATTTCCGGAGCGATGGAGAGAGGCCACAACTTTTTGATGGTGGTTTACGACAATGAAGGATATATGAATACCGGCGGCCAGCGTTCTTCGGCAACACCAATCGGTGCCTCGACAACAACGGCTCCAGCTGGCAAGGTAAAGCAGGGTAAAGAGGAATTCAAAAAAGATTTTATGAAGATTCTGTCAGCCCACCGTCTACCCTATTTGGCTCAAGCCGCCGTCCACAACCTGCCTGACCTGGTTCAAAAGGCGGAAAAGGCTTTAAAAACTAATGGACCTACAGCTTTAGTAGTTCTCTCCCCTTGCCCGACCGTGTGGGGTTTTCAACCGTTTAGAACTTTAGAGGTGTCGCGGCTCGCTTTTGAGACCAACTTCTGGCCACTCTACGAGATAGAAAACCAAAAATACAAAATCACTGCCAAACCGGCGGTGCAAAAACCCATCGAAGAATTCCTGAAAGGGCAAAAAAGGTTCGCCCACTTAGTTGGCAAACCCGAGAGAATTAAAATAATCCAAGACTTCGTCAACAAAGAGTGGCAAAGACTTTCAGGCTTAGAAAAAACTCCCTAATTTTAGGGAGTTTTAAAAATAAATAAGTCCAGGAATTATTCTTTGCTTGGGAGAACATCAATTTTCCAACCGGTCAGCTCCGAGGCCAAACGAACATTCTGACCGTCTCTGCCGATAGCCAGAGATATCTGGTCTTGAGGTACTTCGACTTCGGCCTTGTCTTTTTTTATCTTCACTTTTATCACTTTGGCGGGAGACAGAGCGTTTTCTATAAACTCCTCTGATTTCTCCGACCAGGGTATGATATCAATTTTCTCCCTGCCAAGTTCTTGCATCACGGCGTTAACTCTTGTCCCTCGCTGGCCGACGCAAGCCCCCACCGGATCAACTCCCTCTTCTTTGGAAGAAACGGCGATTTTTGAGCGAGAGCCGGCTTCCCTGGAAACTCTCTTTACCTCGACAACTCCACCTGATATCTCTGGAACCTCTAATTCGAAAAGTCTGGACAAAAACTTGGGATGGGAACGGGACAAAAGTATCTCTGGACCGCGCGATGTGTCTCTCACTTTGAGGCAGAAAAACCGCATTCTGTTGCCGATTTTATAGAACTCGCCCGGAATCTGTTCTTCTCTGACAAGAACTCCCGTAGCCTTTCCTATATCGACAAAGATATCGTTACCTTCTCTCCTCTGGATGATACCGGAAACAATCTGTTCCTCTCTCTTGGAAAACTCCTTCAAGACATTTTCTCTCTCGGCTTCTTTCATTCTCTGCAAGAGCACCTGTTTGGCTGTGCCGGCGGCAATTCTCCCGAAGCTTTGAGGTGTTATCAAGGGCAACTCTATCTCTTCTCCCGGCTTTATGCCTTTGTGAGTTTTTTTTGCCTCTTCTACCATCACGTGACGAGCGGCATTAAATTTTACTTTTTTAACTTCGCCTTCCTCCTTTTCCTCTTCTTTTGCCGGCTCCTGGCCCTCTTCTAAAACCATTTCTTTATCCAGTACTTTTAAAACCTTAAAAAACTCCGCCTTGCCAGTGTTCTTGTTAAATTTGGC
>JAZDJT010000011.1:0-8860 GCA_043803845.1 Patescibacteria group bacterium
TAATTCTTCTGATTTCGGCGATAGCTATTTTAATAGTCGTTTTTCTTATCTATAAATCTTTTCTTACCGCGTCTTTAAAGTCAATAAAGATTAACGAGACCGAAATCTCCGTTGAGACAGCCATCACTCCAGAGGAAAAAGCCAAAGGTCTCTCCGGCAGAGAATATCTTCCTAGAAACCGAGGTATGATTTTTCTTTTCAGTGAACCCAACTATTATTCCTTTTGGATGAAAGACACTTTGCTATCCCTGGACTTCATCTGGATCAGGGGTGATGAGGTGGTAGGTATCACCCAGAACGTCCGACCGGAGGATTACCAGCCACCGGATTCTTTGAAACCAAAAGAAAAAGTTGATTCGGTCGTAGAAGTCAATGCCGGATTTATAGAAGAGAATGGTATCGAAGTAGGGGACAAAATTGTTTTTTGATAAAGTTGATTTTTATTGATAAAATTGAATTAGAAAAATGGATTCAAAATAATGGAGAACAAGAATCAGAACAAATTTTTTGGGAAGGGGATAACTATATTACTCATTGTCCATTAATTTATTGCGAATAAATATATGAATAAAATTATTAGTATCCTTATAGCGATCGTTATTGTCGCCACTGGCATATGGTTTTATCTAAACTATTATAAGATTCCTTCTGAATTGAAAAGTTTTGATGATTGTGTCAAGGCCGGCTATCCGATTATGGAGAGTTATCCACGACAGTGCAAAGTGCCGGACGGAGAGGTTTTTACAGAAGATATCGGCAATGAATTAGAAAAAACTGACCTGATAATAATAGATAGTCCTCGGCCAAATGAAAGGATAGAAAGCCCTTGGCAAATTAAGGGCCGAGCAAGAGGTTCTTGGTTTTTCGAGGCGACTTTTCCAATAAAACTTCTTGATAAAGATGGAAATGTTTTAGCAAGTACAGAGGCCCAGGCCCAAGGCGAGTGGACAACGGACGACTTCGTTCTTTTTAAGGCCGAGCTGAAATTTTCTGCCACAAGTGACGAAAAAGGTACGCTTATTCTAGAAAAGAGCAATCCATCAGACCTGCCGCAGAACGCCGACCAGCTAAGAGTTCCTGTCGTCTTTAAATAAAAATTGAGATTTTTAATTGAGTAAAAATTGATAATGGAAAAGGGAGTTAACGTCATCATCACCGACGATAAAAATAGAGTACTGGTTTTGAAAAGAAGCCTTGGCGTCAAGGATTCTCCAGGTTTATGGGATTTGCCCGGCGGAAGGATTGAAGAGAACGAAAATTTGATTAATGCCATCGTCAGGGAGACCAAGGAAGAGACCAACTTTAACATAAGAAAAGCGAGCAGTCCTTTTTACGTTTACCGTTATCCCAACACAGAAATTTACGCCGTGAAAACGCAGTTTAACAAAGGGGACATTCTGAAAATAGATAGAAAAGAGCATGCCGAGTTTAAATGGGTTTCCAAGGACGACTGGAAACGCCTTAGATATACCCCCAGCGTTTTAGATACAATAAAAAGATTTTTCCAATAATTTTTAAAGTTATTTTTTAATATGCTTAGCGTCTTAAGAGAAATTTTTTATAACGAACCGCTCATCTCAGCTTTCACCGGCTGGTTAGGAGCCCAGGGCGTAAAAGTCATCACTAAGATAGTCAGCGAACGTCGCTTCGATTTTAAATGGTTTGTTTTAACCGGCGGAATCATCAGCTCTCACACCGCCGGAGTGATAGCTCTGGCGACATCCTGCGCCATTAAATTCGGCTTGGGTTCCGGCTATTTTGCTTTGGCGTCAGCTCTTGCGGCGCTAATTATCTTTGATGCCAGAATCATCAGAAAAGCGGCAGGTAAGCAAGCAGAGGCTTTAAATAAAATCGTTGAAGATTTGTACAGGAAGAAAAAACTTGAGATGATTGGGTTGAGAGAACTTCTTGGCCACACCTCGGTAGAGGTTTTTATCGGAGCAATATTCGGTTTGTTGATAGGCGTCTTGTTGACTTATTAATCGGCATTGGATTTTTAATGTATTTTTAATATAATAAAAGAGGTGGCTTAAAAATTGAATTCAACCATTGAGCGGGAAATAGCGTTGCGAAGGTCGGGAATGGATTACTCAATTAAGGCTGGTAACTATCTCTGTGGTGGCTACCGTACGCCCTGCCTCAACTGTTCACTCAAAGGCGATAACCCGGCTGGCTCTATTCTGGAAAGGACTAAGATTTGTTTCGAAAAATGTACTTTCGAAATCATGATTTGGTTGCTTAGCGATGAGCAGAATAGACTGTATGAGGAGGTTAGGCCGAAAACGATGAAAGAACGTGATGTCCAAAAAGCGATAACAGAGAAAAGATTCATCATGGAAGAAAATTTCGTCGGGAGAAAAAAACAATAGTTTCTCCCTTTTTTGTTATGTCAAATATCTTTGAAAAAATACTTTATACATTAAGATTAATCAAGTCAAGAAGTCCTATACTGGCTGTTGACGGAATAGTTTCGGACGGAGAAAAAATCTTATTAGTCAGGCGGGCAATTCCGCCATTTCTCGGTTATTGGACCCTGCCGGGAGGGCACGTTGAATACGGAGAGACGGTCGAGGAAGCGATAAAAAGGGAAATGAGAGAAGAGCTGGGGATAGAAGTTAAAATCAAGAGATTAGTCGGCGTCTACTCCGATCCGAAGAGAGATCCGAGATATCACAGCGTTGCCGTTAATTTTCTTCTTGAACCGGTAAGTAAAGACATCCGTCTTAACTTCGAGGGGTCGGAATTTAAATTCTTTTCAATAAAAGAACTGCCTGAAAAAATTGGTTACGACCATAGAAAAATGATAGAAGACCTCTTTTAAAATGCTCGTTGATAATTTCTAAAATGATAAAAAAAACAGAGGGAAAAGAATTTTTTATCGGGATAGACCTCGGATGGAGAGAGAAGAAGACAACGGGAATTTGTATTTTGGAAAGACAGGAGAATAGCCTTTTTCCTCAAAAAGTTTGGCAGGAACAGTGCCAGGACATATTAGGAAGGAATGTTATCAGAAAGGTAACCCCGTTTTTGAAGAACGCAAAGACAATAGTCGTTGATGCACCTTTGACAGAGGGAAGGGGTAAAGGCGATATGCGGCTCTTTGAAAAATTCTTTTCGACTAAGTCCTTCAAGGAAAAAAATGTTTCGCCCTTGCCGCCGGCTCTCGTTCCTCAGTTTGCGGAATTTGCCAGAGAAATAAGAGAGAAACTGGAGGAAAGAGGATTTGTTCTTGATAGGAATTTGATTGAAGTTTCTACAAAAATGACAAGAGAAATCTGCGGCGATAATATTTTTATTAATGTTTTGGGCAAGGCCTTGGAAGAAATCTGCTGTACGCAAAAGAGAAAATTTAAGAAAGAAAAAAGTGGAGTGACGATCCGTCAAAAAGATTCTCTCTGCGCTGTTTGCAAAACGCAAAACCAAAGATGGGCGTTACTTTGCGCCGCTATAGCCTATCTTCATTTTGTCCTCAAAACTCGTTATATTGGTTATAAAGACGGGTTTTTGTTTCTGCCGGAGATGGCTTTCTGGAAGGGGGAGTGGCGGAGAATATTTTATGACGCTTGGATGTCGCGTTCTCGCTTTAAATACCATTATCTTACCACTAATATTTTTAATAAGAGATAATAAACATGGAGCAGAAGGAATTCAGAAAATTTTTACTGGAGCAGATTTCTCTGCCGCGAGAGAAATGGGATAAGCAATTTCGCGATTACGCCGAGAGAAAATGGTCTGAAGAGGCTGTGGTGAGAGAGGTGCCGGAATTTTTTGAGTACGAGAAGAGGGGAAAAGATTTAAAAAGATATTTGGCGGGTTTAGACCTGACAGAAGAAGAGTTGAAAGGGAAAAAGATATTGGACCTTGGCTGCGGCGACGGGAATTTCATTAAGGAATGTCTGGATAAGAAAATAACAGAAGACGTCTTTGGCTTTGATTACCGCATAAAAAAAGAAGCGGTTCCGAGCAATTACAGAGGTCATCTTTTATACGCCGATTTTGAAAAGGGACCTTTTCCGACTAGGGATTTCGACTTAATAATATCTTTTGCCGCCGTTGAAGCGCCTTCCTTTTCGGGAGAAAAAAAGTTTCCCAAGAAGACTCTAATTTTTTCCCTGGAAGCGTTGAAAGAAATTGGCGAAATAAGGATTTTTCCGATTCGTAAGTCTCGTCCCCAGAGCGGTCTTTTAGGAATCGAATACTCCCGAAGAGTTTGGGTTGAAATATTAAAGGAGTTAGAAAGCGCAAAAGGGATAAAATGGACAATTACGCCCATAGATATCAAGTCCTCGGGCAGGAATAAGGACGTGTGGCTAGAGGAACTTTTAGTGATAAGAAAAAAATGATTTCCAAAAAAGATATAATTTTTACCGTTATACTGACGATTAATCTTTTTCTGCTGTCTTTTTTCTATTCTCGAAATGTAGTGAATAGCACGGAGCCTGCTGTATTCAGGACCAGTAGAACCTATGGATTTCCTCTTACGGTTTTTTCAATCTCTCGAAGTACCCAGGAATATAGCGAGGCAAAAGAGATTTATTCGAAAAGTAATTACGAGCTTTTAAACAGGGGATGGAATTTAGATATGGGCACAGAGAATATAAATTTTCCGCTGGCGATTTTACTCAACTTTATTTCCTCTCTCGTGTTTAGCATCGCGACCATCGGAATTTTTAACGCCTTAATTTTCGCGGTCATCAAAAAAGTGAGAAGAGGGTATTGTTAATTTTTAAACTAGCGACAAAGAAATGAGTAACAATAAAATTCAGCTTTCGCCAAATTCTCTAAATCTTTTTAAGGAATGCCCTTTTTGTTTTTGGTTGGAGAAACGTCAAGGCATAAAGAGGCCTCAGCCTTATCCTTATGCCTTAAACGCCGCCGTTGATATCCTTTTAAAAGAGGAGTTTGACTCTTATAGAAAAAAAGGAGAATCTCATCCCTTGCTTTTGAAAAATAATATTGACGCCAAGCTTTTTCCCGACCAAGAGCTTTTAGATAGATGGCGTAACAATTTTAAAGGGATTCGCTATTACGATAGAGAGCTTGACGCTACGCTATTTGGAGCGGTAGATGACGTTTTGGAATTTCCCGACGGCAAGCTAGCACCTCTTGATTACAAATCTACTGGCAGCAGCAGCGCAAATATCTATGACCGTTTTCAGCTGCAGTTGGATGTTTACACCTATCTCCTGGAGGCCAATAATTATAAAACGTCAAGGGAAGGGTATCTTGCTTTTTACATCGTTGATAAGGGAAACGGCTTTAAAGATAAGCTTCCTTTTAAAAAGGAACTTCATAAAATAAAGACCAATCCTTCTCTCGTCCCGGTTTTTTTTAGAGAGGCGGTTGAACTCTTGAGGAAAAAAGAGCCGCCTTTACACAGTGAAAACTGTCAGTATGAAAACTGGCTGAAAAGAGCCAAACCCTTCGTTTAATTATTAAGCTTTATGACCAACGTCGGTTTAGCTGTCTCCAGACGTTCCAAGGAAGCTCAATTTTCCCCGATCAGAAAATTTGTCCCTCTTTTACTTGAGGCAAAGAAAAAAGGGAAGAAGGTTTTTGAACTTCACATCGGACAACCCGATCTTGAAACTCCGCCAGAAATTTTGAGAAGAATAAAAAAATTTAAGGAGAAGACACTAGCCTACACTCCCTCAGCGGGCATTCCAGAGGTACAGATGGCGTGGAAAAAATATTATAAAAGTGTCGGAATCAATTTTGACGTTTCCGAGATAATAATTACAACCGGCGGCAGCGAAGCCATTCTCTTTGCTTTCGCCGCTGTTTGCAATCCTGGCGAGGAACTTCTTGTTTTTGAGCCGTTTTACACCAATTACAACGGTTATGCTTCGGTGGCCGGTATCAATTTAGCGGCGTTGAGGACTTTGTCAAAAAATGGTTTTCGTTTGCCTGAAGAAGAAGAGATTGAAAAGAAAATCACCCAAAAAACACGCGGCATTTTAATTTGTAACCCCAATAATCCCACCGGAACGGTTTACAGAAAAAAAGAGATAGAAATGGTTATCGGCATAGCTGAAAAACACAATCTTTTTATTCTTTCTGACGAAGTCTATCGAGAGTTTGTTTACGACGGAGAAAGACATTATTCGATAATGGATTTCCCCAAAACTCACCAGAGGGCTATTTTATTGGATAGCGTTTCAAAGAGATTCAGTGCCTGCGGCGCGCGAATGGGATGCCTTGCCTCAAAAAACAAGGAGGTTATCGCGGCAGCCACTAAATTCGCCCAGGCTCGGCTTTCCTCTCCTGTGGTGGAACAGTTGGCAGTTGTTCCGCTTCTTGAGAATTCGAAAAAATATGCCAAGAAAATAGTTGGAGAGTATAAGAAAAGGAGAGATGAAGTTTTCAAAGAGCTGCAGAAAATTTCCGGAATCCAATGTCTAAAGCCTAAGGGCGCTTTCTACATAACTGTCAAGCTGCCCGTAAAAGATTCCGATGATTTCGCCAAATGGCTGATAGAAGATTTTTCCATCAACAAAAAGACGGTGATGGTAGCGCCAGCTTCGGGTTTTTATGCCACGCCGGGTCTTGGTAAAAACGAAATACGCATCGCTTTTGTTTTATCTTCTCCAAAACTCAGGGAGGCGATAAAGATTTTGAAAGTCGCTCTCGAGGAATACAAAAAGATTCATTAATTTAAAATATCAATTTATGGATTTAACTTACATTCAAGACGTTCTCAGGGGAGCGCCGTCTTTCCGTTTAAAGCAGATAAAAGAAGTAGTTTATAAAGACTTAATTGAGGATTGGTCTCAAGCGACCACGCTTCCCTTAAATTTGAGAGAAGAGCTAAAGAAAATTTGCCCTCTTTCTATCAATGCCAAAACTTTTTTTTCAGAGGATAGAAGAACTATTAAGGCACTGATTACATTAAAGGATAATTTGAAAATAGAATCGGTTTTAATGAGATACGGGGAACCGTCGGACCCGGACAACTTACCAAATGGCAAAGAGGGGAGAAATACTATCTGCGTTTCCTCTCAGGTGGGATGTCCCTTGGGTTGCCAATTTTGCGCCACGGGTAAAATTGGTTTCAAAAGGAATTTAGAAATCTTCGAGATTGTCGAGCAGGTTATCTTTTTCTCGCGCCACCTTAAAAAAACGAAAGAAAGAATCAGCAATGTCGTTTTTATGGGCATGGGCGAACCATTTTTGAATTACAACAATGTCTTGGGAGCGATTAGAATTCTTAACGATAAAGAGGGGTTTAATTTGGGAATCAGGCGTTTTTCCATTTCCACGGTCGGGATTATTGAGGGTATAAAAAAATTATCCTCTGAAAAAGCGGAAATAAACTTGGCTATATCTCTGCACGCACCCAACGATAAATTGCGTTCTCTGATTATGCCGATTAACAAAAAATATTCAGTTGGGGAAGTTTTGGATGCGGTAGATGATTACGTAAAAAAGACTCATAGACGAGTGATGTTTGAGTACATAATGATAAAAGATTTGAACGATTCCGAAAAAGAAGCTCGGCAACTGGCAGAGATAATGAAGAACCCGCTTTTCTTGGTAAATTTAATCAGCTATAATCCAACGGGAACTTTTCAACCATCGAGCCAGGAGAGAATTAAAAGGTTCAAAGGTGTTTTAGAAAAAGAGGGGATAAGAGTCACCCAGCGTTACCGCTTCGGCCGCGACATCAAAGCAGCCTGCGGCCAGTTGGCAGCGAAAGACAAATGTTAAAAGAGAAAAAAATACTGAAGACTCAACTGCCCTTCGAATACTCGGAGGGATTTGTCGATTTTCTGGGTTGCAGGATCGACTTATCGCAAAGGATTTTTATTCCAAGGGTGGAAACGGAATTCTGGCTCAAGAGGGCGATAAAGGAGATAAAAACTAAAAGCAGAAAACTAAAAACTAAAGGCAGAGAATTTTTAGTCTTAGATGTTTTTTCTGGGTCCGGTTGTATCGGCATTGCCATCCAAAAAGCCTGCCCAGAGTACTTTAAAATGATCGATTTTGGAGACATAGATAAAAGAGCACTTCGCCAGATAAAAATAAATCTCGGACTTAACAAAATCAAACAAAATCGGGTAAAAATTATTAAGACCAACATCTTTTCCGGCATTAAAGGTAGGTATGATTATATCTTTGCTAATCCCCCTTACGTAGCTAAAGAGAGACTAAAAGAAGTTCACCCGTCGGTAAAAAAATACGAGCCGAAAATCGCCTTACTCGGAGGACGAGAAGGATTAGAAATAATCTCAAAATTTTTAGGTAAAGCAAAAAGATTTTTGAGGAGAAATGGTATAATTTATATGGAGATAGATTCGCGTCAAAAGAGAATAATAGAAGACATCTTGAGAGGTTATGGTTATAAGGAATTCAAATTTTATAGAGACCAATTTAAAAAATACCGCTGGATAAAAATTTTTAAAACGAGAACATCGAAAAGGTCGAAAAACGCCAAGAACATATGAAAAAATCACTTTTTTTCATAGTCGTAATTTTGATTTTAATCATTGGCGGATTTTGGTTCTGGCGGAAACAAAAAAATAATTTTCCAAACGTTATACCTATGGCGAATCTTACCTTGAAGAGTTCGGCTTTCGAAAATAATTCTAGCATTCCTCAAAAATATACCTGCGACGGAGAGAATATTAGTCCGCCCCTGACGATATCGGGCGAGCCGCAAGAAGCAAAGGATTTAGTTCTGATACTTGAGGACCCGGACGCGCCGCAGGGAACTTTTACTCACTGGACGATATGGAATATTCCTCTTGGAATAAAAGAAATTGAAGAGGGTATGGCGCCCGAAGGCGCGATAGAAGGTCAAACTGATTTTGGGGAAATTGGTTACGGTGGCCCCTGTCCCCCAAGCGGGACTCATCGGTAT
>JAZDJT010000012.1:0-11113 GCA_043803845.1 Patescibacteria group bacterium
AAATCCATTTCCTGAAAATTCTTCGGTCCGCAGACGTGGATAATCTCGTACATGTTAATGTAACTGTACATCGCGTCAACGAAAACGGAATTGATTTCTTTCGCTCCCTGGCTGCCGCCGATAATCAGTATAACTTTCCGAGAACCGGTCAGTTCAAAAATCTCCATTGCTTTTTCCGCGGAACCGGAGAGGATTTTCTGCCTGATGGGATTGCCCGTCAAAATCGTTTTCTTTGCGGGGAAAAACGGTCTTGTCTCCTCGAAAGAGATGGTAACAACTTTTGAGTAAGGCGAGGAAAACTGATTAGTGGCACTTGGCACGCTGTCTGATTCGTGAATCACCACGGGGATCCTGTAAAGCCAACCAATCAAAACTATCGGCAGAGAACCGGGACCGCCCTTGGAAAAAATGATGTCTGGCATAAATGACCAGACGTAGAAGGCCGCCTGCAATAAAGATATCGGCAATTTAAAAAGGTCGGTAAGGTTATTAAAGGAAAAATAACGCCGCCACTTGGAGGGAACTATTTTTTTTAGCTTGATATTCTCTTTGGCGAGAACCTCTATCCCTTTCATCTCTCCTCCGGCAAACTCAAATTCAGTGGGATAAGAATAGTATTCTTTTCTTAGGGAATAGATAGCTTCAATTTCTCTTTTCACCGCTATGACTGGGAAAATGTGACCTCCGGTGCCTCCGCCGGTAAATAGAATTCTCATATTAAGATGTAGGGTTTAGCGTGTAGCGCTTAGGGCTACTTTAAATTGTTCTTCTCGATATATTGATTAAAATTCCTGTCCCGATGAGAGCGAAAATCAGGGCCGAGCCGCCGTAGCTGATGAAAGGTAGGGGTATGCCCGTGAAGGGAATCAAGTTGCAGACTCCCATAATGTGGATAAAAGACTGAACGCCTATCCATGACAGAATGCCTATCGCCAGCAAGCGAGAGAAATCGTCCGGAGCTCTTTTAGATATTATAAGACCGCGCCAAAAAATTATCAAGAATAAAAAAATTATAAAAATCGAGCCTATGAAGCCTGTTTCCTCGGCCCAGACTGCAAAAATGGTGTCATTCATCGGCTGAGGCAAGTAGTTGTATTTCTGTATGCCGTTGCCAAAGCCCCTGCCGAAAATTCCTCCCGAGCCCAGAGCTATCAAAGATTGATTAACCTGATAACTTGCACCCAGAGTGTCTTCGCTCGGATTTAAAAAAGTCATAAACCTCTCGGCCTGATGAGGACGAATTAAAAATCCCAGCCCCAGAACCATTAGACCAATCAAAATCAGAAGGAAAACGTGCAGAAGGTTTCCGCCGGCGCAAAAGAACATCAAAAAGGCGATTAGAATTATGATGCCCAGGGTTCCCATGTCCGGCTGAAAAAGGAGCAGCAGAGCGAAGGGTATTAATATCACCACAAAGGGCTGAAGACTATTTTTAAAACTTTTTATCTTGTCCTGGGTTATTTTCTTCTCAAAGAACGCAGCCAGATAAACGACCAGCGCCAGCTTGGCGAACTCCGAAGGCTGGAAAGTAAAATCGCCGACTGCCAGCCAGCTGGCGGCTCCGCCGGCTTCAAATTTAAGGCCCGGTATAAAAACTAAAACCAAGGAAATGAGGGACAATATGAAAAACAAAGCGGCGCTGCCCTTGATGAATTTGAGGGAAATCCTGGAAAAAATAAAAGCGAGCAAAATACCGGGTAGCAAGCCGTACAAAATCTGATGCGAAAGGTAATAGGTGGAACTCTTGGTCTTTTCCAGTGAAACCCAAGAAGAAGAAGTAAAAAGCATCATCAAACCCAAAAAAACCAAGGAAACCAGAGCCCAAGTCAGAACGTAATCGGGTTGATGCGAAAAACTTTTTTCCATAGCTAAATCCACTTTCTACCACTTAAAATTATAATCGGTTTTTCTATTTTTTTCACCTTCTGGACTTTTAAAAATCCGGCCAAGGCTGCTGCTCCCTCAACCGAGGTCTGAACACTCAAAAGAGACAAAAGTTTTTGGGACTTGCCGAGGTCATTTAAATTAATATTGATAATTTCTCCGTTACTCTCCTGGACCAAACTTTCGACTTCGACTCCCCTCTTGATACTGACATTCTTGACTGGATACAAAGGAATGGCCGTTTTGATAACTCCATTTTGAAGCAAAAAGCGGAAACCCTCGCCTATCCCGATAATCGAAGAGCCGCTGGAAGAAAAACAAAACACGCCTCCCACTTTTCCTGCTGCTTGGGATAATAATTTTTTTTCCGCCAACTCAAAGCCGATGGACTTAAATCCCTCAGAAGACCATGGATCGGAGGAAGCGGTCAGGTTGTAGATGCCATTCGCCTTTGCGAATGCGCGGCATTTCTCGGTCGGTTTTTCCTCAAAAAAAATTCCGCTTGGTTTCTGATTCGAGATTTCTTTTAAAACTTTTTCTCTCTTAGTTTTGTCTTTCGGATTTTTGTGAAAAAAACAAAATAATTCCAGGTTGGTTTTACGACAGAGAACTGCGGCGGCCAAGGCAGCATTACCAGTAGAAGAGATGCAGAATTTTTTTTCTCCATTTTGCCAGGCCCGGGAAATTTGATAGGAAAGCCCTCTAATTTTAAAGGAACCGAGCGCGTTTCGGTCTTCTCTTTTAAAATATAAGGGCGGCAAATGATCCGGTAACGATTGGTGAGATTCTTCTGTTGTCCATCCCTCTCCGCCGGAGAGGCGAAACTCTGGCCGAACAAATTCTTTATAAAAATTGGCGTATCTCCAAACATTAAAAACCTCCTTACTTATAAGATTGAAAAAATCCATACAACGATATTATAGCGAAAATCGGAGATACTCTAAAGAGTAAATTTTAATCGAGCATGAAGAAACCCATCAAGTGGGAAACACGGAACGCGAAACCAATAAATATGAATGCTCTTACAAAAAACGATAAGAATGAGAGATGATATAACAAAAAAAATAGGCCTACAAAAATTGCAAGAAGTGCAATCATGCCAGGCAAATCTCCCTTACGTAGTCACATGAAATTTGATTATTAATTCTTTTCAAGCAAGCTGCTCTAGCTTACTTTAAAAAGTAAGTAAGCTGTTTTTTAATGCTTACAGAAGAAAAATATAACGTTTTTAAAGATTGATGTCAATCCTTAACAGGTAACAGTAAACAGAAAATTATTTCTGCTCAATCATTTTTAAAAAAACTTTCCGGGAACCGTACTTACTTTTAAAGAAGGCTCCGCCGGGAGATAGAAGAACGGTGTCTCCCCTTTTTGTTTTTGATTTCAAAAAAGCGGCCGCTTCCTTCAAGCTTTCAACCGTCTTGACGATCAACGATGATTTTCCACGATTTATTTTTAATTTTATTTTTCTGGAAACGCTGTCAGGAAACAAAACCAAGAAATCAACTCCTCTTTTGATGGCATCAATCAAACCCCGATAATCCATCTTCTTGTCTTCCCCGCCGGTTAAGAGGAATATTCTCTTACCCGTATATTTCTTAGATGTTAGGTTCTCAACGGCTAATTTGGCGGCTTCAGGAGTGGCCGACGCCAGATTGCTATAGTATTCAACGCCCTTGAATTTTCCCAAGCACTCAAAACAGTCGCTCGGCCAGACAAAAGTTTTAATCGCCTTTTTTATATTTGATAGACTTATTTTAGATAAAAATCCCACCGCGGCTGCCGCCAAGACGTCCTGAAGATGATGCTGGGCTTGCAGAGAAAGCTCTTTTATCCCGACAATATTAATCTCTCTTCCTTTGATTTTTATCTTTAGAAAGCCGTCTTTTCTATCAAGAAAAGCTCCCCTTTCTTGCGGCACAGTCGAGGAAAAGAAAAATACCTGACTTTTTGCAACTCTGGAAAATTTTTTGACGAGTTTGTCATCAAAGTTTAAGACGGCAAAATCCTTTTTGCCCTGGGAAAGTAAAATTCTCTTTTTGAGGCCTTGATATTCTTTGAAATTCCTCACTTCGTCAAGATGGTTTCTGCTGATATTCAAAATAACGGAGATATAAGGTCCCTTTTGGTTTTTGAGAAACCGCAACTGCCGATGGCTAATTTCCAGGAGTAGAAAATTATCGGGAGAAACTTTTGTTAAGAAAGGAAGCGACTGAACGGCTTTTTTGTCGTTGCCGCCATAGTAAATATCCTTGTTGGAGACGGTGAATAGATGGCGGATTAGACGGCTGGTTGTCGTCTTGCCCTGGGATCCGGTAACACCGATAATTTTAAAGCCAAATGAGAAGTAAAGATTGATTATGTTAAGGACCGGTATTTTTCTTTGTAGTTTCAAGAGGGGCTTGTTTTCTTTGTAAAGAAACCAGGACTGCGGAGCGAAAACTAAATCAGCCCTTTCTATCTCCTTAAGATAATCGTCTTTAAGGTAAAAAGCTGTCTTCTTAAAGGAGGAAATTTTCCTAAAGTATTTTTCCGCGACCGACCTCGAAAAGCCGGGATGGTTCTTAATGAAATTGTCCTTTAGTTCTTCTCTTGAAGAAAGGTCATGCGCGCTAATTTTGGAAAATCCGTTCATTAAAAAAAAATCGAGCATCGCAGCGCCCTCTAATCCCGAAATCCCCAAGATGTGAATATTTTTTTTCTTAAGATTTTTGAAGTTTAACTCCATTTTAAGTTTTATCCTGAGGCATTTCTCCTTCTTCCCACCCCCCTATCAGGTGAAGGTGAATGTGTTTAATCTGGCCTATTTCCCCGATGTTAAAAATCATCTTGCAGGCTGAAAAAATATTCTTTTTAATGGCGAACTTCTTTGCGACGGATATGAGCTTACCAAGCATCATCAAGTCTTTGTCGGAAAAATCTTCTTTCCATTCGATGTGATATCTCGGAATGAAAAGTAGATGCACCGGCGCAGCCGGATTAATCGTCTTAAATCCCAATATATCCTCATCCTCGAAAAATATTTCGGCGGGTATCTCTTTTTTGGCAATCTTGCAGAAAACGCAATCCATAAAAATCTGTGGACTTACATCCATGGTACTTACGTACCTTTAAAATTTTGATTAGCAAAATTTTGTGATTTATGTATTTTCCTCCGCCACGCTCCGGGCTTGCGCCCGTAGTCTTAGGGCAAGGAAATATAAAATAGCGAATTTGTTATTTGATTCTGCTTTTGACCTCCTTCACTATCTCCGAGAGGGGAAAAATCTCCTGGATGCCGGTTTCCATGTCGCGCATGATTATCGTCTCGTCAATCGCTTCTTTCTGTCCCAAAATCAGAGTGTATTTCACGCCCATGCCGGCCGCCTGGGCCAGTTGAATTTTGAGATTGTCTTTGCCTAAATTTTCGCCGACCCTTATCCTGCTTTTCTTAAAATCTTGAAGCAACAAAAGAGCTTTCCTCTTTGACAGTGTTCCCAGCTGCGCCAAAAACAATTTTGGCGCCTCTTCGAATCTGTCCACTCTCTTTTTTAAGATATTGATCTTTTGGTCTTTCAGCTCTTCGATGATTCTCTCCACTCCGCCCGCTCCGCCTACCGCCGGCGTGTCCTTTCCTCCCAACTGCTCTATTAGATAATCATATCTACCTCCGCCAATCAAAGTACTCTGGCCTTTTTCTTTTTTATCGGAGGGAATAAATTCAAAAACCGTTCGGGCATAATAATCCAATCCCCTGACGAGGTATGGGTTGAGCTCGTAGGGTATCCTTATTACGTCGAGCGTTTCCAGAAGCTCTTTTAATTGCTGGTGACACTCCTGGCAGAGAGAATTGACAATCTGAGGAGCAAACTTCCTGAGTCTCTGGCACTTTTCTTCCTTGCAGTCGAGCAATCTTAAAGGGTTTTTCGTCAGTCTTTTTTTGCAATCGAAACAAAGTTCTTTTATTCTGTTTTTATAATAGTTTTTCAGTTGACGGATGTAATTGGGTCGGCACTCCTTGCAACCGATGGAATTAACCTCCAGAACCCAGTTGGTAATCGATAAATCTCTTAACACATCGGAAAAGGCTTGTATTAAAAGGGCGTCTTCAAAAGACGATCTGTCCCCGAATATCTCGAAATTAAACTGCCAGAATTGACGATTGCGGCCTCTCTGGGGCCTCTCGTAGCGGAAAACCGGCCCAAAACTCCAGAGCTTAACGGGCTTTGATAGAGATTCCATGCCGCTCTGAATATAAGCGCGAACGATTGAGGGAGTAAACTCAGGTCTCAAAACCACTCTCTGACCGCCCTTGGTGGTAAAACCGTACATTTGCTTGGCGACTATATCGGTTTCTTCTCCGGTTCCTTTGATAAAAAGATCCGCCTCTTCCACGATGGGGGTTGTGATCTTGGAAAAATTATAGAAGTTGGCTACCGAACTGACGATTTCTTCAATCTTCAACCAAAGCGTCTGGTCTTTCGGCAGGATATCTGACATTCCGGGTATCGCTTCAAATTGTTTTTTTCTTTTTGCCATATGCGAAGATTATAGCAAAAATTATCGGCAAATTCCAGATAAACAAAAACACCCTCTTAAGAGAAGGTGTTTTTTACTTTGACGACTGACTTAGAAGTTCTATTTTCTTTATTCTCTTGGGGAAAGGGGTGATAACGATTTTCCCTCCTTCTTCGTCTATTTTCAGCCTCTCGCCCTCTCTCACCACTCCTTCTATTATTTTCTGCGCCAGGGGATTCAAAATAAAGTTTTGAATCGTACGCTTGAGGGGTCTGGCACCGAATTTGGGATTAAAGCCTGTTTTTGCGAGGTATCTTTTAGCGGACTCGGTCAAGTTGATGTGCATTCTCTTTCCTTCTAATCTCTTTTGCAAATCACGCAACTGCAAATCAACTATTTTTTCGATGTCCTTTTCACTCAGGTAATTAAAGATGATGGTTTCATCTAGCCGATTTAAAAATTCAGGCTTGAAATAGTCTTTCAATCTCTCGTTTATCTTACTCCTTAACTCCTCCCTAGATATCGTCCTCCTGGCCTCTTTCTTTTTCTTCTCAAAACCGATAGCCTGAGCCTCGGCTATCTCTTCGCTACCTATATTGGAGGTCATAATCAGAATCGTATTTTTAAAATTAGCACTTCTGCCTTTCGCGTCTGTCAGTCTCCCCTCGTCGAAAACCTGAAGTAAAACGTTAAAGACGTCCGGATGGGCTTTTTCGATTTCATCAAAGAGCACCACGCTGTAAGGTCGGCGACGAATCTTCTCGGTTAACTGACCGCCCTCCTCATAACCGACATAGCCCGGCGGCGAGCCAATAAGCTTGGAGACGGTGTGTCTCTCCATGTATTCAGACATGTCAAGACTGACCAAAGCGTTCTCGTCGTTGAATAAAAATCCCGCCAGAGCTCTGGCTAATTCCGTTTTACCGACTCCCGTTGGGCCCAAGAACAAGAAAACACCCATCGGCTTTCTCTCTTCAGCGACTCCCGCCCGAGAGCGGCGTATGGCATCGGAGACAGCCTTCACGGCTTCATCCTGGTCGATGATTCTTTTATGAATTTCGTCTTCCATCCGAGCCAGCTTGTGGCTTTCCTCTTCCAACATTCGCATCACCGGAATGCCGGTCCAGCGCGAGATAATCTGGGCGATATCCTCTTCGGTGACTTCTTCCTTCAATAATCTTTTGCCCTCCTGGAAAGCCTTTAGTCCCCTCTCCAGTTTTTTAAGCTGTTTCTCGCTCTGCGGTATTTTTCCGTAACGAATTTCTGCAACTTTTTGCAGATCACCATTCCTCTCCGCGGTTTCGGACAGGCCCCTTAACTCTTCCAAACTCTTTTTCAGTTTTTTTATACCGTCTATCAACTCCTTTTCTCTCCGCCATTGTATTTCAATCTTGTCTTTTTTTTCTCTTACCTCCGCTATTTTTTTGTCTATTTCTCTCAGCGTTTTATTGGAAGTCTTTTCTTTTTTAAGAGCCGCCCTTTCTATCTGTAGTTTCATCAGCTGGCGCTTGAGTTTTTCTAAATCTATCGGCTCCGATTCAACTTCCAATCTTAAAGCGGAGGCGGCTTCGTCAATTAAATCAACAGCTTTGTCCGGCAAGAATCTGTCACCGATGTATCTCTGGGAAAGCTTTGCCGCCGCAACAAGAGACGCGTCTTTTATCTTGACTCCGTGGTGAAGTTCGTATTTTTCCTTGATGCCTCGCAAGATAGCAATTGTGTCATCAACGGAGGGTTCGCTGGTGAAAACGGGCTGGAATCTTCTCTCCAATGCCGGATCTTTTTCTATATATCTTTGGTACTCTTTCAAGGTCGTGGCACCAATGGCTTTCAGGTCACCCTTGGCCAGAGCTGGTTTTAAGAGATTGGAGGCGTCAATGGCCCCTTCGGCGGCACCGGCGCCGACCAATGTATGCATCTCGTCAATAAAAAGAATATATTTACCGGCTGCTCGGTTGATTTCCCTCAAGAGTGCCTTCAATCTTGATTCGAATTCTCCCCGATATTTTGTGCCGGCTATCATCGAACCGAGGTCTAAAACGATAATCTCTTTTTCTTTCAGACTTTCCGGAATGTCGCCGGAAATTATTCTTTGGGCAAGTCCTTCTACTATCGCCGTCTTCCCGACCCCCGCTTCTCCGATTAAAACCGGGTTGTTCTTGCGGCGGCGGGAGATAACCTGAATAATTCTTCTTATCTCGTCCTCCCTGCCGATAACCGGGTCGAGCTTTTTATCTCTGGCCTCCTGAGTCATATTGCGCGTATATTTTTCAATGATTTGATATTTAGATTCTGGGTTCTGGTCTATAATTTTCTCTCCGCCTCTCACCTCTTTCAAAGTTTTCAAAACATCTTTGTAATCAATTCCAATGAGAACATCCCTCGCCCTGTTCTGCGTAGCTAAAATTCCGAGGAGCAAGTGCTCCACGGATATGAACTCGTCTCCCATTGACCTTGATTCTTTCTTGGCCTGGTCAAGAATTCTGGCAAAATCCTGGGTCAGATAAGCCTGACCAAAAGAAGTCTGGCCAAAAACACGAGGCAGAGTAACCAATAACTGCTCAGTTTGTTTTCTAATCTCTTCGTGACTTTTGCCCAGTTTTCTCAAAATCAAATCAACCACACCCTCACTGTCTTCCGTCAACGCAAATAACAAGTGCAAGGCATCTATCTGTTGATGCTGCCTTTCAGCCGCTATTTCTTGTGAGCGTTGAATTGCTTCCTGCGCTTTTGTTGTAAAATCGCCGCCATTCATATGATTTGTATAACTTGTATGATTTGAATTTTATTCAAGATTTTATTCAGATTTTATTCTGAACGTTCGCCAAGCGTGGCGATTAGACTTATTGTTTTGCCTCCTCGTATAATTTTTAGATTAACCTTATCTCCTACCTTATGCTCCAGTATCATTTTCGACAGACTGTTTTCCTCTGTAATTTTCTTGCCGTCCATCTCCAAGATTATGTCGTCTTCTTTTACGCCGGCTTTGTCAGCCGAGCTGCCCGGCGTTACCGCAACGGTACCCTCCTCGCTTTTTACCACCCAAGCCCCGTAATTAACCGGCAGGTTGTACTGCGTCTTTAAGGCTTCATTTAAAAGAAGATAGCTTATACCGAGAAATGGATAAGTGATTTTACCTTGCTCTTTGACGTCTTTTATGGCTTTTTTGGCTTTATCAACCGGAATCGCGAAACCGATGTTCTCCGCGCCAGAAGCCACAGCGGTATTTATACCTATCACTCTTCCGGAGAGATTCAGAAGAGGTCCCCCTGAATTTCCCGAGTTAATCGCCGCATCCGTTTGTATAACTTCTTCTATTGTCTCCGTCGTTCCTCCTCCTCCGGCGGTAATTTTCCTAGAAAGGCCGGAAACCACTCCGACAGAAACGGTGTTTTGAAATTCTCCCAGCGCATTACCGATGGCAATCACCGTCTGGCCTATCTCTAAATTTTCGGAATCACCCAATGCCAACGGCTCCAAGCCCTTCTTTTGAATCTTCAAAACGGCCAGGTCTTGAACGGGATCCCGTGCCAAAACCTGCGCGGGATAAGTGTTTCCGTCTTGTAAAATTACCGTGTATTCAACGTTATCATACTGGACGACATGCTTATTGGTTAAAATCATTCCATCGGCGGAGACTATGAAACCGGATCCGGCACTCTCAATTTTTCGCGACAACCCTGGAAAATCGGGCAAGGGAATTTCACCCTTTGCCAAGATAGAAACAACGCTGTCAATACTTTTTTTCACTACTTCAGTAACCGCCTTTTCCTGGACCGTGCTGACATTTACCGTTGGAAGACTGGATCCATCACCGCCTACAATATCTCCAAAAATTTCTGGATAATATTTAATCGCCAATAATCCGCCGCAGAAACCGAATATCGAAGCCAGGATAAAGAAAATCAAAAAAAACATTACGGGAGCTCTCCCTATTCTTTTTTGACTTGTCAAAGATTCCCCCGGTTTAATGGAAGAAGAGATATTAACATCCTTTTTGTCTTTTGATTCTAAGTTTTTTGTTTCCATATAATCTATTACAAAAATGGGGATTTTTTATTTCTTTTCCATCTGGCGGTGGGGGTGAGATTCGAACTCACGGTGACATCTCTGCCACAACGGTTTTCAAGACCGTCCCTTTCAACCGCTCAGGCACCCCACCAGTAATCGTTCAAGAAGTTGTTTTAAGGTCGTTTTTCTCATAGGAAAGTCCTCTCACCAAAACTCATCGCTCTCCGCCTCCAGCGGCGGAACCATGCCCGCTCTTCGTTTTGAGCGCCTTAAAATAACTTCTCTCCTCTAAATAGCTACTATTAAGATTTTTTCTCTCTTAAAAAATATACTGTCGCTATCTTTATTAATCTTGTGAAGATGAACACTCCGGCGACTTCCAAAGTAGTAAGGCAAATCTCTGATAACGTAGTCAGCTTTTCTCCGGTTGCAGAAAAGGAAAAGTAATTTCGAGTGAAAAAATTTATCAAATATAAAGTCGCGGTAATGGCAATCCAAACATAGACGAAATACTCCCCTTTCTTTTGCTGAGGATAATCTCCTTTTTCTCCTATCCATCGCAATGCTTCTTTGTGCAGCGAATAAACCGATAGGATGCCGATGTAGAATGTCTCTATCATGGTTGGCGGAAAAAGACCTCTTGAAAAAAATTCCATTATCATCATTCCCATGGCGATGATGGTGAGAAAGACACTGATACTAAAGAAGACATCATTAATAC
>JAZDJT010000013.1:0-4289 GCA_043803845.1 Patescibacteria group bacterium
GGTTCCATCCAGGGAATGCCTAAAATTTCATAGACTTTCTCCTCCGAATCGCTCACTAACATTTTCTTACCCCTGAAAACACCGTACTCGTTAAGTTTCAATCCTTTCTTGATGGCCATCAGCCTTGTCTGGATGTTGTGTTCTTTCGAGCCGGTAAAATATTGCAGTGCCGCTCCGTAACTGATTTTAGGAATAACCCTAACGTCGACATCGAAACCGTCTTCCATCCTGACAGACGATTTGGTCGTCCCCTTGCTCCAAATTTTCACCACCCCGGGCAGAGAAACAAAAAAATCCATCACCTTTGCGGGATTTTTAGTTATTACCAGAAAATCCACGTCGCCGATGGTCTCCTTCATTCTTCTGACAGAACCGGCGACGGATATCTCTTGAATCTCTTTCAAAGATCTAAGATTTCCTTCTATCTTTCTGACTCTAGGCAAAATATCCCCCAATAAAAATCTGCCCTTGCTCCTTGTTAAAAATTTTATTCCTTCCAAAATGTTCCGCTCGGTTTTCTCTCCAAAATGAGGAAGTTTTCTTATCTTACCGAGCTTAGCCGCCTTTTCTAAGTCTGGAAGGTTTTTAACTTTTAGCTGTTTCCATAAGGCTTTGACAATCTTGGGACCGATTCCTTCCACGGCCGTTAGCTCGCTGATTTCCACCGGAACTTTCTTCTTGTAATCCTCGTAATATTTAACATTGCCGGTTTTCAAATACTCCTCAATTTTTTGGGCAATGCTTTTGCCGACTCCAGGTATATCTTCCAGGAACTTGATGCCTCCTTCCTTGTAAATATCCTGGATATCTTCCGAAAGAGAAGATATTGCCACAGCGGCTTTGCTATAAGCTTGAGGCTTGAAAGGCACTCCCTCCATCTCAAGATAGAGAGCGATGTCAGAAAGGATTTTAGTTAATATTTGATTGGACATATTTTTTTTCAAATATTAGTGAAAAAAATTTCTTATAGGTCCATTTTCTCCCTTAGCCATTTGGTGCTAAATCTGAAAACAAGAAATATTCCTACCAGCGCCAAGAGAATATCAGCGGCCCTTAAAATCAGAGTGAAAGCTACAGCGCTGGGGGAAGCAAACCCCAATTTTTCGAAAGCGAAGGCTTCCAATGCTTCGAGGCTTCCGAGCGCCGCCGGCAGAGGAGCAATGTAAGCAATGTTCGAAAAGGCGCTTATTGAAAAAACCGTAACCACATCCGCTCTTATCCCTAAGAAGAAAATAATCGCCCAGGAGCGTGCAATTGAGACGACAAATTTCAACAAGTTTATGATGAGTGCCATCCACATTTTCTTATTAGTTGTTTTAAAGAAAGCTAGTATTTCGGTTTTGTAGCTGGCAAAGTCCTCGACCACTTTTTCATTAACGAACCTCTTTAACAATCCCTCGAACCACTTTACCAGCCTCTGGGTTTTGAAAACCGTCAGATAGAAAATCGTCAATCCGCCGATTGGTAGGAAGAGAAATAGGATAATCGCCCAGAGTTGGAGGGGCACCGCCCTAACTTTCAAAATAAAGAAAAATATCCCCGTGACAATAGTAAGGAAAAAGATGCTACCATCTAAAATCAAATCGTCTACAAAAACAGAGGTGGCCGCTATCTTCATGGGAACAGAAAATTTATTACTGACTTTGTAGCTCTTGAAAACCTCATCCCCCAATAAACCTCCCAGTGAAGTAAAATAGGCTATGCCAAAGCCGCTCGCCCAGGTTGAAACTAAGTTTTTTAGCGGGACAAGATAACCTCTGTCCTCTAAAATTTTTTGCCAGCGCAAAGCGCTTAGGACGGTGTAAATAATTGTGAGTGAGACGACCCAAAATATTCCAACGGAAGGAAAAGAAAGAAACGTCTTCCATATCTCTCTGGCGCCGATTTTTTTAAAAACAAAATACAGCAATGCAGCGGCAACTAAAAGAGAAATTGAAATAAAAAGCAGTCTTTTTTTCATTATTTTCAGCTGATAATTTTAACTAACTGGGAGAGAAAAAACTTCGCCTTGCCCAGTTCTCTTTCGCCACTTTTGGTAATCTTGTAGAATCTTCTTTTGTCCTTAACGTCGCTTATAACAAATCCTTTCTTCTCTAACCTGTAAAGAACTCTGTAGGGAGTAATTTTGCCCGGACGGAAACCGAATTTCTCTTTGATGTCTTTTTGAAGAGAATACGCGTATATCGGCGATATTTTCGCTAGAGACAGAATATAGAGCCACAAATTTTCGATAGTGTTTGATTTTCGAAGACGTTGATGAGGTAGCATATTGAAAATTACCAAACAGCTTCAGGAATATTGACAAAATGTTTTACGGCGGTAAAATATATGATACAATAAAAAATATGATAAAAATCGCTATCGCCGGCGTAGGCAACTGCTGCTCAAGCTTAATTCAGGGTATAACCTATTACAAAAAGGTCAAAGACAACAGAGATGCCGTCCCCGGCTTAATGCACAATGTAATTGCTGGTTATAAAATAGCTGATATCAAAGTTGTCAGCGCTTTTGATATTGATAAAAGAAAGATAGGGAAAGACCTGTCAAAAGCCATCTTCTCTCTTCCCAATTGTACTAAGGTCTTTCAAAGAAATATACCAAATTTAGGGGTTAAAGTAAAAATGGGGTCTACCCTGGATGGCGTTGCTCCTCACCTAAAAAATTATCCCGCTGACAAAATATTCGTAGTGGCGAAAAAAAATCCATCTGACGTGGTAAAAGAATTAAAAAAATCTGGAGCAGAAATTTTAGTAAACTACATGCCGGTCGGTTCTCAAAAAGCCACTGAATTTTATGCTAAAGCGGCGCTGGAGGCTGGCTGCGCCTTTATCAACTGTATGCCGGTGTTCATAGTTTCGGATAGAAAATGGGCGAAAAAATTTGAAAAAAGGAAACTACCTTGCATCGGCGATGATATAAAATCACAAGTCGGAGCCACAATAACTCATCGGGTGTTAAGCCATCTTTTTGCCGAGAGAGGGGTCGTAATCGACAGATCTTATCAACTGAATTTTGGCGGTAACACCGACTTTTTGAATATGCTCTCCAGGGAGAGACTTAAGTCAAAAAAGATTTCTAAAACCGAGAGCGTGGAGTCCCAGCTATCGAAAAGACTAAGCTATGACAATTTGCACATCGGCCCTTCCGACTGGGTTCCCTGGCTAAAGGATAACAAAATTTGTTTCATCAGAATAGAAGGAAGAAAATTTGGAAACGTCCCAATCGAGCTGGAACTTCGTTTATCGGTGGAAGACTCTCCTAACTCAGCCGGTTGCGTGATTGACGCCATAAGGATAGCAAAACTGGCGCTTGATAGAAAAATATGTGGGCCGTTGATTTCGGCTTCTTCTTTCTTTATGAAACATCCTCCGCAGCAATTCACTGACGAGAAAGCCAAAGATATGATTGGGGAGTTTATATCGGGAGAGAGAAAAAGGTAAGATTTATTGGCACCGTTTTTATTAGATATTAAAAAGAAGCAATTTAAAGCGACTAACAACCGCTTTTTTTCTTTTGCGAGAGGTCGAGAAAAACAAAAACTCTTTTTTGGTTGACAAATTTTCTCCATTTTTTATAACGAAGATGGAGATTTTTTTTAAAACGGAGGGAAAGAAACGCCTTTTCGGATTAAATGTAAAAATTGCGGTGAAATTTTAGACGAAGGACCTTTTGAGAAGATTAAGAAAATTGACTATTACCTTAGTTTGCTCATTAAAAAATATAACGGCAGATGTACTAAATGCGGTAATGAACTTTCTTTGAAACCATTAGACATCGAGGTCAAACCAATAAGAAGGAGACCGAAGGGAAAAAAACGCTTCTCCCTTAACTTAAAGCGAAAGGTGAAGGAGAATAAAATTTAAAAATTAGAGCGGTAAAAAACCGCTTTTTTATTTTTTTTTCTTTTACGAGCGAATTGAGAAAAAATTATTTTTATTACTTAATTCTTGAAGTTTTTTAAAATATCTGATATACTAGAGATGTTTTAAGAAGGAGGTGATAGATAATTTGAGAAACATAAATGAGGAAACGAAAGTAAAGGTGGTAACCGCTTACGTCTATTTGCGAAGAGGTGGCAAGAAACACAACTCTGCCCTATTAGAAATAAGCCTGAGAACGGGCCAAGCAGTAAAGTTCATTAAAAACATAATCGAGGAAATCCTCCCGCCGTTTCTCTTGAAGGTACTACCCAATAGAAATCTAAACATCCATGAGAAAAAACTCGCTGACTACTACTTGCAAACTAGGTGTTGGTACGGATGTTCTCATCGGACAGCAATAGCTAGGAT
>JAZDJT010000014.1:0-6995 GCA_043803845.1 Patescibacteria group bacterium
AGAGTTTTACTTCTTTTTTGAGGGAATTTATAGATTCGCAGACTTCCTCAACACGTTCTCCTTCTAAGCCAAGCAAATATAAGGAAAAACGCATAGCTGTTCTTTCGCCAATCGTAGGAAAATCGGAGAATATTTTGACCGTCTTTTTAATCGGTTTGGGAATCATATTACTTCTTCAGCTCTTATTTCTTCACCATATTCTCTTTCCAGTTCTCTAAAGCTGACTTTTTCTTCATCAAAATACAGCTCGGCGCTCCCCAGCGGCCCGTTTCTGTGTTTGGCGATCATGATGTCAGCAATATTTTGACGGGTGGTATTAGTATTGACTCTGTCTTCTCGGTAAATAAACATCACCACGTCGGCATCTTGTTCCAGACTTCCCGATTCTCTCAGGTCAGAGAGTCGTGGCCGCTGGTCCGGTCTGTGTTCGACGGCTCTGGATAGTTGAGAAAGCGCCAGGACAGGCACATTTAACTCTTTGGCCAAAGATTTCAAAGAACGAGAAATTTCTGTAACTTGCTGGACAATGTTTTCGATCGGGTTTCTCGATTGAATCAGCTGAAGATAGTCAATAATCAAAAGGCCTAATCCTTTTTCGGCTTGCAGTCTTCGCGCCATCGCTCTCATCTGCAGAATCGTTGAAGAGGCGGCGTCATCTATATAGATAGGCGTTTCCGAGAGGGTAGAAAGGGCTTTCTGAAGTTTAGAAAAGTCTTCATCTTGGAGTTTTCCAGTTCTCAACTTCCACAAAGAAACATTGGTTTCGCCGGCGATTAATCTATCAACCAATTGTTCTTTACCCATCTCCAAGCTAAAAATCCCAACCGGCAGTTTTTCTTTTTTTGCCACAGCACGCGCTATGTCCAGAGCCAGAGAAGTTTTACCAAGACTTGGTCTTGAAGCCAGCAGAATGAAATCTCCTTTTTGAAATCCGGCCAGAATGTTATCAAGTTTTGAAAAACCGGTCGTGACTCCGCGCAGGCTTCCTTTTTTTGAATGAATCTTGTCAATTCTCTCGAAAGCCTCATTTAGTTCTGATTTTAACGGCAGGAAAGACTGGGTGAGCGATCTCTGGGCGATGCCAAAAACCTTTTTCTCCGCTTCATCCAAAATCAAATCGACATCCTTGCTCTCGTCGTAGCTTAAAGCGGTGATGTCGTCCGAGGCTTTAATCAAGTCTCTAAGAACCTTTTTCTCTCTGACAATTTTAGCGTAGTAAGGGAGATGGGCGGGCGTGGGAACCGTCTGTAAGAGTTCCGAAAGATAACTAGCTCCGCCAATTTCTTCCAATTCCTTTTTTTCTTCGAGGCGTTGAGTAAGAGTTAAAAGGTCTGTCGGCTCGTGCTTCTCAAAGAGATCGAGTATTGCCTGATAAATTTTGTTGTGAACGGTTTTGTAGAAATCCTCAGTTCTCAAAAAATCAACAACCTTAATGATTCCTTCCTTATCCAACATCAAAGAACCCAGCAGTGCTTTTTCCGCTTCTATACTCTGAGGAGGAATTTTAGTGACTTCGGGCATAAAATTAGGTTGTAGGGTAAAGCGTTTAGGGTTTAGGGATCCGTATATTAGTAAAAATTCGTAAATTCGTAGGTATATACGCTAATATAATAAAAGTCTTTGAAAATTTCAAATCTACTTGGAAATCTTTTTTATCTTGGGTCCTTCTTTAGTGTCTTCCAGATGCCAGCCCATTTTTTCGAGTGTCTTTCTAACTTTGTCGGCTTCTGACCAATTGCCCTCTTTTCTGTGATTTTCTCTTAATTCTATTAATTGGGAGACCTCCGAAGAAAACTCTCTTCCTTCCTGCCATTTTTCCTTAAGACCTAGTCCGGTAATTTTGTCAATTCTCAATAGGAGGCCGAGTTTTACATCTTCTTTCAATGAGCTTTTTATTACCTCCCACAATAAAGAAATCAGCGTAGGGGTGTCCAGATCGTCATTGATGGCGTCGGTTATTTTTGTTTCGTAATCCTGGGGAATTTTTGGGGCCTCTTTCGCGTAACTGCTTACGGTTTCGTAAATCTTCAGGAGTGCGTTTTGGGAAGCTTCCAAACTCTTCCAGGTAAAGTTCAAAGACGAACGGTAATGAGTCTGCAAGATAAGATAGCGGAAAGATAAACGAGAGAAACTCTTTTCTTTGATGTCTTTTAGGGTAAAGAAATTTCCCTTTGATTTTGCCATTTTTTCTCCCTCTACCTGAAGAAATCCTCCGTGCATCCAGTATCGGACAAAAGTTTTTCCAAAAGCCCCTTCAGCTTCGGCTATCTCATTGGTGTGGTGAACCGGTATGTGGTCAATGCCGCCGCAGTGGATATCAAAAGGAATGCCAAGGTATTTGATGCTCATCGCCGCACACTCCAGGTGCCAGCCCGGAAAGCCGACGCCCCAGGGAGACTGCCATTCCATTAATCTCTTTTTTCCTCCAGCTGGCGGAAGTGAAAATTTCCAGAGAGCAAAATCAGTAATGTTCTTTTTGCCTTTAACCATTTCTATCCTGGCGCCGGCTTTTAACCCCTCTATGTTAAGTTGCGCCAATTTTCCGTAATCGGGGAGCAGGGAAGTGTCAAAATAAATTCCGTCAGCGGTTTTGTAGATGAACCCCTTTTCCTCCAATGTCTTTATCAAATCAATCTGCTCTTTTATGTGGTCGGTGGCTTTACACCAGATGTCCGGCTCGATGACGTTTAAATCTTTTAGATTCTCTTTGAAAATTTTTGTGTAAAATTCGGCGATTTCATAAGGACTCTTTTTCTGGATTCTGGCGCTTTTTTCCACTTTGTCCTCGCCGGTATCAGCATCTGAAGTCAAATGGCCGACGTCGGTGATGTTCATCACGTGTTTTACTTTGTAGCCGTTATAAAGAAGAACCCTTTTTAAGACGTCTTCAAAAAGGTAAGAACGCAAGTTGCCGATGTGAGGGAAGTCATAAACAGTCGGACCACAGGTATAAAGTCCGATCTCTTTATCTTTTAAAGGTTGGAAAACATCTTTTTTCCTGGAGAGAGTGTTGTAGATTTTCAGCATAGGGAAATTTGTTATCTCTAATTATACATTTTTCAAAATCTTTTTCCATAAAGTCCAATTGATATGATTGACTAATTATCACTAGTATGTTATAATTTATCAAGAAAAGTTCTTTAATAAGAGAGATTTATCGGAAACGGAAACTCCAGACAGCCGAGTTGTTTGTTAATTTATTATAATTAATCGGCAGCTCGGCTATCTGGAGGTAGGCAGAACATTGATTCTGCTGATGACTTTTGAAGGGTAGACTAAAAAAAAGGAGTGATTTGATTTGAAATATTTTAACGTGAGACTAGATGAGAGTGTTTTGACGCGGCAGACAAGAGATATTCTGGATAAGCTAAGAGACGAGAGAAGTCTGATAGTGAAAGGCGGTCTGGCAAGACTGGCGTTACTTGAGACGTTGGTAAGACAGGGGAAAAAGATTAACCCCGAGCGGTTGTCGATAGAAAGAAAAATCGAAGACCTGGATTTAATACTGACATACACCGACACACTACCCAAAAGCAAAGATTATCTTATTGGAAGAGCAGAGGAGATTCAAAAAACCTTGAAGGGGTTGGTACTCCCATTAATGGGCAGAGACATTGAACCCGCCAAGGCCAAGCAGGGAAGGATCGACGGAGAAACCATTGAGAGGATTCTGGACACGCGAGACTTGACGATTAACGAGGTAATCCTCGTGCCTCTTGCCGGCGAGTGGTGGCTGTATTATACACAGCGATGCTGGAGAGATAGCATTTGCGGAGTAGGAATGCTTAACGCCAACGATTCAAAGACGATTCGAAGAGACCCGAGTAGGATTGTACCTAGCAATAGGGGATTCTACCGTCTGTTCAAGTTCTGGGTTGAGGGCAAGGTGGAAATGATATGGCTTCCCGACTGGCAGATAGCGGTTCATCTGGCGGAGATGCTAAAGAGACAAGAGAAAAGAGATTTGCCCCTGGGAGCAAATCTCGGGAGATACGCACTCGTCATAGCCAACAAGTACAAAGACGCCGATATTAAAATAAAGAGTCGATGGATGACGGTTCTGCGCAAATTCGGATTTACTGACCTGGGAGACTGGGACACGTGGGTTCAAGAGCAGAGTATAATGGACCAAATTCGTTACGGAGATGACTTTGAGTTCGAAAGCGATCTATCCTTTGCGGAAATCATCGACCGGATGATAAAAGAGAGAACCCAGAGAGAAGAAGCGCGACGTCAGAGAAGAATTGAGAGAGACCATTGTCAGCACGTCTTTGAAACTATTGTCTGCCAGGATTGTAATCTCGATACCCAGTGCGAAATCCAGAAATGCCAGAAATGCACGCAGTATACGGTGACGATTCCAGAGTTAGCGGAATTGCCTTGCAATGATGTCTTCATTACTGGTCGCTGGTCGGCAGATGAATATTCTTTGAAGAAGTTTCCGGATAGATTCTAAAGTAAAAACACTCGGCTTGAGGGCGCCAAATAAGTCCCTCTTTTTTAATTTACAATCGAATTTCAATTGAATTAACATCGAATTAACAGTCGAATTTCCAGAGTCTATTTTTTTCTTTCCTGCCTGCGTAGGCATGGCATTTTGGCAAAATTTATGATAAATTTATTTAATTGACGCCTACTTTTTATGCCAGTGTTATATCGTAAATACCGACCCAAAACCTTTTCCGAGGTGATCGGCCAGGAGCATGTAGTCAAAACCCTGACCAACGCCATTTTGATGGGGATGATTTCCCACGCTTATCTTTTTTACGGGCCGCGAGGCACGGGTAAGACCACCATCGCCAGGCTTCTTGCCAAGACGCTGAACTGCACCAACCGCAAAAAAACGGAATTTGAACCCTGCAACAAGTGCATCTCATGTCTTGAGAACAATGGAGGAAGGGCGATTGATTTAATCGAGATTGACGCCGCTTCGAATAGAGGAATCGACGAGATGAGGGACTTAAGGGAAAGCATAGCTATAGTTCCGACAAAATCAAAGTATAAGGTCTATGTCATCGACGAGGCCCATCAACTGACCAAGGAGGCTTCAAACGCCCTTTTGAAAACCTTGGAAGAACCTCCAAGCCACGCCATCTTCATATTGTGCACGACGGAATTTTCCAAAATTCTTCCCACAATTTCTTCCCGCTGCCAGCGCTTCGAATTCAGAAAACTTAATTTAGAGCAGATTGTTAAGCGTCTGGAGATTCTCGCCAATAAAGAGAAGGTCAAAATAAAAAAGGAGGCCTTGGAGCTGATTGCCCGGACTGCGGAAGGCTCCGTTAGAGATTCGGAAAGCCTCTTGGACGAAGTGATAGTCACTTCTCCTTCAAGGTCCGCCGTTATCGGCGAGAAAGAAGTCGAAGAAATTTTGGGCATCGTGGACATAAGAGTCGTTTCTAACCTTGTCGCTTTTTTGGCAAAAAGAGAGAAAAAGGAATCCATGGAGTATCTCTCGCAGCTTTTGAGTGGAGGAGTCGATATCGACAACCTGGCAAAAAGGCTGACTGGCTATATTCGAGACTTGCTTTTGGTCAAGATTAATCCCCAGATTTTCAGAAGCGGAGTGGTTTTCACCAAAGAAGAAGAGGAAAATCTGAAAAAGCAAGAAAAGGAATTTTCCGAGGAGCAGCTCAAAAATTTAGTCAGGATATTTGTTGACGCCCAGAATCAGATTAAGTGGTCTGATTTGCCGCAGTTACCCTTGGAGCTGGCGTTGCTTGATAGCATGGATATATTAGAGCAGAGAGTAATTCAATAGAAATTCAGTTAAAATTTATTGGTAGTAATTCGTAAATTCGTATCCGCCAGTTGGCGGAATTAGTAAATTCGTAGTAATTATTAATTAAAGGTCTGAATAAAATAATATATTTTTAAATATGAGTCTTAATCAGAAAATAGTCATATCGATAATAGTAGTTATATTGGTTATCACCATCGGAGGAATGCTGCTGAACGGAGTCGGGAACAAGGCGACTGAAGACGGCTCGGGAATCCTCCCCTCGACAAATGACAGAACGGGTTTAGAATCTGTCTCGCCCGAAAATAAGGTTTCGGAAGGAGCGCCTTCTTCCTCCGATACCACTGGTACTGCCACTACCGATTCTACCGACCGTTTGGTGGTCAAAACCGGCCAGGTTGATATAGTGGTGAAGGACGTTGTCGAAAACGCCAAAAAAATTATTCAATACGCGGAAAAGAGAGGCGGTTGGGTGGTACAGAGCAACATCCAAGAGGTAGAAACTCTTCCCGTGGCGGAAGTGGTTGTCAGGGTGCCCTCTGAAGATTTCGAAGAGGCCATCGCTTATATCCGGGGGTTGGCCGTCAAGGTAAACTTTGAAAAGAGCCAGGGACAGGATGTTACGGAGGAATACACTGATTTGTCTTCGCAGTTGAGAAACTTGGAAGCGACAGAGCAGCAGCTTCTGGAGATTATGAAAAAAGCCACCAAAATTGAAGATATCCTAACAGTGCAAAAGGAGATATCCAACGTGAGAGCGCAAATCGAGCAGACAAAAGGCACAATATTATATCTTGAAAGAAGTTCCGAGACTGCAACGATTACGGCAAACCTCGCTTTGTCCGAGGAGTTATTGCCGGTTCCGCCGTCGGAAAAGTGGCGACCGGGTTATGTTGCCAAGACCGTCTGGACAAACGTTGTGGCTGCCTGGAGAAACGTTTCTTACGCAGTGATTACCTTCTTTGTTTACGCCGCGCTCTGGCTGCCGCTCTTGGTGATTGCTTACCTTATATATTGGTTGGTGAGAAAATCTAATAAGAAAGGAAAGAAGTAAAAAAACTTCCCTCGCTTTCCAAGGCGAGGGATTCATTGCGGGATCGTCTAATGGTAGGACAGGGCCCTTTGAAGGCTCTGATTGGGGTTCGAATCCCTATCCCGCAGCAGACAGCTTTTTTATCGAGGGAGACCGAGAGGCCTCAAAAATGTCTTACAAAATTTATTACGATGCATTTATTAATTGACAGACGCTAAAAAA
>JAZDJT010000015.1:0-2936 GCA_043803845.1 Patescibacteria group bacterium
CGGGGCAAGCCCTTATTCTTTTACTTCTTCTTCCGGCGGAATGCCAAAATAATTAAGCAGGTATTGGGCGATATCGTGGAAGACGGGGGTCAGGGAATCAGCCGCGTGTTTTATGCCATGTGGAGCGTCCATTTTTAAAAATATGAGAAATTCTGGATTGAAAGCGGGAGCAAACCCTATAAAAGAATGGATAACCTCGTTTGAATAACCCGCCTTATCAATTCCCCAATAACTCCATGTTGCCTGGGCTGTCCCCGTTTTTCCGGCGATAAGGTAACCTTCGATTCCCGCCTTTTTGCTGTAACCATTTTTGACAACACTAACCATCATTGCCGATACGGTTGACGCGGTCTCCAGAGACAACACTTTTGCTACTCTCTTTGGCTTTATCTCTTCAAAACTTCCATCTGGATGAATGATTTTTTTAACGATATTGGGTTTCATCATTACCCCCTGATTGGCAATGGCAGAAAAAGCTTGGACGATTTGTACAGGCGTCGCACTGATGCCTTGCCCAAAAGAGGCATTTGCATATTCTATCAGTTTCTCTCCGGAGAGTGGATGCAAAATATTATCTATGCTTCCCTTAGCCTCGCCCGCCAAACCGATGCCAGTTATTTTCCCAAGGCCGAATTTTTGCACATATTTTGTAAATTTTGCCGCTCCCAACTCCTGCTGTATGAACACCGCTCCGGTATTGATAGAAAATTCCAAAACTTCGGTCATGTTTTTTTTGCCATAAGTTATCGACTCTGCGTTTTTGATTACGTAGCTTCCGATTTTAATCCTACCCTTATCAACGAAAGTCGTCTGGGGAGTAACTTTCCCTTCCTCGATAGCACCAGCCATCGTTATTGGCTTAAAGATAGAACCCGGTTCAAATGACACGGCCAGTGCAGAATCCTTGAAAACATCCATCTCTTTTTGCGTCACCGAGTTATATTTGTTGGGATCAAAATTTTTTATTTTTGAGAAAGGGGATAGAGAAGCAATCCCTAAAATTTCACCGGTCTTAGGTTGTGAGACTATAATCGTTCCACCCTTGGCGCCGTATTTTTTGACCACCTCCTTTAACTGGTTTTCAATAAAAAGCTGGACATTAAAATTCAGCGTCAAAACGATGTCGTCTCCGTCAACCGGATCCTCAACTTTGTTAAAAGGCGACAAAACCTTCCTCCCTTTGGCGTCAACTATTCCTCTCCAGAAACCATCTTTCCCCTTTAATTTTTTGTCGTAGTAACCCTCTATGCCATACTGACCAGATTTTTGCTTGTTCAAAAATCCAATAGCGTGAGAGGCTATTTCGTTTTGAGGATAGTAGCGCTTAAAGTCTGACTCAAAATGGAGTCCTTTTATGTCATAAAGGGGTTTTGCTTTTTCTATTGATATCTCCCCTATTTCTATCCAGGGATCGTTTTTGTCGGAAATTTTTTGAAGGATTTTATCCTTCTCTATCTTGAGAGTTGCGGACAATTTTTCCGCCAAGTCTTTAAAATCTTCGACTTCCCTTGGCGCTACGGCTATTTTTTCCATTCCCTGATTCGAGGCTAAGATATTAAACTCATCGGAGAATAAAATCTTTCCTCTTTTTGCCTGAAGAGTAGTTTTTTGAAAATGCTGCTTCTCTGCTAGATTATTATAATAATCGTGTTGAGTAATCTGAATATAAAATAAGCGGCCGATGATGGTCGCTAGGACTCCAAAAAATGCGAAAAAGAGAAAATAGAGACGACCGTTTCCAGTCACCCTTCCCCTTGTCATAAATTTTTATCAACCGCCCCTAAATTTTTAAAAAATTAAAAAACTTATCTTTTCTCAAGATTTTCTCCCAAAGACAAACTCGGCGTCACCTTGACTTTCATATACCTTATGTCATCCGCCCTTGTTAATTTCAACTCCTGAACTTTTTTCTCAAGTTCTTCTATCGATAGGGAACTTCCTATCTTAGAATCTAGTTGTTTTATCTCGTCTTCCACGTCGGTCAATGCTTCTTCCTCCTCTCTTATTTTAAAATTCATCTCCACGAGCTCGAGATTCATGTAGAGATAAAATCCAAAACAAGCCGCTGTTAATAAGGTTAAAACAAGGGAGCCGACGAAAACCTGGTTGAGTTCCCGAAAAAATTTCTTGCCCTTTTTAACGATTTTCCTAGGCGAAGATATATAAGAAATTATGGACAAGGTCTGGGGCATTGTATTCTATGGTTAGCTTATTAGGACTACTACGAATTTACTAATAATTACGAATATACTAATTTATTAATTGTTCTATACTATTCTCTACTTTCTGTTATCTGCTCTGCTAATTGTTAATTGTTATCTACACACCAAGCTGTGAGAGTCTTTCTGCCATGTTGCCAACTTCTTTTTCTGATTTTTTCTGATAATCTTTCCATCTCTTGTCATTCCAGAGTTCGATGTGATTATAGAGGCCAACAATCATCACTCTTCTTTGTAAGCTGGCGTATTTTTTTAAGTAATCAGGAATCAAAATCCTACCCAAGTTATCAATACTCGCCTCCATGGCTCCGGAAAGCATAATTCTTTGAAAACCTCTGGCATCGGCTTGTCCCAAAGGCAATTTTCCTAATTTCTCGGCTAATTTTTTCCACTCCTCTTGGGGGTACAAAAATAAACAACCGTCAAGACCGCGCGTTACGATAGCAATCTTACCCAATCCCTTTCTGAATTTTGAAGGGATGGAGAGTCTTTTTTTGTCGTCAATGGAATACTGATATTCTCCTATGAACATATTAGAAATTTTCAGCGAGCTTAAAGGGAACTTTACAATTTCTTATACCTGAACACATAAAATAATCTTTACGTGCTCGTTTCTCACTTCGTTCAAGTTATCCCCAGAGTTTCTAAGTTTTCCCCAACTTTCTCCACAATCAACCACTTTAATTATATTCTATTCCACTACATTTTCTTGTCAAG
>JAZDJT010000016.1:0-3414 GCA_043803845.1 Patescibacteria group bacterium
TCATCTATCGTACCGCTGGTCTTAAATCCCGAGGCGGACTTATGACCGCCTCCTCCTAATTTCTCCGCTATTTTTGAGACATCGACGTTTTCTCTTGAACGAAGACTGCCTTTAACCTTACCGTTTTTATACTGAATCAAAAAAAGATGGACCTTTGCCCTGTCTATGTAAGACAAAAAATCGGGAAAAGTCGGCGGCTCCTGCAAAAAATCTTTTTCTTTTTCTTCTCTAAAATCGTTAAAAGCCAACCAAGACCAAAGGATATCTGTGTCTTTCTCCCTTTTTATCCTCGATATCATTTTAGCCAACAGTCTTGCCCGCGGCAGACTAAA
Source organism: Patescibacteria group bacterium (assembly GCA_043803845.1). GTDB lineage: Bacteria > Patescibacteriota > Minisyncoccia > Minisyncoccales > JAZDJT01. The sequence continues at coordinate 333 of JAZDJT010000016.1, forward strand.
AGAATTATAACGTCTCACTATTCTGGAGAGCTCGCCGCCTTTTTTTATTATCTCGCTTGCTATTTTTTCGCTTTTCCTATTCATAAAAGCGAAGCCGGCGGTGTCTGTAAACATACCAACGAGCAGGCAGGTGGCCAAGTTTTTATCAATATTGAATTTAATGGATTTAAAGAAATAGTAAAGAATCTCACAAGTTGAAGAAACCGGCGACAAGATTAATTTTATCTTGCCTATTCTTCTGCCTGTCGGGTGATGGTCAATGGAGATTACTTTACTTTTGTCTAAAGAAAAACCCGGGGGTACTTGCAACCTCTCTTCTCCGGCATAATCGAGCGCAAAGACGATGTCAAAATTATTTTTCTTTGGAGATTTTGTCCTGATGTCCTGAAAATTTGGAAGGAAATCCAGAAAATGGGGAGCACCCAAAATATAGAGTAATGTGTTTTTTTTCTTTTTCTTCAGATAAAAATTCAGCGCTAAAACCGAACCAACCGCATCGCCATCGGGAGCGCGATGGGTCAGAAAGAGAATGTTTTTTGCCCGACTTATTTCTTTGGCTATTTCTCTAAAAATATTTTTTTGCTTATGGATTACCATGAGGTCTCATTTTTTTAGGTGAGATTTCGTCTATTCTGTAAAAATTCTTCATCCCTTCATCAATCTTAAAACGAATTTTAGGAACCGGTTTCATCCTCAATTTTCTGTTCAGTATCTTTTGAATGTCGTAAACATTTCTCCTCAAGCCCTGTAAAACCTCTTCCTCTTTGCTTTGAGGGAAAACAGTAAACAAAATCTCGCTTTCCAAAAGGTTGCCTGTCGTGTTGACTCCAGTGATGGTAACGAGAGTGTCGTAAGGTAGTTCTAACTCTTCGCAGATAATTTTGCCCGTTTCTCTTTGTAAAACGCTGTTTATTCTCTCCGTTCGTTTTGACATGCCAAAAAAATTTTAAAATCTAAACTTCTTTTATCTCAAAAACCGAAAGAATGTCTTCCTCCTTGATTTTTAAGTTTCCCTCGTAGGAAACGCCGATTTCTTGGCCGACTCGGGCTTTGTCAATATTTCTTTTCTGCTCCTGAATTTCTATAATTTTGCCGCCGCCCATTATCTTTTCTCCCCTCACAACTTCAAGATTACCCCTTTTTATTTCTCCGTCTATCACCCTTCCGCCCGCAATCTGGCGATATTTTTTTTCTCCCCTCTTTTGGGTTTTGAAGATTACCGATATTTTAATTCTGCCCAGAATTATTTTTTCTCTCTTGATTTCAATCATTCTTCTCATCAATTTTCTGATACTGTCTATCACGTCGTAAATGATATCAAAAGATAAAATTTTGATATCTTTTTGCTGTGCTAGTGATCGACCGACGGCGTTCGGCCTAACCCTGAAACCGATGACGCTGACCTTCTGCGTATCCGCCAATCTTATATCCGAATCGGTAATCTCGCCCACTCCGCTTTTCAAAATCTTAACGCTTACATCTTCTTCCTTTAATTTTTTAAATATTTTGCTAAGAACTTCAAGACTTCCCTTGACGTCAGTTTTCAGGATAACTTTAAAGAACTTACCTGGAATCGCACCTTCTCTTGGGGTCTCTTCTTTTTCAACGGTTTTTTGCCCTTGCTGGCTTGACTCTAAATATCGCCTCGCCTCTTCTACTGAATCAAAGATTTCAAACACCTCTCCGACCTCCGGCACGCCTTCCAGCCCTATGACCACGCCAGCCTGGCCGGCGATAATCTCTTTAGCGAGAGCCATCTTAAAATCAAAAATCTGTTTTATTTTGCCAAAAGTTGTCTCGGTGGCGATAATGTCGTTAACCTTAAGTTTGCCGTCTTCCAAAACTATCGTGGCGGTAGGGCCGCGGGAAGAGTTAAGATAACTTTCGATAACCACGCCTTTCGCCTTCTTGTTTGGATCTTTTTTAACTTCCGAAACTTCTGTTATAAGAGAAATCATCGAGAGAAGCTCTTTTATTCCTTTGTCGGTTTTGGCAGAAGTTTCGACTAATGGTGTCTCGCCACCCCATTCTTCAATCAATATGCCCTCCTTTTGAAGCTCTCCTTTCACTTTTGGAGGGTCAGCCTCCGGCTTGTCAATTTTGTTAAGAGCGACGATCGCGGGAATTTTCGCCTCTTTTATTACCCTTATGGCTTCTTTCGTCTGCGGCATTACCCCTTCGTCTGCTGCCACCACCAAAATGGCTATATCGGCCAGTTTTGCCCCGCGCGAGCGCATCTCCGAAAAAGCCTCGTGACCCGGTGTATCAACAAAAGTGATTTTACCGCCTTCAAAATCAACCTCATAGGCTCCGATGTGCTGAGTGATGCCGCCCGATTCTTTTTCGGTAATTTTAAAGTCACGCTTGATCGCCTCCAAAAGCGATGATTTTCCGTGGTCAATATGGCCGAGAATCACAACAACCGGAATTATTTTCATAAATTTACCCTCGAGCGGGTTTTACCCGCTTTACGGAACAAAAAATTAACGGTTTATCGCTCCCTTGATAGCCCTCTCTTCTTCTTTGGTCAAAGGGAATTTTGATTCACCTTGCCTTATAGGCTTGGCGTAAATTCTGGTGCTTTCTTTAGAGTGATAAGAAGAAATTATCACTCCGTCGTCTTTTTCGTCCAGCATCGCTAGAGAGAAACTCTGGTTTCCTCCGCCTCCCTCAAAGGGATTAAATCTGACAACTCCCACTTTTTGGACCGAGCGCAACGCTATCTCATCCAGTCTTTTTATTTTTTCGAGTATCGTCTTTATCTCTTTTTCCGAGCCTCTTTGATTTTTTAATATTTGAGACATAACGCCTTCCAAGTCTTCCGCCTTCTTACCCTTAAAGAATACCAAGGTTCTCTTTCTCTCTCTGGATAGTCTTATCTCAAGAAAAACATTCCAGCAAAGAAAAATCAAAAACAAGCCCAGTAGAATATAATCCAAATAACGATTAATGATATCGTTCATAATTTTCTTTTTAATTATCCTTCAATTCTATTACATTTTTCTGGGGTTTTCAAGAAAAAAGCGCGACTAAAATCGCGCTTCTCAAAATTATTTGACCTTAAGTGAACCTATTTTAGATT
>JAZDJT010000017.1:0-3266 GCA_043803845.1 Patescibacteria group bacterium
AAGTTTCTTTGCCCTCAAGAATAGATTAAAGGGGTTGCCGTTCCTCTCTAGATATGTGATCTTAGCGCTGGTAAAATAAGCTTTTGTTGCTAAACCTTCCAACTCCTTTGCCCTGAAACAATGATAGTAACGGTCTGCCCCCTGGAAAGGGACAAAGATATCAAAAAAATCAAGCTTGCTCAAGCCCGCCATCTTTAGAAACATCCCCTTCAGAATCCGAGGAAGATATTTGGGCTGCCAGAGGTTCCATACGGTTAGAAACATTTCACCCTTTTGTTTTAATACTCTTCTTATCTCTTTTAGAAACATTATTCTTTTCTCTTCGGAGGGAATGTGATGCAAAACAGCGACAGAGAAAACCTTATTAAAAAAGTTGTCTTCGAAGGGTAAGTTGAGCGCATTCACTGTTAAAAAAACCGGGTGGACGACCTCTTTTTTAGCTTCCGGCGATGAAAGATATTGTTTTCTGGCAATCTCTATCATCTTTCCAGAGAAATCAACTCCGAAATACTCTATATCTTTTCCGCGGAACAGTTTGTATAATCTTCCGCTGCCGCAACCATCATCCAAAATTTTTTCTTCCGGTTGCACAAAGTCCCTGAAAAGCCAGATTTCCGGCCAGTTGTCCTCTCGCGTGCTTGCAAAGCTTTCGGCGAACTGGTTATAATCCTTCTGGGTTTTTTTTATAAGGTAGTCAGCGTAATTAGGATTCATAGAAAAACCTGATTGTCATTTGTTAATTGCTATTTGTTTTTTGCTATTTGTTATCTGTTATCTGTTATATTGATTATATGAATGATCCCTTAGAAATTATTATCAGCGAGCTTCTTAAAAGAAGGGTCAGAAGCGAGAAAGAACTCTCGGTTGTCAAACGCTGGGCATCTAAAAATTTTCGGATTCAACCTCCTTCCAATATTGATTTAATCAAATTTTATCACAGATTGCTCAAAAATGGGAGAGTTAAAAAAGATAGGGAGCTTGAGAAATTGTTAAGGAAAAGGAAGATACGTTCTCTCTCCGGCGTTGTGGTGGTTTCAGCCCTGACAAAGCCTTACCCCTGTCCGGGAGACTGTATTTATTGTCCAAACGAAAAAGGCGTTCCAAAGAGTTATTTGAGCGGCGAGCCAGCGGTTGAGAGAGCTAAGAAATTCGATTTTCATCCTTACTGGCAGGTAAAAAAGAGAGTAGAGAGTCTTGAAAATCAGGGTCATCCCACTGATAAGATTGAATTAAGGATAATCGGAGGAAGCTTCACTTCCCTGCCTCAAAGATACAAGGTGTGGTTTCTTAAAAATTGTTTCGGAGCGGCTAATTATAGATCGTTGGACAAAATCGCTACTCTCGAGAAGGAGCAGAGTTTAAACGAAAAGGCAAGGCATCGAATAGTCGGCGTAAGCATTGAGACAAGGCCCGATTTGATTAATGAGAGAGAGATAAAAAAATTAAGAGGCTTGGGGGTAACAATGGTAGAAATAGGAGTGCAGACTATTTTCGATGAAATCTTGCGAAGATGCCAAAGGAAACATGGCGTGAGAGAAACGATAAACGCAACAAAACTCTTAAAAGACTCGGGGTTTAAAGTGATGTACCAGATGATGCCCAATCTTCCCTACTCCACTCCTTCAAAAGATTTACAAGCCTTCAAAGAAGTTTTTCAAAAAGAAGATTTCAAGCCTGACTGGCTCAAAATTTATCCCTGCTTGGTCTGCGATGGAACCAAACTCTATCAACTCTGGAAAAAGGGGTTATACAAACCCTACTCTGATAAAATACTAATTAATCTCTTGATAGAGATTAAAAAAAATCTGCCTTGCTGGGTGAGATTAGCAAGAGTTTTCCGAGATATCCCGGCGACTCTGATTGAGGCCGGCTCAAAAATCTCTAATCTAAGAGAAATCGTCCAAAGAGAAATGGCAAAAAGCAATTTCGAGTGCCGCTGCATTCGCTGCCGCGAGGTGAGAGAAAATTATAATCCGCAAGAAAAAATCCATCTTTTCAGGGAGGATTTTAATGCCTCCGGCGGCAAAGAGATTTTTTTAAGTTTTGAAAACAAAGGAAGAACAAAACTTTTCTCTTTTTTAAGACTCCGTCTTACCTCGCCTCTCTTCTCAAAAAAGAAACATTTCATTGTTTCTCTTAATAAAGCTTCACTCATTCGAGAAATACACACCTATGGAGAAATGGTTCCGATAAAAAAGAGGGCCAAAGCTCCACAGCACCAAGGTTTGGGTAAACGCCTGGTGAAATTAGCCGAGAATATAACTAAAAAAGATTTCCGATTGTCAAAAATCGCTGTCATTTCCGGAATAGGAACGAGAGTCTACTGGAAAAAACTAGGCTACAAATTAAAAGACACCTATATGTTAAAAAGACTCACAACTAGGAACTAAGGACTAAAAAATTACTATCTTGGCTATTTAATCTTCTCCTTAAGCTCTCTCAAAATCTCTGCGGCTAAATCCTTACCGCCTAACCCGAAAGCCAAACCAACGGCCAGAGTTACCATTCCTACAACTCCATAGACTAAAGCCCTGATGATATCTGAAGCAATCCCCAACTGCAATAGAATCGCCAGAATCGCAAAAGTCCAGACCGTGCCACGAATTCCGGCTCCCAAAAGCTTTGAATAGCTAATCTTAGATCTCTCGTCCGAGGCTAAAACTATTCTGTCGGAAAAATAGGTCAAAAACACCGCCACGATAAAATTCAGCGCCGCTATGATAATGTTGGGTATGTAATCCAAAAGCTTAATCAAGAACTCAGTGAATCCGGTTAATCCCACCACCTCGGAACCTACTATTATAAAGATAATTACAAAAATCCATTTTACAACGTCTCCGAAAAACTTAGAGACGTTCAGTTTCGTCTCCGCTTTCGCAAGGGCCTCTTCCCAACCCATCCTTTTCAACGCCTGATTTAACCTTATCTTGTCGAGAAACGCTGTAATTATCTGACCTATGCCGCCGGAAACTAACCATCCCAAAAGTACAATCAAAAGAGCCACCAAAACCCTGGTGATAGAACCGAATTGTTCAATGCTCTCTAAAAAACTATTGATTTCAAGGGGCATAATTTTCTGTTTATCTTATAGAAATCTTTTAATTTTAGACCTTTGTGGACCTGACCGGAATCGAACCGGTAACCTCCCGCATGCAAAGCGGGTGCTCTACCAATTGAGCCACAGGCCCTAAACGAGATTATTTTAGCACAAAAAAAGTCTTAATTACAATTAAATAAAATTGTTAAAAACTCTACAGAAAATCTCT
>JAZDJT010000018.1:0-5146 GCA_043803845.1 Patescibacteria group bacterium
CACTAGGCAGATAGAATTTGCCCGTAACGCTATTGATGCAGGAGCCGACTTAATTATCGGTCACCATCCCCACGTGATTCAAAAGATTGAAAAATATAAGGGTAAATATATAATTTACAGTTTGGGTAATTTTGTTTTTGACCAGATGTGGTCTCAAGAGACAAGAGAAGGTTTAATAGCAAAGATTAGACTGACGGGAGATGTAGAAGAAGACTGTAACGGAGAAAATTGTGAGATGGTTTTTGAAGCCGAAACGGAATTTTTCCCTGTCTTAATAGAAGACTTTAGCCAGCCTAGAATTTTAAAGGGTAAGGAAGCAGAAGAAATATTGTCAAAATACGTTTCTTTATAAGAAGGGTTGACAACAGAATTTAATTCTGCTAAACTGGTATCACTTTGTCGCAGAACTAGGGCATTCTGATAAACTATCAGAAACAAGACCCTTGGAGACAAAACAAGAAAAAACGATGTTTTTTATTGGTTCTGCGGCATTAAAGCCGCTTTTTAATTTATGCTTACAAAAGAACAAAAGAAACAATTTGTAAAAAATCTGCGCAAAAAGCTAAAGGAGAACAAATTAGCGATTTTTTGCAATTTTGAAGGCATACCCACCAAGAGACAGAAGGAATTAAAAAAAGAATTTCAAAAAATAGGAGGTGAATTGTTTGTTGTTAAGCGTAGGCTTTTACAAAGGGCCTTAGCTGAGGAAAAAATAGAAATGCCGGAAATTACGGGACCGACAATAGTTGGTTTGGCAGCCGATGAAATTTTACCAGCCAAGATTTTTAAAAAATTTCCTCAAAAGAAAGAAAAGATAGAATTTGTCAGCGGAACCTTAAGAGAAGACAAAAAATATGAAATCCTGGGTAAAAAAGAACTGCGAGAGTTAGCTTTGTTGCCGTCAGAGGAGGAAATTCTGACTGGATTTTTAAGAATTCTACAGGGTCCCCTTTACAATCTTCATTTTGTGTTAAGCGGAAATATGAAAGGATTAAATCACATCCTCGCGAAGATCCGCGAATAATAAATCTCGCCGAAACTTAAGAGAAGGCGAGTAAAGGTCAGAAAATTAATGGTTAGCATTTAGCGTTTAGGTTGTTAGAAAAAAATAATTTCAAATTATCATCTTAAATGCTAATATCCTAATCGCTAAAATCCTAATTTTATGGCAGAACAAAAAAAAGAGGAAAAGAAGATAGAAATTCCAGAAAATTTAAAAAACATAGTAAAAGAGATAGAAGAGCTAAAGGTTAAAGATTTGGCAAAGTTGGTAAAGGTTCTTGAGGAGAAATTTGGCGTTTCCGCACAGGCGGCAGTCGTCGCGGCTCCAGCCGGAGTAGGGGCAGCCGCAGGAGCGGCTGAAGAGAAAACCGAATTCGATGTCATGCTTAAAAGCATAGGTCCCTCAAAGATTCAAGTTATAAAGTTGGTAAAAGAGATTACTGGTAAGGGATTGAAAGAATCAAAAGAGATGGTTGACGCGTCAGAAAAATCTCCCAAAGCCTTAAAAGAGAAGATCAAAAAAGAGGAAGCGGAGGAGTTGAAAAAGAAGCTAGAAGCCGCAGGCGCTACAGCGGAGATAAAGTAAAGAGGCAAAGAGCCAAAAAAGAGGAGCCCCCTAATGGGGCTCCTCTTGCTTTTAACAGAAAAAAATCCTATTCTTGAAATAGAAAGTTCCTAAAAATTAAGGAGGTGAAGAAAACGAACGGAAAAGAAGAAAAGATTAAGATAGACGAAAATATAAGCGAGAAAGTTCTTTTTTCAATGGAGAAGATGGCCGAAGTTATCAAAGATTCTGTTTCAAGAATCAGGGAAGAAAAGATTCAAGAAAAAGTCAAAGAGATGATAGAAATGATTTTCAGCGTCTACGGCACTGACTATAGAATCTTTACGACAGGAGAGGGAAGATCCAAGCTAGCTGGTGAAGCTTTCGCCATGAGATTGATGCACCTTGGTTTTAATGCTTACATTCTTGGCGAGCCTACAACTCCGGGGATAAGACAGGACGATATAGTCATCGCTATCTCTGGCAGCGGTACAACGGAGACAGTTAAAAAAAGTTGCGAAATTGCCATAGAAGAGCGGATTGGAGCAAAGTTAATAGTAATCACCTCAAAGAAGAGGTCAATCTTAGCGAGGATGGCCGATATAGTCATCGACTTGCCTGGTCGACAGGGGATAATTTCAGATAAAGACTACTTGGAGAGAACCTTACGGGGAGATTTTCCAAGATTGCCGATGAAAACAGTCTTTGAAACAAACGCCGGCATATTTTGCGACAGCGTCATCAGTGAATTGATGGCTTTGACAAAAACTACAGAAGAGAAAATGGAAAGCCAGCATGCGACTGACAGAAAAAGAACTTAATCACTCGCCCAAATCAAAGAAGAGGAGAAAACTCCTCTTTTTCTTATTCGTTTCTTGTTTATTATTTTAGAGCTTTATCTCAAAGACTTTCATCTCCGACAAGACATACATAGTTTTATCTCCGGCATTCACCCAGATGTCTTTTATCTCTTTTAAATCTCCACTCTGATATTCGATAACTAATTTGCCTTCTTTGTCTAGGACAAAGAATCTTTTCTGGCTTGGCTCTGAAATGTAAATGTATTTATTGTTGGCGCTGGTGAATATGTCAGTTGAGTTTTTTATAGCGGGATAGCTTTCTACCGCCGGAAAGTCATCTCTTAGTGCGCCGGCGCTAAATCGTTTGACTCCACCATCAGGCAAGAGTAGATAAATGCTGCCATCAATGGAAAAAGATATCGCTCCCTTACCCGCCTCTCTTTTCTCAAACCACAAATCCGGAGAAGATATTTTATCTCCGCTGACAGAGTATTTTGCAATCTCTCCCTTCTCTTCATCGAAAATATAAAAATTGTTCAAGAAGTCATCAACTTCCGAAATGGAGAAATCATCATAGGGAGTATCAAAAGGGAGGATTTTTTCCGTATCGGTTATAACGACGGCAGAAGGCTCAAGCAGAAAAAATGGTTTTTTATTTAAAACAGTCCCTCCTAAGACTTTCTCGCGCTGCTCTAAAAAGACTCCCTGTCCTTTATCAGTATCCCATTGGTACACTAACGAAGAATCCGAAGAAAAAAGATAAATGAAATTATTTACCACAATGATATTTTGCGGAGAGAATTTCTCCAACCCTTCTTTTATTTCAAAAAGAGGTTTCAGCCCCGTAAGAACCCTTCTGTTCAAAAGTTTGTTAATCTCGTCTTCAATTTCTTTTTTGAGGCTATTAACCTCGCCTTTTTTTGGCCCGGGATTTTCAATTGAATTCAATAAGTCTAAACCTTCCGTGAAATAAGATATCGCCTGCGCTTTATCGTTATAGATTAAGGAGCTATCGCCGCTTAATTTCTTCTCCTCAGCAGCTTTTATTATGCTCTCGATTGCGGAGATTTCTAAGTTTTCCCTGTGTTGGTAAAACCAAAGTCCCGTCAGGATTATCGCAAGAAAAATAATACCGCCGATTATTATTTTCGTTCTGTCTCTTTCTTTTTTAAATCCCCAAAAATATAATTTCGACTTGCTTGATGGCGAAAATTTTTCAATGGGGAATTTGGGCAAGGACATTTTATTCTTGTCTTTTAAAACCCTCTTTTCTCCGGAAAAGAAAGAGGAAATTTTAGAATTTAAATTGTTAATAATACCCTTGAGATTGCGAGAGACGCTGCCGGCCCTGCTACGGACTGCACTCATTTTCTCCTTTATTTTTTCCTTATCTACAGTCGCGGTTAACTTGAAATTTTCCCCGAACTTAGGGAAATTGATTTGCGGTAGCGTGAAATGAGGTAATTTTTCAACAAAAGATTTTCTTTTACCTTCTTTAGCTATTCGCTCAATTGCTCTTGCCTCTTTTTCTAATTCAATAACCAGTGCCGTTCCACTCTCATCACTCTCAATAATCTTCGATATCCTTTTCTCTTCAATAGGAAAAAGCTCCTTGCCGAATTTCAGGAGTTTCTCTTTGGAAAAAATATTAGAGGTGGAAAAAATCAAGACGTCATCTTTCCTTAAAGAGCCTTGCAATATAGTAGAGAAGGGGAATAGTACGTCCTTCTCCAGGATGAGATTTTTGACGATGTCAATAAATTCTTCACCTCTTAAAATAAAAGCCCTCATTCTGCCAAGCAAAGTGAAGTATATTTTTTTCTCTCCTACCGTCGCAACTAGGAAATCAAGATTACCTAACCAGTTAATCCTCTCCTCATTTTCTTTTAATATCTTGTTGCCTTCCTTGAGTGCGGCTTCGATTGCTGTTGCGCTGGTTCGATTGTAGACGCTGTAGTATTCTCTCTTGATGCGTGAAGCCAGGAGGTTGATTAAATAGAAAGAAGATTCAGGTACGTTTCTTATCCTGCCTATCATAAAGAGATGTCCCATTTTTTCTTCTTCAACGTTGCTCGGTTCATAGACAAAACTCTCGCAATAGACAGTCGGCTCTTTTGTGTCGAAGATTAGTTCTTTTATTCGCATACTCTTTTTTTAAAAAAGAAAACAATTTGACGCCGTTTTATTATTCTAGCCCATTTAAAAAGCTTTGACAATATTTGCGAAGTTTTGCTAAAATGGTTTATATGAACGATGAGCTTGAGGTTTTATTTGACTCTAAAACAAAGCCAAAAGTACTAAAACTTTTCTTTCAGAACGAAGGTGTGTTTTTTAATCTAAAAGAGGTTTCAAAAAAATGTCAGGTATCGCGAGATAAGGCGAAAAGAGAAGTAAGAAGCTTGCAGAAAATTAAACTCTTGCAGGTTAAAACTCAAAAAGGAAAAAAGATTTTTAGTCTCAATCCTAAATTTATTTTTTTGAACGAAATCCGCTCAATGATTTTTCGCGCCTCGCCGCTATATTTGGGCGACTTGAAAAAACTTTTTCGAAAAGACAAAAAAATAAAATTAGTGGCGGTTTCAGGAGTCTTTCTGCAAGAAGAGAGGTCTCCGGTGGATATTTTGATAGTGGGGGATAGGATTAAAAAATCGAGATTGAGCCCGATAATTAAAAAACTGGAAAGTGAGGTTGGAAAAGAAATCAAATGGAGTCTGATGCCTCAAGAAGAGTTTGATTACCGCTTTAAAATGCATGATAGATTTCTGAAAGACGTATTTGACCACGCTCACAAAAAGATTAT
>JAZDJT010000019.1:0-11180 GCA_043803845.1 Patescibacteria group bacterium
CATCTTTGTGCGGGGCTTCGAGTACCGATATCTGGGGCTGGTTTTCCGTGGTGTGGACATCGTCAGTATCTATGGGAGTGACGTATTGACCTCCGGCACCTTTTGCCCATGCTCTAACGCCGGCTTCCCAATTTTTAAACATAGGATCTTTTTCAGGATTTTGCGGATATTCTCCTCTGGGGTCGTCCCTGTCTACAAAATAAAGTATAGAGTGAGGTTCGTAGAAAGTTTTCTCCACAACCATCTCATCGGGCGTTAAAGAGGTCGCCAGCTTGCCGGATATCTTATCAATCTTTACTTTTACTAAAGGTAGCCAGCCGTCCAGAACCGCTTTTCCGGTCTTGACTCTTTTGGGAACGGTAAACCCCTGATGCGGCTGGCCTTTGGTCGCCTCTTTCATAAAATTGTTCCAGATTGGAGCGGCGGCGTTGGCGGCCGAACTGTACATCGGTTGATTATCGTTGTTGCCGACCCAGACGCCGGTCACCAGAGTGGTGGTATAACCGATAGTCCAAGCGTCGGTTATCTTGCCGCTTTGAGTCGCAGCCGTACCGGTTTTGGCGGCTGCCCAGGGTCCGAGATACAGCCAAGACCTGGAACCGAACATCGGCGCCCTTAAGCTGTTGTTGGAAAGTATATAGTTTATCTGGCGGCATATCTCACTGTCCAAAACCTTAATCGGATGGACTTCCGGTTCGAAAATCGTTTTGTCGTTCCTGTCCTCTATCTTCAATATGTAGCTGGGAAGGTGCCTTGTGCCTTCGGTGGAAAAAACTCCAAAAGCGGAAACCAACTCCAGTGGGACAACCTCTTTGCCGCCTATCGCCATAGAAAGTCCGGAGTCTTCGTATTCTTTGAAACTTTCTATCATGCCCATACTCTTGGCGGTGTTAGCCACTTCGTCAACTCCGGCCAGATACAGGGTTTTAACCGCGGGGATGTTTAAACTCTGGGCCAATGCCTCTTCCATCTCAACCGGACCGCGGAATTTGCCGTCGTAGTTTTTTGGCACATACTTGGGGTCGCCGCCAAAATCGGTCCTGACATCCCACAAAACAGTATCGGGAGTATAGCCCTTCTTGAAAGCGGTGGCATAAACAATTGGTTTGAATGAGGAACCGGGGGACTGGAAAGATTTTTTCTCCTGGGGCGTCCAGATGTTTACCTGGGATTCTTTGAAGTCTCTTCCGCCGACCATGGCCAGAATCTGTCCATTTTGGGGATTGATTGAAACCAGGGCGGCATTTCCGGCGTTATACCAACTCTTCAGTTTTTTGGACCAGTCCTTAACCGTTTCCTCGGCGGTTTTCTGGAGCTTGTAGTTCAAGGTAGTGATAACCCTCAAACCCATTCTCTTGTAGCCGTCGCCGTACATATCAAAAAGTTGTTTTTCCACTTCCTGCACAAAATAAGGAGCGGATATTCTTCCCGGTGAAACCTTAATAGCAACTTTTTCCTTCTTTGCTTTCTCGGCCTCATCTTGACTGACAAAATTTAAAGCGACCATCCTGTCGAGCACCCAGTTTTTCCTTTCTTCCCGGATGTCGGGATTATTCAGATAGTAAGTAGGCAAACGTGTGATACTGGCCAAGGCGGCGGCTTCGGCCAGAGTCAAGCTACTGGCTGGTTTACCAAAGTAATTTTGAGAGGCCGCCTCGACGCCATAGAAGATTGAACCATAAGGGACCTGATTCAAATAAAATTCCAAAATCTTGTCTTTAGAATATCTTCTCTCCAGTTCCAGGGAAAGGATTATCTCTTTTATCTTTCGGGAGAAAGTTTTTTCCGGCGTCAACATTGCGTTTTTGATGAACTGTTGGGTGATGGTGGAGCCGCCTCCCTTTTCACCCCTGAAGAGGATGGCTCTGGCTATCCCCTTCAAATCAATACCAGGGTGGCTGTAGAAAGAATCGTCTTCGGCGGCGATGGTGGCTTTCTGCAGGTCGGGAGAAATTTCCTCCAGCTGAACGTAGGTTCTCTTAATGTCTTTACCCGCCTCATAGAGGAGTTGCCTTCCGCTCCTGTCATAAATTTTGGTTGATTCCACGATAATTCTTTTTTCAAATTCTCCGGGGTTGGGAAGCTGGTTGGCAAAATAAGCAAAAACTCCAATCAGAGCGACGAACGATAAAACGGAAAAAATCCCGAGCCACTTCAACCAGCGGCGGGAACGTTTGTTTTTCTCCGGTTTAACCGGAACACGATAATATTGGCGTTGAGGCATATATTTTTTTCGGAAATCTCAATATTTGATATCTCATTTTCATCTTTTTAGCAAGTGTCTTTGCCATTGAAGATTTGCTCAAAGAAAATTAGAATATGTTTAACAGTCAACAGTAAACAATCAGAAGATAACAATTACTAAATACTTATGTCTTGGACTGGCGTTAAAAAGGTTTTGGAAAATTTTAAAGACAGACCAGAACTAAAAGAGAAACTGAAAGTGTCGCTTATTAGGGGATACCTTCAGAAAAAATTCGGGGTGAAAAACGTCTCTTTTAAGAAAGAGAAACTAGAAATAAAAGCGGGTTCTTCGGCTTTACTGCAGGAATTTTTTTTGAGAAAAGACGATATAAAAAAAGAGTTGAATGACTACTTAAAAGAAGAAGTTGTAAAAGAGATTACAGTCAAGAGGGGATGAAGTTATTGACAATTATTTTATAATGTGTTATACTATTTTATGCCATTTGGTAAAGATGGGATAACATATACCTCCTAAATTGTTACCCCGTCTGTTTCTAGGGTGTCGGATTTTTCCGAAAATGCCTTGGAAGCCCAAATGGCATTTTCTTTTGCGAAAATTCTTTGGTCTGCCAAGTCGGCTTTTCCTTTTTGGAAAGAAAATGTTCTGAAGACAAAAGCGGCACTTCCTTTTTTTTCAAAAAACTTTTTCTCCAATAATTAAGCCAGTTTTAACTTTCCCGTTATCTTGTCTATCTCTCCCTCCGGAGCCGGTCCTATGCCAAGACTTGTTTTAGTGCCTCTCTCTACCTGGGTTAATCCGGCGTCTTCAACTAGGGCGGTCGGCAGATTATTATTCAGGGATTCTTGATAGAGAGATAAAAGCTCGTCTAGGTTTTTGCACCAAACCACCACTTTTTTCTGCCCCTCCTTCTTCCACTCCTTTTGAAAATCGCTGTTGTCAGATGCCAGAACTGAAGCGTGAGCAACTTGGGTCGCCAATTTACCCTTTCCTAATTTCAAATCTTTTCTTACCACGATAACCTGTTTTAAAATCTTGGGTTTCATTTGAGGAGACTATTTATTTTCGCTTTTATTCCGGCGTAATTAAATTTACCGGCTTTCGGCCAGAGGACGGAAGCTTTTTTACCACCAAGATATGTTTCGCCGTAAAGGAGCAGGGAATTTGGCTTGCCGGCGTCAATCAATAAATATTTTATTTCCCTGTCTTTTGTGCTTTTCGCCAGGCCAGTCAATATTCTCAAGTCCTTCAAAGTGAAATTGGTTTTTCCTTTGAACTCCCGGAAAAGAGCCGTTATCTCTTTGAAATCGGAAAACAGTTTAAGTTTAATCACTTTCATCTGCAAGACTTCCATTACTTGCTGCTGGCGTTCCACCCTGCCAAAGTCACCCCTTGCCTGGTGGCGTGAGCGGATGTATTTTATCGCGGTCGCGCCGTCAAGGTGCTGCCCGCCCGCGTTAATGGAAAATGCTTCATATCCTCGGGAAACGGTCGGAAAAGCCGGGTCGTATATTTTCTCTTTGACGTTGACGTCAACCCCGCCAAAGATGTTCACCACTTTTTCCAAGGTCTTCAGGTCTATCACTATGTAATACTGTATTTTGAGGCCGGTTATTTCCTTTAGCTTCTTTATCAGTAGCGACGGGTCTTTGGAAATGGAATAAAGGCTGTTGATTCTCGCTTCTTTTTTCGAGCCGGATATTTTTACCAAAAGATCGCGAGGCACGGCAATGGCCGAAATATCTTGAAAGTCAGAGCTGGCGGAAACAATCTGCAGCGAATCGGTCAGGTACGGAGACGGCCAGGGTTTTCCGGCCATTCCGATTAGCAATATATTTGTTCTTTTGTCTTTGTCTTGATTGAGAGTCGGCAGAGTTATCGAATCTTTTACCGAGCTCTTGGAAGCTTCCTCTATCTTTCCGTAAACTGGTAAGGCGCTGTTTTGACTTAATAAAATGGGTTGGATTTTCAGGAACGTAAATAATCCTCCGGCGAGAAGTAAGAAAAATAAGATTCTACCAAAAATTCCATTGCCGCGAGGCTTCCAGTAGAGGACTTCTCTAAATTCATTTTCGACGCACGAATAATCCATTATATATATTAAAATTTGCCCTTCTTTATGGCTTTATTCTTTAATTTTATCACAAATATCACCCTGTACAAAGAGGATGGAATAGACTATAATCAAAGAGTCCCTTGAAAGGGATTTTAATATATGCTTAACGAGTTAATCGACAAATACTACCAGAACAGAAGAAAGGATAAAGCGCAGCAGCATTTTTATGTCAGCGATGGCGGCAAGTGCCAGAGAGCGGTTTATTTTTCAATGAAGGGGTATCCCAAGAAAGAGAAGGAGGCAAGGGTTCTCCGAATTTTTGATACCGGTGACCTCACGCATCAGAGATTAATGAGGGCACTTTTCGGAATCCCCGAAATTAGAGTCATTGCTTCCGAGATTGATATGCCGATCCAGGATCTTTTCCACGGCAGGGAGGACGCAATTATTTCTCTTAATAATAAATTGTATATAGTAGATTTTAAGAGCATAAGTGATTATAAATTTAAAAAGCTTGATGCGCCGGAAATCCCTCATCAACGCCAACTCCAGCTCTATATGCACTATTTCAAAGTTCCCCAAGGAATTGTCCTCTACGAGAACAAAAACACCCAGGACTTGAAAGAATTTGAGCTCAAATACGACTATAAGCTCTGTAAAAAAATCATCTCCGAATTCGAAAATCTAAGAGATCAGTACATCGAACAAGACATTATTCCTCCCATTCCTCTGGTGTTGAAAAAACAGAGGGACGAATCAAAAAGTAACGGCAAGAAGTTTCCCTGGGAGTGTGAGTACTGCGATTTCAGAGAGGAGTGCAACAGAGTTGAGAAAGAGGCGAAAGAGTAATCTCTTCATTTCTTTTTAATAGAGTGTATTGCAAAATTCATAAAGAAACACATGGAGAAAAAAATGAATTTTTTCCAAAAGATTACCAAGAGTTTCAATCCGTCTTTTTCCAAAGAGGTCAGGGGATGGAAAGCCAAGGAGGGTTTAAAGTATCTCTTTTTACTTGCTTTCTTATTTGCCCTTATCATCTCCGCCAAAAATTCAATCTCTTTTTATTTTTCAACGAGGAACATTCCTGAAAACGCCGAAAGTTTTTTTCTAGAAAATTTCAAAGATTTTCCTGAGATAGAGGTGGAGGAAGGGAAAGTTTCTTCGACTACTGACCCCTTTTTGAAGCACTGGAGCTACAAGAAAGGCACGATTGCTTTTGCGGTTGATACGGGAGCCTCCGAGCAGGATATTGTTTCTGGAAAGTACAGCTCTTACAACGAAGGACTCTTTCTTCTGGAAGATCGATTGATCTTGAGGACCGTTGACGCCAACGGCAAAACCTCGACCGACATTTATCCTTTAAGAGACATAAATTTGAGCGTGGTTTTTAACCCGCAAAAAGGCGAGTTCTTGAGAATAAATTGGGAGGGGCAAGTCTTTAACGTTACTCCGGCAAAAGTTAGCCGCTGGCTGACTACTTTCAACTTGATTCTTTTTCCGTTTCTCTTTGTTTTCTTAATTATCTTTCTTTTCTTGGCAAAACTGATTCAGATTTTGATTTTCAGCATCGTCTCTCTGATTATCAACGCCATAGCCAAAACGGGGTTATCTTTCAAGCAACTTTTCAATATAGGAGTTTTTTCTTTGACACTTCCGTTTGTCCTGGAAGAAATCGTGGATTTGCTTTCGCTGAATATTCCCAACTTCGCCAAATTTAATTACGTTTTGTATCTGGGACTGTTGGTTGCCTGGATAGTGCAGCCGAAGGGGAAAGTCGAGGAGAAGAAAGCCATTGTCTCAACGCCGGATACTAAGAAGCTAATAAGTTAAGCATGTTGAGCGCAAAAAATTTTTTTATCGGGTTGATTGTTTTGGCGGTGCTGGGAATATCTTTTTATTTTACGCTCGGCAAGAAAATAAAAAATTCCATAGCTTCTTCCAGGAAAGATGAGCTGGCATCCTGTCTGACTGGAAAAGGAATAAAGATGTACGGCCTTTCCACCTGCTCTCACTGCCTGGAGCAAAAAGAAGCCTTCGGCTCATCCTTCTCCAAGATAAATTACATCGAATGCCAGGAAGGGGAGAGGACCGCCAAGAGATGCGTTGACGCGCAAATTCAGAGCGTGCCCGCCTGGACTTTTCCTAAGGATACCGCTATAGATAAGCAGATTACCTCTTGCGAAGATTGCATGAGGAGAGACTCGAGTATTTATTGCAAAGAACCTTGTTACACTGTCTCCGTAGAGACGGAAGAGTTTAGGGTTTCGGGTTTTCTGGAGTTAGAAAAATTAAGTCAAATCAGCAATTGTTCTTTTTAAAGGTCTAAAAAAATAAATAGTCTGTCTACGTAGACGATAACAAAAATATATGATGGTAAAAGTTTATTCTACGCCTACTTGTCCGTATTGTGTCGCCCTGAAAAATTTTCTTCAAGAGAACAAGATTGAATTTCAGTACATCGACGTCTCCCAGAACGACGCCGAGCGCGAGAAAATGATTGAGAAGACTGGCCAGATGGGTGTTCCGGTTATTGAAATCGACAACGAAGTTATAGTAGGATTTGATAGGGAGAGGATAAGTCAACTCCTTAACATCAAACACTAAAAAGCTACTTCCTGATAGCTAAAATTATGTTAAAAATCGCTATCAACGGTTTCGGCAGAATAGGTCGTCCGGTTTTCCGGCGAATTTTGGAAAGGCACAAAAACCTGAAGATAGTCGCCATTAACGACCTGACCGATACCAGAACTCTGGCGCACCTTTTGAAATACGACTCGCTCTACGGGATGTACGATAAGAAAGTAGGTTTCAAGGAGAAATCCCTTTCCGTCAATGGCGACGAGTTCTTGGTTTTTGCCGAGACTGACCCTTCCAAACTTCCCTGGAAAAAGCTAGGAGTGGACATAGTTTTGGAAAGCACGGGATATTTTACCGAAATAGAGGGAGCTAAAAAACATCTAGAGGCCGGAGCGAAAAAAGTGATTATCTCCGCGCCTTCAAAGAGCAAGGAGATACCGACTTTTATTCTTGGCGTCAACGAGGAAAAGTACGATCCCAAGAAAGACGACGTCATTTCCAATTCTTCCTGCACCACCAACTGCCTGGCGCCGATAGTCAAAGTTCTGCACCAGAGCTACGGAATCGAGAGCGGTTTTATGACAACGGCGCACTCTTACACCAACGACCAGAAAATTTTGGATCTACCCCACAAAGATTTGCGTCGGGCAAGAGCTGCAACACTCTCGATTATTCCGACGACCACTGGCGCGGCAAAATCCATAGGGAGAGTTATCCCGGAGCTGGAAGGTAAATTAAACGGAATAGCTCTGCGCGTTCCTACGCCCGTTGTCTCGAGTCTCGACTTTGTCTGCAAAGTCAAAAATCCTCCCGCCTCGGCCGAAGACGTCAACTATCTTTTCAAAAAAGTCTCAACACAGGAAAGATTCAGAAACATTCTCGGCATCGAAGACGCGGAACTCGTCTCGGTTGACTATCGGGGCAACTCTTTCTCGGCGATTGTCGACGCCAACCTGACCATGGTGATCAAAGACCTGGTAAAGGTGACGGCCTGGTACGATAACGAATGGGGTTACGCCTGCCGCCTGGCTGATATGGCGGAATATGTGGGGCAGTATCTGTAATAGGGTGTAGGATGAGGCATTTGTAGTTTGTCATCTGCTAACTGTTACTGTTAACTGTTATATGAAAGTTACTATCTGCGGGAGCATAAAATTTCTCAAAGAAATGGTTGAAGCGAAAGAGAAGCTCGATGAGATTGGTCACGAAGGAATAAATTGTTCGGCGATAGAAGATTTAGCTCTTGGCAGAGACCCGGAATTGATGAGGAAAGTAAAAGAAAACCACGCTCAAGTCAAAAAAGAGGGTGGTTTTATAAAATGGTATTACGACAGCATAGTTAACAGCGACGCCATTTTGGTATTGAATTACGACAAGAATGGTATTAAGAATTATATTGGCGGCAATACCTTAATGGAGATGGGCTTTGCCCACGTAAACGATAAAAAAATATTTCTTTTAAACCCGATACCAGAAATTAGTTATAGAGATGAAATTATAGCGATGGAGCCGATTATCCTGAACGGAGATTTGAGCAAAATAAAATAAATTATTGCGGGTTCGTCTAATGGTAGGACACATGCCTCTGGAGCATGGTATTGGGGTTCGAATCCCTAACCCGCAGCACACATATTTCGTGTCGGTATGTCGAAATTGGTATACGAAGCTGTTTCTCAAATAGCTGGCATAAAAAGCCGTGCGGGTTCAATTCCCGCTGCCGAAAGACTTTTTATAAGGTTTTTCGATAGCGGTATAAAATTGCCTTAGCATAAATAATTTTATCGAAAAAAAATGAATATTTTAAGGTTGAAATTTTCTCAGAAATATGCTATTATTTAAATATTATGATTAATTATCCAGAAATGAAAAAAACATACCAAAACCAGGTTTTATCTTTTCTAAAAGAGAGCGATTTTCTTTTTGATAGGGGTGTTTTATTTCGTGGCATCGCAGTAGGAATTATCCCTAAAGAAGGAGCTTTTTCTACTTCAGAAATTATCAATGGAGGTGGAACTATGGGTACGACCATGTTCGTCCCCCTTTACAATGACCGAAGGGAAGTCATTGATAAGAGATATCCAAGATTGGATTCACAAAATAACCAAGCCCTTTTCCCATTAATAAGTAGCGACGCTACAAAAATTACAGAGCATGAGGGAGTTGTGGTGAATTTAACTTCACCCTATGGTAATTATGAAGATTTTTCATCATCCAAAATTTATAATGAAAATAATAAACAGGATATTTCTCAATTAGTTTCTGACAAAAGATTAGTTAAGGTAACGGCAGATAGTACGCTCCGAAATGAATTAGAGGAATCAAGTTTTGCTATAGGTCATCTTGATTATTTTATTCTTAAGTTAGACTTAGATGGGACAGAATATCTTTCCATGGATTACCTTGAAACTAAGGTTAAATATATGACATTTTGTGAGATTGGAAATTTTGGAGATTCCTGCTTCCCAGAAGGCTGGAAAATAGGTGCCTGGTTTGATTATTCTTATATAAATCGTGAAGAAAAAATTTATAAACCCCTTTTTAATAAATTTATTAAAAATAATTCAATAAATTTATGTCGCTAGCAATAAACACTATAATACCGGAGGGAATAGTTTTAGCCGCTGATAGTCGGCAATCTTTTCGTAATCGAAAAGGCATGGCTCGAATCGGAAGTGATAATGCCTCTAAGCTCTTTCAAATTAATAAACGTATTGGCTTAGCAGTCACAGGGATAGCTTTTTTACCAGAAGAGGGAGTGATGAAAAATATAAGTAAATTTATCGAACAATTTAAAATAGAAACGGACGTAGAGAGACTGGACGTAAAACAAGTGGCAGATAAATTACAGTATTTGCTTAGTAGAAAGTATAAATGGCAAGAACAATTAGACAAATTGCCAGATATGATAAAGAATGATTTGCAACGCCAAAATTGTGAAATTATAGAAATTAAAAAAGAACAGTATGCTGTTAAATTTATTTTTAAGGATTCTAAGGGTAATTTAAAGAATGGTGCTGCTGTGGTAGATAGTATTAATTTTTTAGTTGCTGGATACAACAAAGACGGTTCTCATGAGTCATATATTTGTTATGTACCAGGAGAGATTCAAAAAAAACGAGATAGCGAGGAGAAGGGTAAAGAATATGGGGCTTCTTGGATTGGACAGATAGATGTAGTCTCAAGGATAGTTTTAGGTTTTGATATCCGCATTGGAAACATAAAATTTATTGGTGAAGCTGCTAAAAAATATGGTCAAGAGGAAATAAATAAACAATTAAGGAATTTAGAGTACGCAATTCAGTGGGGAACAATGACCCTCCAAGACGCTATAGATTTTTGTACACTAATGATTCAAACCACATCGGCCATCCAACGGTTCTCTGACGGAATTACAGCCGATCCCGGAGACATGCCAGGGGTTGGTGGTCCAGTAGATGTTGCTGTAATTACTCCAAACAAAGGTTTTGTGTGGGTAAATAAAAAGAAATTGAAAGCGGGAGGAGTAGAAATAGATTTAGACAAAGCTTAAAAATAATTCTATTTTAGCGTTAAACCGATTTTAGCTTATTTAATTGTAAAAGAAATATTAAATTGCATCGTAAGATCCAAAAAATCGCCTTTCCGCCTTCTGGCAGAGGCGATTTTTTGGTAAAATCACATTATGATTAATTCATATTTTTTAGAGAATAAAAAATTAGTTGCCACGAAAGGTTATTGCGAATCTTGTCAGTGGCTCAATATGGAGGGTCTCGGCAAGGAAGAAATCGCTTTAATCAAAAAACTCGGCTTCCACGAGCTGGCGGTTGAGGACATTTTGAACGGCAGACACAGGACAAAAGTCGAGGACTATAAAGAATATCTCTTTTTGTCCCTGGACACCATCGAACGCGGCACCGCTCCCCTGACTTTTTTCTGCTTTCTTTCAAGAAGCCGCATAGTGACGATAGCCAGTCGGGAATTGCACGGAGACAATGAGGTTTTGAAGCGCCTGCAAAAGAACCCCACCCTCTTTTCCAAAGGCTCCGATTTCATCTTATATCTGCTTTTGGATTATCTCTCGGACGAATACTTCCCTTTGCTCGATAATTTGGATGACGAGCTGGACAAGATTGAAAAAAAACTCTTTTTGCACCCGGCCAGGGAAACGGCGGAAAAACTTCTTATCATTAAACGGAAAATCATTTTGTTCAGAAGAAATTTAGTCGCCTTGCGCGACTTATTAATGTCGTTGAGACAGTTTGAAGGCAAGCTTATTCGCACGGAAAACATTCCCTATTTTCAGGACGCCTTCGATCATCTGATACGTCTTAGCGATAAGACCGACCTCATGCGGGATATGATTGT
>JAZDJT010000020.1:0-6433 GCA_043803845.1 Patescibacteria group bacterium
TCAACCCAGTCCTCCAATTTTCTTCTCGGGTAGTCTCCAATTATTGTAAAGCCAGAGATAAATGAGTTTATCCCGTTATTTCTGAAAGGCAAGTCTTCGAAGTGGCAAAGGAACGCTGTACCCGTACGAAACAGGTCTCTACTTCCGCAAGGAGGACACGGCATCGAAACCTCCGCTATAATCTCCACTTTGGCTCCTTGATAATAGATTCTTTTCTCAAACATTTTTATGGTATCGCCTCGGTGGATAAAAAATCAATGCCGGCTTGCCGACAACACGTTTATGATTTGCTATCCGCCGAGGCGAATCCCCTTCCCCGTAAATTATTTTAAAGAGCTAATTCTTTTTTCCAGACCAGTTTCACTAAGTTAATGAAAGTGGGCTCGAAAAAAAAGAGGGGAAGAAGGATCTTAAGTCATAACGGCGATTGTGATAGAGAGAACAATCTTTTCGCCTTGCTTGAGGTATCGTCCTTTCGGCGTGTCGAAGTCATTCATGTGCGTCATCATCGGTTCGACGCAGAAGTAATCTTTATTATCGCTCCACAGAGCAACGTGGGATTCCTCTCCAAAGCCATAGAGCGTCATCTTAACTTTTCTCGCTCCCTCATCAATGATTAGAGTTTTTTCTCCATTGAGAGGAACTATATTAGCGTCCTCGCTGAATTCATCGAACTCTCTGTCCCCGATTTTAACCGCTCTCATCCCGAGATTTCTAAAATAAGGATGATAAGCCAGGTTAATCTGAGCATCGCCAGCGATGCCATCCTTTGGTCGTTCCACTTCAAGCTTCACCTGAAGAATGCCTTCGACGTCTATTGAAACATTTACCAGGTATTCGAGCATCCAGGGATAACCTCTTCTGCCTTTGCTGATGCCTCTGAAAATCATTGCTTTGCTTGATTTGCTGCAAATCTCAAGCAGTTCGTTTCTTAGCCAGCCGTGCTGACCTATTTCCTTCAAAATTCCTTTTGGCGGACCGAATTGCGGAAGGCAATAGTGCATCCCGCCCCTAATTTTTTCTCCGACTTTTGTTTGTGGGAAAAGAATATTGGTTCCTTTCCTCCTAAAAGTCATTAAGGTGCCGCCCTTTGCCGAGACAAGTGACGCCGAGCCACCGTCTGCGATATAGTTAATTTCTGTAGCCATTTTTATGCCTCCAGACTGACTATTATTTTTTTTGACAGCCAAACTGGAGGCATAAACCTTTCTTCCCCAAATATTTATTAAAGAACTTTCTCTTTCCAAACCACCTTTTAAAGAAGACGGGCTGGAAAGAGAAAAAGGGGGAAGAAAATGTTAATGGTGGTTCCAATTTGTGAGCGTTGCCGAAATTATTGCTTTATTCTCGTCATCGAAAAAATAACAAGTTTTTGTCTCTTCGCCATTCATAACTGAACGGGTCCCTGTGCCATTTTTATCCTTAGCTCCAAACTCGTGTCCTAGTTCGTGAAGGATTATATAGCTGATAGGTATTTTAGAAATCCCTATCAGTATGTAACCTTTTGTGTCAGCGCCGAAAGTATCTTTGTAGCGACTCTTCAGTTTTCCAGAGAATCCGATAACTATTTCTCTTTTTTCTCTCTTAACTTTCCGTAGTTCCTTCATCAAGAGGTTTATTAATATGCCGAAAAGTTTCTTTCTGAAAAAACTGAAGAGGTCTAGAATGAAAGTCGGAAACCTGGTTGGATTCCATTTTCTAATCTCGATTATCTCGTATCCGATTTGAAACTGTCTTTGAAACTCCTGAAAAGCTTTCTCGATTTCTTTTCGAATATTTTCGTAAGTCAAAGAATGATCTGTAACCACCTTAACCTTAATTTTAATGTTTTCCATTCTTTTCACTCCCGCAGGCAGAAAACCTTTTTGCAGATTCTCTTTCTGCGAGAGTGAATCTCTTTCCCCTTTTTTTTGACTTATTTCAAAGAGCTATCATATTCTTTCTCACTTGTATTATAACATATTATATATAAATCGTCAATAATAACACTTCCCTTCTCACGCTTAGCCAAAAGAAAAAGCCTTTAAGTAAAAACTTAAAGGCGCAAGTTTATTTATTTTGCATCAACCTATCTCCCTGACAGTCCGAAGATATACATATCGAAGTCCCGGTTCCGCAGGATTGATTCTGAAGTCCTGCATAATTCTCTGCGATTTCTTCATTGCTTCCTCGTCCGAAGAGGCATCGAAATTTTCCTTGCCTTCACCGTCGTCTTTTCCGTCTTTCATCCATTTATAATGAATCCAATAGGTCGGCATCTTTTACCTCCTTTTTGAATGCTGAAAATAATTTACTAAATCGTCGCAAATTGTCAAATATAAAAATAAAAGAGCGATTTTTTTTCTCGCTCTCAAAGTACAAAATTTAGAGGTTTTAAACTCCTCTCTTTTTTGCGTTGCCGTCTGTCTTGGTAAGCAATAATTTTCCAGGCTACGGCGTCAAGAAAATTATCAGCGGCTTCAGCTATGGCTTCGATTATGGCTCCGATACCAAAGTATAGAAAAGCCATCATGATTATCGGAAGACCCGCCACGAACCTAAGCCCAAAGGGAGCTTTCTTGAAGAAATGGTCGTAAAAGTTCTGCATTCTATCAAATACATCTTTTTTCTTCAATTTTTAAACACCTCTTGCTGCTTATATTATAAAATTAATTAAATGAACTGTCGAGAAAACACGTCTGATTTCTTGTCTGTAAATCTCGCAAATTATCTGACAATTATTCATCGCTCAATCTGAACTTCCAGACGGATATCACCAGGCATATGACAATCCACGCCAGAACTATGGCAATGTTAGCCGGATTGGTGAGCGGAGAGATATCCTCCAGTCCGATCTGTCTTATCATTTTTAACAACGGCGCCAGGGGCAAATACTGGACTATAGAGAGAAGCCACTTGGGCAAAGAATCTGTCGGGAAGAAAACTCCGGCCAAGAACATCATTGGCAAGGTGATAGCGACAGACATACCTTGGGCGGCGTCGGTGGTCCTGGCGAAAGAGGATATCATAAAACCGATTGTCTGGAACAAAAGTCCTCCAAGCAAAGAAAGCAAATATAACAGCCAAATACTGCCATAAATATGCGCATCAAAGAAATAGTATCCAACAACTAATATCAAGGCGATTTGAATGAAATTCAAAACCAGTCTGGAAAGAACTTCTGCCAAAATAAATTTCCAGGGAGACAAAGGTGTTGTTGTAATCCTCTTTAGAATTTTATCTTCGCGGTAATTTGCCATAGTGATGGCAATGCCTTGGACCGAAGAGTTCATCAAGGCCATGCCTATCACGCCCATCAAAACGAAATCAAAATAGGTCAACTCCCTCGTGTTGGTTTTCTCTTCTTTCACGCTGAAGGTTGGTTGAATTTTGTATATCTGATAATCCGCCTGCGTGAGAAATTGATTTACAAAGCCGAGGATAACCGAATTCAACTGGGAATTGGCGGGGTCTTCGACAATCGTAATCGTCTTGGGAGATTGAGGATTTAGCGAACCAAAATCTTCCGGGACGATAACAACCGCGCCTATCTTGCCGTTCTTAAGCTGTTCCCTTGACTGGGTTTCGTCGATGTCGGTCTTCAAGGTAAAAATCTCTGCCTCACTTAAAGACTCCTCAAAACTCTGCGCCAGCTGGGTCTTGGAATTATTGATTAAGGCGACCGTGCCGACATTACTGTTGCTTCCGCCAAAGAAAAAGCCGAAAATTATCGTAAAAATCAGAGGGAAGGCAAGCGACCAAAACAGAGCCTGCCGTCCGCGAACCATCATTTTCAAATTGGCAAAAAATAATTTAAACATTGTTTTCTTTCTCTTCTACTTCTTTAATAGTTTTCCCGGTAAGCTCTATAAACAAGTCTTCCAGAGTTGACCTTCTGACAGCGAGGCTCTCGGGATTTTCCTTTTGCAACGAGCCTATGAAATTATTCAAATCCTGCTGGTATTTGATTTTCGCTTCGTAATACATTTCCTTGCCAGGCAGCTTTTTGATGTAGCAGTCTCCGCGACAGCTGCTTTTGAGGTTATCGATAGTCTGCGGATTAACTTTGCCAAGAATAAATTCCACCTTTAAGGGGTATTTTGTTTTTTCGATTAATTTGTGGGTTTTGCCGATGATGATAATCTTTCCTTTTTCCATAATCGCCACTCGGTCGCAAAGGATTTCCGCCTCCTCCATGTAGTGTGTGGTTAAAACTATGGTTTTGCCCTGCGCCTTTATTTGGGAGATGATATCCCAAGTGTTTCTTCTGCCAACCGGGTCAAGACCAGTTGTTGGCTCGTCGAGAAAAACAATCTCCGGGTCGTTGATGATACTGGCGATGATGGAGAACCTCTGTTTCTGTCCTCCGGAAAGCGAACTCACATACTGTTCGGCTTTTGATTTTAAGCCGACCATGTTCAGGAGTTTTTCGGCGTCAACCTTTTTGTTGTAAAAATTTCCAAAAAGGTCAACTATCTCCCTTAATTTTAAAAATTTATAATAAGCCGCCGACTGCAACTGGACGCCGATTCTCTTTTTTATTTCTTTGATGTTTTTTCTGACATCGTAACCGAGAACCTTAATTTCTCCCGAAGTCGGCTTTCTTAACCCTTCGATTATCTCCAGAGTTGTTGTCTTCCCAGCGCCATTCTCGCCGAGGAGTCCAAAAATTTCTCCCTTCTCAACGCCAAAAGAAATGCCGTCTACGGCCCTGAGCTTACCATAGTTCTTGATTAGGTTTTTGACCTCGATGACTTCTGACATAATATCCTGATTTGAATCCAAATATTATACGCTTTAAAAAGAAAATATCAATAATGACTTTTACAAAGTAAAAGGCACACGAATAATAAATATAAGTGTGCCGTGAAGTATGATACGACGAGCGTGAAAGGAAAAAAATGGGATAATCGGGAGTTATGAGTGTGAAAGAGCTAGGTGTTCATCTGCGAAGATGAACGGGATAATTGTGATTTGGAATCTCAAAAAGTGATTCCATTATTATTTTATTCTATTATAGAAAACTTGTCAAGGGGTGAAACAAAAAAGCAACAAATCGCCCATTTACTATGAACACTACATCTATCTTTTTAAGCACTCGATAGACTCTTTTGTCCCCGGTAAGGTTTTTGAATAGTCTATTTCCCCTATCTTTTTCCAAGTAACTGTCTTGATTTCTTTATCTCGAATAGGCCTTTGCTTGCCGGCTATTTTGCACTGATAAACCAACAAAAGTGTGTGCTGCAAAAATCCGGGATATTTCCAAAGCTTGGTAACGGTTAATGGTATTTGCCTGATGATTTTTATCGGGAAGCCCGTTTCTTCCTTTATTTCCCTCAACAGGGCTGTCTCCGGTTTCTCGCCAAAATCAATCACCCCTCCGGGCAGTTCCCACATCAAATGAGCTTCCGGATTTATTTTTTCACACCTCTGCGCCATCAAAATTTTTCCGCTTCTCTCAATTAGGCCTGCGACGACAACGATGAATTTTTTCTTTTTCATTTTATCTTTTTCAAAATCTCGAGTGCTTTTTTGTTAGCTGGCTCTATAATAAATTCTTCCGCCTCCTTAATCGTCATCCATTTTGCATCAAGGAACTCTTTAGGATTAATTTTAAAATCAGTCCCATCCGTATCAATCAGGTACCAAATATCGAAATGTTCTTTGCAAGGTTGAATTTTATTTTCTATTGGCGTAATTGTTAGCAAAAACGGAGAGGGACTTGCTCGAAAAAATCCTTTTATCCCAAGTTCTTCATCTATTTCTCTATTCAACGTCTCTAAAAGTTCTTCACTCTTATCAATGTGACCTCCGGGAGAAAGCCAAAAACCAGATTTCTTATGATGAATAATGAAAATTTTTCTATTTTTATAATTGTAAGGAAGGAAGTAAACACAGAAATGAGTTTTGGGATTCTCGTCTCTTGTCAGCTTCCCGTCTTCCAATCTTTTCAGAAAACTTTCGTAGGTGTATTTACTGTCACAAATTGATAAATCTACGATTTTTGAAATTTGGTCGTATAGCATATAGATTGGCGGCGATTGATTTTATGGGAATAAAATCAATTTCATCTTTTTAAAGCCATTTCCGTTTATTGAAATAATAAAACAAAGTCAAAGCGGAGATTGACATTATTCCCATGAGAACATAAAGACCGTTGGGATCGAGGCTCAACGGGAGAAATTTAAAGTTCATCCCGTAAATACCGGCAATCAAGGTCGGCACCATTAAAATTACTGTTAGGGCGGTCAGTCGTTTCATAATCTCGTTGAGGTTGTTGGAGAGAACCGAGAGGTATCCCTCAAAGGTCGTAACAATCATATCCCGCATGAGGTCGGTCTTATCGCTAAGACGTATCAGATGATCGAAGGCGTCCTGAAAATAGGGAATGTTTTCCGTGCGAATAAGCTTGCCTTCAAACTGTCTCAACGACATTAATAAGTCGCGCAAGGCG
>JAZDJT010000021.1:0-6764 GCA_043803845.1 Patescibacteria group bacterium
TCTCTATATTGTTAATCCGTTTAGGGGCAAGAGAGGAGCTAGCTGGTTTGCCAATCTCTTTATGACACATCCTCCCATCGAAGAAAGAGTCGTCGCGCTAAGAGGGATGAGAATGTAGTCAAAAACCCTTTTTTTATTGACAAACGGACAAAAAGTGTTAAGAATATTAAAGGAGGTAACCACAGGTCGTTAAACCGACCTTTTTCTTTTTAAAGCATGAAAAGTAATTTTCCGAAAAATTTGCGCAAATACATACGTAAAGAAAAAGCTAAAATCAGGCGGGAGTTTTTAGATGCTAATGAGCAAGAGAAGAAATTAAAAGAACTTATGCAGAAAATTCAGAGCGTTTACAAAAAAATACGATTAATATAGAATAGCATTAAAGAAACCTCAGTTTCTGTTTTTTATTTTATAAAAGATGGTAAGAGAAAAACAAAATATGAAATATGCCAATATCAAAAAGATGATTGAGGCCGTGAGAGAGAATCAAGGATTTGACGTCGTTGTGATAGTTTCTTCTAACGGCAATTCGAAATACTGGCAGTGGAGGCTTTCTCTAACCAGGAAAGAAATTTTATCGTCCAAAACAAAGATAATCTCCACGGAAGAGAAATGGGAGGAAGGAGGCGCGGGTCAGCTTCTGGGAACGCTTCACTCTTTCCAAGAAGCCAGCAAGATTGTTAATCTTAAAAAAATCTTAAGCGAGGGCGGGACGGTAGCGTTTTATCACACAGCCGGATATGGCAAGAGAATAGCGCCCCTTTGCGGTACCGAGGGTAATAACAAACCGGCGATTAAACTACCTAAGCCGATAAAAGTTGAGGAGAAAGACAGTCTTTTTACAATCTTGGAAGCGACTCTTTTGTCTACGCAGATATATGCCAAGAGTAGGAGAGGAAGAATTTGTGTTTTTTGGGGCGATCAGGTGATTATTCCTTCAGAGCCGGTAAAGATAGGAATAAAAATGCCAGTTGAAATGTTCGGCGTTAGACAAAAATTTAATTTTGCATCCAAAGAGTGGCGCAGACATTGGAAAAATTACGGTATTTTGATAACTAAAAAAGATGGCAGCATTCTTCAGAGAGAAAAATTATCTTGGAGACAAGTAAAAAAATTACAGGAGAGAGAGAATATAGTCTTAGACCCCAAAGGAAGGGTGGAGTTAATGAAGAGTATGGGATGTTTCTCAATGGACGTCGCTTTATTGAACGCACTATTAAAAGAATTTTATAAGGAGTTGGAATTAAAAAAGAGAAAACTAGATACAGATGAACATTTATGGATGCCCTTAACCTCCACCAAGAGAGAATATATCGACAAGGGAGGCAGCGTCATCTACTGGAAGAGAATCAAGAAATTTAAAACCAGATTTCTAAAAGAAGGAAAGAAAAAGATGATTTTGGGAGCGAAGGATCTCGGTGGGAAAACATTATGGTGGGATTACGGCAACCTCGCCAATTATTACAAGAACAATATGATTTTGCTTGAGAATTCAGAGCAAGGAAAGGCAGCCAGAGAATTCTATAATCTAGAAAAAAATCTTATAAAAAAGGGGAAGAATGATCTTAAAATAAAGAATTCTATAAT
The DNA here is from genome assembly GCA_043803845.1 of Patescibacteria group bacterium. GTDB lineage: Bacteria > Patescibacteriota > Minisyncoccia > Minisyncoccales > JAZDJT01. The sequence goes on from JAZDJT010000021.1 coordinate 1,588, forward strand.
TATAAATTCGGAGATAGAGAAAGGTGAAGTTAAAAACTCGATTGTTATAAACGTAAAAGTCAAGAAAATTAAAGCGCAAAAATCTATTTTATTGTACGTCAAATCCAAGAGTATAAATTCAAAAAAATCACTAATATATAATTTTGACGAAGAGAAAGGGTTAAAAACGATTCCTAATGAGGTTATAACGGATATTTTTATAAGTCAGGGTACAAAGATAAGGATGAGAACAAGCCTTCTTCGCGACAGCAAAGAAGACTGGACAATAAGATTGCCCCAGAACCCCTTTTCCTACAGCGAAGTCGAAAGAAGTCTGTCAGGCTTGGCCGCAGGCTCCTTTCGTTATCGGTTGTAATTTTTTAAAATTATGAAGATTAAAGAAATTTATAATCTGGCGGTCAAGATGGGCATAGAGAGCGATTTCCGGAGAGAAAAGAACGTTAAGAAAGTCTTGGGGAGGCGAGAGAGAAGGTTTAACAGCCTTTCTCTTGAGGAAAAAAAAGAATTCGATAAAGAATCCCTCAAAAATCCTTATTCCGACACAAGAATTTTAAACATCTCCAAAGATAAAGACGTTAGAAGAGTTTTAGTCGGCATTGATATAGAACCAGCTGAGATTCTGATGGCAAAAGAAATAGGGGAAATAGACCTGATTATTTCTCATCACCCTCTCGGCAAAGCCTTAGCTAACTTGGCGGACGTGATGGAACTTCAGTGCGATGTCCTCAATCTTTATGGCGTGCCGATAAACATAGCCGAGGGACTGATGAAAGAGAGAATCTCGGAGGTGGCTAGAGGAGTTAACAGATTAAATTATCAGCGTACTCCAGACGCGGCGAGAATTTTAGGATTTAATTTGATGTGCTCCCATACCGCTTGCGATAATCTGGCAGCACAGTTCTTGGACAAGATTATTCAAAAATTTAAACCCGAGAGGATAGGGGACCTATTGGATTTGCTAAAAAGCGTACCGGAATACAAAGAAGCCATAAGAATCGGCGGCGGACCAAAGATTTTTGTGGGAGACAAAGAGAGTCATTGCGGCAAGATAGCTTTGACGGAAATCACGGGCGGAACAGAAGGTTCTCCTAAAATTTATGAAAAGATGGCGCAGGCCGGCATCGGCACTCTAGTAGGGATGCATCAGAGCGAGGATCGTCGCAAAGAGGCTCAAGCCGCCAATATCAATGTGGTTATGGCCGGCCACATCTCGACAGATTCAATAGGCGTAAATCTCTTTTTAGACGAGTTGCAAAAAAGAAAGATAGAAATTATCAGCTGTTCCGGTCTCATCAGAGTTTCTAGGAATAGAAAATCCTAATTAGAGCCTTCAGGAATAAAAAACAAGCATGGAGACACCTCTTTTTAAAAAAATAACCTTTTTCGTTGTAACTCTTTTATTATTGTTTCCTTTTTTTTCTTCCGCCACAGAAAAAAATATCGAGATTTCTTTCTTTTATCGCCGCACCTGTCCCTATTGTTCCAGAGAAAAAGTTTTTTTAGATGAAATAGAAAAAAAATATCCAGAAGTGAAAGTTAATCGTTATCTTGCTGAAGATCCACGGAATCAAGAATTATTAGAAAAATTGGCAAGAGAGCATAACGCCGAAAGATATATAGGTCTCGTCCCTTTAACTTTTATAGGCAAAGACTTCTTTTTAGGCTTTGACGACAAAGAAGGCATCGGAAAAGAAATAGATAATTCTATCCAGAGACAATTAAAGGGAATAAAAGATTCTTCAGGCGAAGGGATTACCTTGCCCTTTGTCGGCAGAATAGACCAAAGCAAATATTCTTTGCCGGTTTTGGCTGTTATATTAGGGTTCCTGGACGGTTTTAATGTCTGTTCTTTAGGTGCCTTGGTTTTGATATTGGGCATAGTTCTGGCTCTTCGCTCGCGCGCCAAAATCTCCGTCTTTGGCGTAGTTTATATTCTAACCACCACTATCGTTTACGGTCTATTAATAGCGCTTTGGTATAAGATTTTTTCGATCCTGGCCCCTTATATCAAGGTAATGGATGCTATCGTTGGTTTAATAGCTATTGCTGGCGCCATCTATTTTTTGAGGCAGTTTTTAAAATTTAAAAAACAGGGTCCGGTCTGTGAAGCGGAGGAAGGAGGAATCGCCTCAAAATTCTCTACCCGTTTGCAAGAATCTCTTAAGAATCCTGGCAACATAATTGGCGTGATTGGAAGTATTCTTTTGTTCGCCGCCGTAATTACTGTCGTGGAATTTCCCTGCTCGGCTACCGTCCCGGTGGTGTTTGCCGCTATCGTAGCCAAGTCGAATATTTCTACTCTCCAATACCTACTTTGCATCGCTATCTATATGCTTTTTTATATGATCGACGAAATCATTCTATTTTTGGTAGCCGCATTCACTATGAAAATTTGGTTGGCTTCCAAAAAGATTACCACTTGGCTAACTTTAATAGAAGCGATAATTCTTTTCTTCCTGGGATTTTATTACTTAAAGAGTATCATCAACTTCTAATAGATTAGGATAATGAAAAAAAATCCTTCTCTTCTTTCGAAAACAAAGAGAGCGATAATTAAAATTAACAGAGAGATCTCTCTCTGCGTAAGATGTCCTCTCTCCAAGTCAAGGGAAAAGACCGTTCCCGGAGAAGGGAACATTAAACCAAAAGTTTTCTTTATCGGTGAAGCTCCTGGAAATAATGAAGACAAATCAGGCCGTCCTTTTTGCGGTGTCGCCGGCAAAGTTTTAGACAGGCTTTTTAACTCTATCGATTTGGCAAGAAAGGAAGCGTATATCACTAATTTGGTTAAGTGCCACCCGCCTCAAAACCGCAAGCCGAAAGAATTAGAGATGGAGATTTGCAGTCATCATTACTTGGAAAGACAGCTAAAATTAATAAAGCCCGAGATTATTTGTACTTTAGGTAATTCCTCTACGGTTTTTATGTTTAAAAAATTGGGCTTGGAAGATAAATTAGAAAGTATCAGTAAAACCCGCGGTAAAATCTTTAGTGTTGCAGGAGGCATCGTAAATGCCAAAAAGATTGTTCCGCTATTCCACCCTGCCGTAGCCGTTTATAATCCCAACAACGAGGGGATGCTAAAAAAAGATTTCAAGATTCTGAAAAATTTTCTAAAAATTAAAGCATAGAGAAAACAATATTAATTGGGATTATCGTAACTGGCTCAAGCGCCAGTTTTTTAGTAAAATATTAATATTATGCGTACAGGTATCGCCACTTTTCCTTTGGATTACGGGAGATGTCCGCGCTGGCTCTTTGAGAGAATGAAAAGATTATCTCGAGCCATTACAATTGCCATCGTTGAAGAGTTTGGACCGGAAGAATTTTTAAAGAGATTATCTGATCCAATCTGGTTTCAGTCTTTCGGTTGCGTCTTGGCTTTTGATTGGAACAGCAGCGGTCTGACGACTACAACATTAGGCGCTATAAAATCGAGCCTCTTTCTACTGCAAGATGAATTAGGGATATATGTTTGCGGCGGAAAGGGAGAGACTTCACGGAAGACCCCAAAAGAGATTGAAACATATGGCATATCTCGCGGTTTCGACTTCGCTCCTTACTTGGTCTTCGCCTCAAAAATGGCGGCTAAGGTTGATTCGGCCCTTTTGCAAGACGGTTTTCAAATATATCATCACAATTTTTTGTTCACCAAGTCAGGCAATTGGACGGTTGTCCAGCAAGGAATGAACCCGGTGAGTCAAACAGCCAGACGTTATCACTGGCTGGGTGGGTTCAAGAAAGATTTCATAGAAGAACCTCATTCGGGCATCATTACCCAGGAGAAAGTAAAACCTCTCAATCTGACATCAAAAGATAGCAAGCAAAACAGAGAAGTTTCTTTGGAGATGTCCCACGGCAATTTCGAGCCCTTGATAAAAGACGTGAGTTCATTGACGCATCATCTGCAAAACCTCTCTGGTATAAAAAGTTTGATTTTGCCCGGCGATGAGATTATTCCCCAAGAGCCAAACGAATTCAGAAACATTAACTTCAATACGCCATATATAAGAAAAACGCTTTTCCAATTGACCGAAAAAAAGCCAAAGACGTTTGAAAATCTTCTGTCTCAAAAAGGAGTCGGTCCCAAGACCATTAGAGCATTATCTCTTGTCTCGGAAATAATTTACGGAGCCAAGCCTTCGTACGAAGATCCGGCCAGATACTCTTTCGCTCACGGAGGCAAAGACGCCATACCTTTTCCTGTTGATAGAAACACTTACGACAAAACCATCAGTGTGATAGAGAGAGGTATCAAAAAGAGCTTTATATCGCAGCGCGAGAGAGAAAAGGCCTTAAAAAGACTATCTAACGCCTTTTAAGAATAAATTATTAGTATTTGTAAAAGATTTGTAATTTTTGGTAAACATGAAAAATCAAAACATCGAAAAAACCTTTTTTCTTTTTGAGGCATTTTGGTTTGCGATTACTCAAGTCTTTGGAATCTTATTAGCTAAAGCCGTTATTAATTTATCCCAAGAGGAGGGGAGGCCTATACGGCAAATTTCATCTCCTGATTTTTCTATTGCAAAATTTCTAATCTCCTTTTTCGGAACGGTGGTTGTCATTTTTTTAATCACCAAATTATCGAGAGGCAAAAATATAATTTTCAAAACGCTCTTTACGCTCGTAGTTTTTTTGGGCGGCGAAGTTTTTTTAACGTCGTTCTTGCCGATAATAATCTCTCTGCCCCTAATCTTAATAATGATATTGTTTTGGTTTAAAAATTCTTCGCTGTGGCTTCATAATCTTCTATTGTCTTTTGGCATAGCCGGCATTGGCGGCCTCGTGGGACCTTCTCTTTCGCCGGAAGTCGTTATCTCCTTATTCTTGGTGCTCTCCGTTTACGATTTAATTGCTGTCTATCAGACAAAACACATGGTTAAGATAGCCAAGAGTATGGTTGAGTCACAGGCTATCTTGGGCATGATTATCCCCAAAAAATTTATAGATTTTAAACGAAAGTTGAAAGAAGTGAGCATAGGAGACAAAGAGAGAAACTTTATGGTCATTGGTTCCGGAGATATTATATTCCCCTTAATTCTGGCTACCTCATTCTTACCTCAAGGATTATTAAAGACGACGGTCGTCTTGGTTTTTTCTTTAATCGGTCTTTATTTTGGTTATTGGCTATTTTTTAGGTTGGGTCGAAGGCCGATGCCGGCGCTACCGCCGTT
>JAZDJT010000022.1:0-31861 GCA_043803845.1 Patescibacteria group bacterium
TTTTTCAGAAGGCAGAGAAAGAGAAAGAGGAAAAAATGCAGAGAGAGAGGGGGGAGTTTAAACAAGCCAGGTGGGGAAACCAGCTAAGGTCGTACATTTTTCAGCCCTACCAGCTGGTTAAAGACCACCGTACCAATGTCAAAAACTCAAATCTGAAAAAAGTTTTGGACGGTGACTTAGATAAATTTATCAAAGCAGAGATAAATGCTAATATATGATTTTTTTCGACAACGTCAGTAAGTGCTATCTCAATAATTGCGTTGCCCTTTCCAACGTCTGCCTAAGAGTTGACAAGGGTGAGTTTGTTTCCATAGTCGGGAGGTCTGGAGCCGGAAAATCAACCCTCATGAGACTTCTCATCGCCGAGGAAAAACCGACCAAAGGCGATATCCTCTTCGAGGATATCAACGTCACCAAGATGAGCCAAGGCTATCTGCCGTACTACAGGAGGAGACTAGGCGTAATTTACCAGGACTATCGATTGCTTCCCCAAAAAACAGTTTTTGAGAATATCGCTTTTGCTCTTGAAATTTTCGGCAAAACCGATAATGATATAAAGAGAACCGTTCCCCAGGCGTTAGAATTGGTTGGTATCTTGGATAAAGCTAATAATTTCCCCAATCAGCTTTCCGGCGGAGAACAGCAAAGAGTAGTTATAGCTCGGGCCATCATTTCACAGCCAAAAATTCTTCTTGCCGATGAACCGACAGGCGACCTGGACATCTATACCACAAAGGAAATCATAAAATTATTGTTAAAGATAAACCAGCTGGGCACGGCGGTGATACTTGCCACACACAACAGGGAAGCGGTTAACACCATACAAAAAAGAGTTGTAGTAATGGAGAAAGGTAAGATAATAAGAGATGACCAGAAGGGAAGATATTGTTTGTAATAAAAAAGATAACAATCAACAGATAACAGATAACAAACCTTTTTATGTTAACTAATGTCGCCAGAGTATTTAAATTCGGTTGGTATGAATTCTTAAGAAATATCGGTATTTCGGTAGGCACTATTTTTATCATGTTTATCACTCTCTCGATTTTAGCCGGGACAGTTTTTTTGAGGGGGACGACTCAAAATTTAATCAGCGCTTTACAGAAAAAAGTTGACGTCAGCGTCTATTTCAATCCGTCGGTAGCCGAGAAAGACATCTTCAAGGTGAAAGAGAGGATCGAAAACTTTCCCCAGATAGACGCGGTCAGCTATGTTTCGAGGGAGAAAGCTCTGGAATCATTCAAAGAGGAGCACAAAAACGACCCTCAGATTATGGAGGCTTTGGAAGAGATAGGGGATAATCCGCTTCCCGCTTCTTTGAACGTTAGGGCCAGCGCCGCCAATACCTATGAAGCCTTGGCTAATTTTCTCGAGAAAGGAGAATTCAAAAGCCTTATCGAGAAAGTTAACTACAGGCAAAATAAATCAATTATAGATAAGCTCTTTTCTATCTCTAATTCAATTAAGAATTCCGGCATAGTCTTGAGTCTTCTCTTGATATTTATTGCCTTAACAGTTACCTTCAACACAATCAGATTAGCTATCTATTCCAAAAAGAGAGAGATAGAGGTCATGAAATTCATCGGCGCCACCGATTGGTTCGTGCGTGGACCGTTCCTGATTGAAGGAGTGTTGTTAGGGTTGTTCGCAGGATTTTTTTCCTTTCTGCTTTTTTACGGAGTCGACGCCGTTCTCTCGGCGCAAGGCGCGGGAATTTTCTCCGAACTGAATCTGTTGAGTTTCTTTGAAAACAACATTTTGTTTTTGCTCTTGATACAGTTTGGCGGTGGAATAATTTTAGGGGCAGTTTCCAGCATTTTTGCCACCCAGAAACATCTCAGGGTATAGAATAAAATTATATTAAAAAGCTCAATACAAAAAGAAAAACCCTTCTAATAGGGGTTTTTTTCTTTTGCTGAATCTTTTTTTATCTGATGAAAAAAGGCTAAGCCTTTTATCTTACAAAAGGCAAGATAGCCATTTCCCTGGCTTTCTTTATCGCTTTGTCCAAGCGTCTTTGGTGCAAAGCGCAGGTGCCGGTTTTTTTGCGGGGCTTTATCTTACTCGAAGCCGCCAAAAACCTGGAAAGAAATCTCTCGTTTTTCCAGTCTATTTCTTTGACATTTCTAAGACAAAAATAGCAACTCATATTTTCTTTGATTAATAAAATTAAAGAGGTAAGTCTTTAACATCTATCTCGTCCTCCTCTACAGTGGGGATTTCCTCTTTTTTAACCTCCTTAGTAGCAGTTCCTTCGCTGATTTTTCCGGAGGAGGAAACGCCCTGGGGTCTTGGTCCCAACTGAAGGCTCTCAACGACGATTTCTGTTTGGTATCTCTTTACACCGTCCTTACCCTCCCAAGACCTTGTCTGAAGCCGTCCTTCTATCAACACCATCGAGCCTTGCTTTAAATATTGTTGAGCGATTTCCGCAGTTTTTCCGAAGGCAACTATGTTATGAAACTCCGCCTGCTCTCTTTTCTGACCTTGTTTATCGGTGAAGTAACGATTGGTTGCCACACTGAAGCTTGCCACCAATTGGCCGGAAGGCAAATTTCTTACTCTTGGGTCTTGGGTTACTCTCCCGAGTATGAACGATTTGTTAAGATTCATGATTAATCTACTACGAATTTAGAAAAATGATTATTTTAGTATTTCGTCTAATTTTTTATCGAGTTCTTCTATCTTCGCCTTTTCTTTTTTGGGAGCCATCGTTGGGGCGGTTTTCGGATAGAGAGGGAATCGTTCCCTTCTGGAAACCGAGACTTGCCCCACTTTCTTTTTTTCGATGAGAGTTCTTATAATCGCCTTCTCGGTTTTTAGATATTCCCTGAAATCTCCTAAATTTTCGCTTCCAAGGATAAAATCAATTTGTCCCAAAAAACCTTCCTGATTTTTTTTAACCGGATAAGCAAAATATTTTTTCTCTATAAATTTGTCTTCCAGTTTACCTTTGAGTTTTCCTATCGTTTCTTCCATTCTCTTCAAAAGGTCTTCACGTGATTTTGCATCAAGATTTTGCGTCAGAAAAGATAACTCGTAATTCATAATTTAATCTTTAAAGTTATTTGATTTTTTAAATATCTATATTTTTAATTCTATTATGTCTCCGTCGCTGACTATATATTCTCTTCCTTTTATACCGACAAAACCTCTCTTTTTGGCCTCCTGCCATGAGCAACTCTTATCAAAGTCTTTAAAGGGCAAAACTTCTGCCCTGATAAATTTTTTCTGAAAGTCGGTGTGAACTTTACCGGCGGCGGTTACTATATCTCTACCTTTTTTCAGTTCGTAAGCTCTCAATTCTTCACCTCCTTTGATGGTGTAAAAAGTGATTAAATTCAACTTATTGTAGCAGTTGATAATTAAATCGTCAAGGCGGGAGCTGACGTTCAGTTCCTCCTTTTCCGTCTCGGTTAGCTCCAAAGCATCCTCTTCTCTCTTGGCGTCAATAAAAAGAGATCCGGGAGAGATTGATTTTAGTTCATGTTTTTTTTCCTCTGATATATTATCCTCGGTTACATTAAAAATAATAGCTAAAGGCTTGGAAGAGAGGAGAGACAGTTTTTTCCCTATTTCCGTTGCCTTTAATCTTGTTTTTTCTTCAGAAAAAACACCCATCTTCTCCGCTAACCATTCTTCATTCTCCGAGAGATTCTTTATTTTTTTTAATATTTCTATTTCCGTTTTTATCTCCTCGTCTGGATTTTTGCCTTTTAGTTTTTTTTCTGCCTCCTCAAGGGAAGACAGAAGAATTTTTTTGTCCCAAGACAAAATTTCTTTTTTGATAATGTCGATGTCTCTCTGAAAGTCTGTGGAATTCTCCACGTGAACGACTTTTCGTTTATGAAGAGTCGGACCACCTCCAAGATGAGGTCGACTTCATTGATATGAGAAAGGAATTTGTTTCCCAGTCCCTTTCCCAGGTGAGCGTCCTTAACCAGTCCGGCGATGTCGACAAACTCTATCAAAACAGGCGTTGTTTTCTTGGGTTTTATCAGTTCCTTGATTCTTTCCAGTCTTTTGTCTTCAACTTGGACTACGCCGCGATTTGGATCAATAGTGGTAAAAGGATAAATAGAAATAGGTACGGCTATTTTGGTTAAAGCTTTAAATAAAGTAGATTTCCCTGCGTTGGGTAGTCCAACGATTCCTACGGAGAACATAGTTTTTGATTGATGATTTTAGATTATCCCCATTCTTTGTTTCACCTCTCTCATCGTTTTTTGGGCCATAACTTCGGCTCTAGCTTTTCCGTTCTCTAGTATTTTTTCTAAATACTTCCTGTCTTTTAATATTTCTTTTTTCTTTTTCTGCAGCGGCAGAATAAATTTTATTAGTTCATTTCCGAGTTCTTCTTTGAACTCTTTATAGCTTTTGTTTTTAAAAATTTTTTCAATGTCGCTTATGCTTTTTTTTGAAATCAAACTGTAGATGTTCAAGAGATTGGAGATGGCCGGTTTTTGCGGTGATTTTTTTATCTCTTTACCCGAATCCGTTACGGCTTTTTTTATCTTGTCTTTTATAACCTCGGCGGAGTCGTCGAAAGAGATGTAATTGTAAGGAGACTTGGCGCTCTTTGACATTTTCTTTGAAGGGTTATCCAGCCCCATAACTCTTGCACCCTCTTTTTTTATGAAAACCTGAGGAATTTTTAGGGTCTCTCCGAATAAACTGTTAAAGCGTCTCGCCAAAAGTTGAGTCAGCTCCACGTGCTGTTTTTGGTCATCGCCAACCGGAACGATATCGGTTTTGTAAAGCAGGATATCGGCTGCCATCAAAACCGGATAATCAAAAAGTCCGACATTAACACTCATTCGATGGTCCTTGGACTTGTCTTTAAACTGCGTCATTCTCTCCAGCTCCGGAATCCTGGAAACGGTATTCAATATCCAGCAAAGTTCCGTGTGCTCCGGCACCTGAGATTGTATAAATATAATAGATTTTTTAGAATCGATGCCAACAGCCAAAAAGAAGGCCACCGTATTGTAAGTATCTTCCTCTAAAGATTTTGAATTTTTCGGTATCGTTATGGCGTGATAATTAACGATGCAGAAGATACAGTCATCGATTTTTTGAAGTTCAACCCAGTTTTTGATTGCGCCAAAATAGTTTCCCAAATGAATTACTCCTGTCGGTTGGATGCCGCTGAATATTCTCATAAGTTTATATAGGATTTAGCGTATAGCGTTTAGTAATTTATCGTAAATGCCCTACGCCCTATACGCTGCACGCTAAAAACCCTTATATTATACTTCGATAACAACGGTTAACACCATTGGCCTTCTTCTCGTCTTCCTGAAGAGAAATTCTCCTATCTGTTCTTTGATTTTGTTTTTCACAAAAGACCAATTGATGGTGTGTTTTGAAAGGGTTATCTCTTCTACTAATCTTATCACTTTTTTTCTCGTCTGGTGCAACAACTCTTTTGATTCCCGAAGATAAACAAATCCTCTGGAGATTATGTCTGGGCTCTGATGCACCTTTCCGGTGGAAGAGTTGACAATAACTACAATCACGAACATTCCGTCTTTTGCCATCGCCTGTCTGTCGCGTAGGACGACCTCGCCCACGTCGCCGATGCCCAAACCATCTACCATCACGTAATTGGCAGGAGCCTTCTCCTTACTTACTTTTACCCGGGATTCTGTAAACTCAATAATGTTGCCGTTTTCTCCAACTATAATATTTTTTTCCGGCACTCCCAAAGACAAAGCAAGGTCTTTATGGACTTCGAGCATGTAGTGACTGCCGTGAATCGGCATAAAGAATTTCGGCTTAACAACGCTAATCATCGTCTTTAACTCTTCTTGCTGGGCGTGTCCGGAAGCGTGAATATCCATCATCTGGGAGTGAAAAATCTTAGCGCCCTGCCAAGACAGAAGGTCTTTTAATTGTTGTACCGCCTGTTCGTTTCCCGGGACTGTAGAGGACGACAGAATCACCGTATCTCCTTTTTTAATGGATATAAACTGATGGTCTTTGTGAGCGAGTCTCATCAATGAGGCTTCTCCTTCTCCTTGTGAGCCAGTACAGATGATTAAAATTCTCTTGTCGTGATAGTGTTTCAGCTCGCGAGGCGATATAAAGGTGTCACTTCTGACCTTGAGACGGGAAAGGGAGATAGCAATTTCAATATTTGCCTTCATTGAACGTCCATCAATTAACACTTTCCTTCCAAATTTTTCTGATAAAGTCAGCAGTTCCTGGACACGAGACAGAAGAGAAGCAAAGGTAGCAACGATTAGCCTGCCTTGACTTTTCTCAAAAATTTCTTCGAGATTCTCTTGTATTAACTTTTCCGAGAGACTGTGCCCTGCCATTCCTGCATTTGTTGAGTCGGACATCAGCAAAAGTATACCCTTTGAAGAGAGGGCGGCAATCTTGGAAATGTCAGTCGGTTTTCCCAACACTGGGGTGTAGTCAAACTTGAAATCGCCGGTGTGCATGATTCTTCCGACAGGTGTTTCTATCACATAGCCTACTCCGTCCGGAATGTTATGATTTTGTGCGAAATTTTGTATGTTAAACGGAGGAAGATGAAATTTTTCCTCTACTTTTATCTCTTTAATATTAAGAGGTGCCAGGCGAGAAAACTCCTCCTGCCTTTTCATAATTATGCCCTTGGTTAAGGGGGCAGCAAAGATCGGCGGATTGCCTAATTTGCTAATCAGATAAGGTATGGCACCTATGTGGTCGTAATGTCCGTGACTAAAAAACACTCCCAGAATATCTTTTTCTCTACCTCTGAGATAGGTCGTGTTGGGGATGATAAAATCTATACCCAGCATATCAGCCGCGGGAAATTGGAGTCCCATATCAATTATCAAAATCTTTCCCTGATATTCAAAAATCGTCATATTCTTGCCGACTTCTTCTAGCCCACCCAAGGGTATAACTCTTAGCAAATGTTTCTTCATAAATATTTCTTAGATCTAAGATTGTTAAGAAAACTTAGGTTTCTTAACATTTAGTAATTTTTGACTTTTTTAATTAGCGCCCTAATTATACACTTTCGTGCGAAGTGTATAATATTTTGGTGCGGGCAGGAGGAGTTGAACCTCCGTGAGATTGCTCCCACTAGCTCCTGAAGCTAGCGCGTCTGCCATTCCGCCATGCCCGCAGTCAATTAGAGAAGTGTTTTACACTCTTTCTTTTTTTGCAGATCTTGCGTGTGCCTGCGAAGAAAATTATTCGTATGTTGTTTGAGAAACCGTGTGTTTTATTTTTCCACTCTTTTCTCGTTGATGTACCAATTTTCGATATCAATGAATCTTTTTGAGGGATCGATGATGTATTGCCCGTCAAATCCCTTCACTTCTTTCCCGAGAACATAAAGATAGTAAGGACTGTAAAGAAAGATTGCCGGGATGTCGTCGGTGATTTGTTTTTGGGCGCCTCTTAAAAGAGATTTTCTCTTTTGATTATTTGATTCTTGGCGAGCTTCTTTTAGCAGAGTATCTACTCTGTCGTTCTTATAAAGAGAGAGGTTAAGCCCGGGGTATTCTATTTGTGAAGATGACCAGAAGGCGTAAGGGTCGGCAAAAAATGACAATCCCTGTCCGAAAAGGAGTATGTCGTATTGTCTCTCTTTTATGTTCTCCTGAAGCAATTTTGTCGCTTCGATGGCTTTAACATCCAGTCTCACGCCGATTTCCTTCCAGCTTTCCTGTATGACGGCTGCGGCGTTTTTCAGTTCGTCTTGGTCAACCGTAAACAAGGTTAATTTCAAACTGGTTGCCTTATTGGCACCATCCAGTACCTTTTCTCTAATACTGTCTTTATTAGCGTCTTTCCAACCGGCCTCGTCGAGTATTTTTTTCGCCCCTTTTAAATTGAACTCGTATTTCTCAAAGCTGCCCGCCACCCTATTTTCCGGCAGAAGAGGGCTGTTTATAACCCTACCTTCTCCAAGAAGCACTCTGTCGATAATTTCATTTTTTGGAGTCGCCAGCGTTAGCGCTTCTCTCACGTCTCTTTGAGACAGTATTTTATTGTCTTGGTTCAAAAATAAAGCAAAGTAACGGGGGATTGAAAGTTTGTTAATGTTAAAATTCTTTTGAAATTGTTCCTCCTGGATTGGCAGGATTCCGGTAAACGCATTCGCCCTGTTTCTCCAGTCAGGGACTTCTGTGTTGTTTTGAACGAAGGTCAATTCCAAGCTCTCCAGGAAAGCTTCCTTGCCGTGGAAATTTTGATTTCTGCGGAATATAATCTTTTTGATTTTATTTTCCTCATCCGTCTCGATGATATTCACCTCGAAAGGTCCGGAGCAGGCGATATTCTGAGGAGGTTTCGCTATCAAGTCCTGCGGCTCTATGTTGTTAAAAACGTGATAAGGCAAGATTTTCAAAGTAAAGTTTTCAAGAAAAGGAGGATAAGCGGTAGGCAAAATAAACTTTACGGTTCTGTCATCCTTTTTCTCCACCTTCACCTCTTGCCAGGCGAGTTTTAGAGGGCTTTGGACTGCCGAGTCCTGAATTATTCCCAAGGTAAAAGTTACGTCCTGAACTGTAATCTCCTGGCCGTCAGACCAAAAGAGATTGTCTTTCAAAGTGAACTCGTAAGTCTTGCCGTCCTTGCTTATTTTGTAATCTTTAGCAAGGTCATTGGATAGGCTGCCGTTATAATCATATTTTAGCAAACCTGCGAAGATTAGTTCAGAAACGTCTCTGTCAGCGTCATTGAGAAGACCGAAGAGAGGATTAAGCGATTGGGGTTGACCGACCAACACCTCTCGAAGAACGCCGCCGGATGCCGGAACTACTTTCGTATTTTCGAGGTATGACAATCTCCACCAAGCTGCGCCGGAAAACAAACCGAGAAGAAGGAAAAAGACAAAAACGAATCTCTCAACCTTGCGGATGACTTTTAGAAAAGAGAGCAATTGTCCTTTTTTCAGCCACTTCTTCCCATTCTTTTTCCATTTATCGATATTAAAAAAAACCGATAAAGAACTCTTTAAATTTTGGAGAAAAGTATTAATAAATTTTAGAGCAGGAAGTTAATGAAAGCCAATCCTAGAAAGGCTACCGACAAAAAAATGGTGCCCCAGAAGATAAATTTTTCCGCACCCCTCTTCTTCGAGTAGTAGCCGCCAGTTCCGCCGAATATAGCCGAGGAACCAGCGCCTCTCTGCTGCAAAAGTATAAAAATTATCAACAGAGCAGAAACGATAACCTGAGATACGCTAAGAATTCTCATAAATTGTTGGGCAAAGATGAAAGATTTATTGTAACCTATGCAAAAGATTTTTTCTCCTCAAAACCTTATGGTAAACAATGGCAAACCTGTGAGACTCATCTCTCAAACGCAAGAGAGTCATCTTGAACTCTTTCGGGAGCTTGTCAAGCGAAGTAGGTTTATTAAAGGTTATATTATACAGCAAGTTTTTTCTTTTTGCAAGAGAGATTACGGGAATTGTTACTCTGCTGAATCTCTTTATGGTTTTGACTGCGACGTTAAACTGGGCTATGCCTCCATCAACATAGATTAAATCGGGCAGCTGCCACTCCTCGTGGGAAAGTCTTCTTTTTATAATCTCTGCCAGGCAGGCGACATCATTCTGTTCCTTTATTGTTTTTATCCCGAATCTTCGATACTGACTCTTGTCGGGTTCATAGCTCCAGGAGTAAAGATTGAGTCTCCCAATTTGTTCGTTCCTCGAAAGCTTAAAGACGACCATAGAGCCAACCATTTCTTTCTCCTGGATGTTGGAAATGTCATATCCTTCGATTCTTTGAGGAACTTTTGGCAAACCGAGAACGTTTTTAAAGAGCACCCCCAAGTTTACGTCGCCTTGATGACCCTCTTTAACTATTTGTATTTCAAACAGAATATTCTTATGGGAGAAGATTTTCTCCAGACTTTTCATCTTCTCTCTTATGTCAATCGCTTTTTCAAACTCCTGGGCTTTTGCCAGTTTTTTCATCTCCCTTTTCATGTCAGACAAAAGACGGCTCCTTTTACCTTTAAGGATCATCTTTACTTTTCTAATATTGTCTTGATATTTTTTCTTTCGGAGAATCGTCTCTTTTTTTAGGGATTTCCTGACCCCGGCCTCTCTTTTTGAAAGACACGGTGCCGGACAGCGATTCAGATGATACCAGAGGCAAGGTGACTTTGGAAAAAAGTTACAAGTACGATAAGGGGAAAATTTCCTGAGTATTCTCAAGGTTTGATTTAAGGCGATACCGTCCGTGAAAGGCCCAATAAACTCACTTTTGATTTTTCCTTTTTTATTTTCGATTTGGTGAGTGAGAAAAATCATTGGCCACTCTTCTTTTGTTATCCCCACATAGAAATATTTCTTGTCGTCACGAAATAAAACGTTGAACTTCGGTTGGTACCTTTTTATCAGCTGGCTCTCCAGAATTAGAGATTCGACTTCACTTTGCAGAGGAACGTATCCAATCTTCTCAGTTCTTTCTGCGAAAAAAATGTCTTTGTGAGCAGGGACAGATTTTTGGAAGTGATTTCTGACTCGCTGTCTTAA
Source organism: Patescibacteria group bacterium (assembly GCA_043803845.1). Taxonomy (GTDB): domain Bacteria; phylum Patescibacteriota; class Minisyncoccia; order Minisyncoccales; genus JAZDJT01. The sequence continues at coordinate 10,496 of JAZDJT010000022.1, forward strand.
GTTATTCGCCTTTCCGATATAAAGAACGGATTTTTTGGGGCCGTAGAAAATATAAACACCTTCGGATTTAGGAAGGAGTGAAGTTTGGGACTTGTCTAACAGTCGCCATCTCATAATAATATTATATTAATAAAAAACATCTAAAATTAGAGAATTTTTTTCAGGTATTGACCGGTGTAGCTTTTTTTGACACGGGCTATTTTTTCTGGAGGTCCTTGAGCAATGAGTTGACCGCCTTTCTCTCCGCCCTCGGGTCCCAGATCAATAACCCAGTCAGCGTTCTTGATGACGTCGAGATTGTGTTCGATGACTATAATGGTGTTGCCCCTGTTGCGAAGTCGACTTAGAACCATCAGTAATTTTTTAATATCGTCGGCGTGGAGCCCTACCGTCGGCTCATCCAAGATATAGAGCACGTTACCGCTTTCGGTTTTGGATAATTCCTCGGCTAATTTAATTCTCTGCGCCTCACCCCCCGAGAGGTTGGGTGCCGGTTGCCCCAATTGAATGTAACCCAACCCAACATCTTTCAATGTCCTTAATTTTCTCTCCAGTCCCGGTATCTTCCTGAAAAAGTTCAGGGCTTCATCAACGGTCATATCGAGGGTCTCGGCGATGTTTTCTCCTTTATACCTCACCTCCAAAGTTTCTTTATTGTACCTTCTGCCTTTACATTCCTCGCACTCTATATAAATATCGGGTAAAAAATACATCTCCACCTTTTTCAGCCCCTGTCCCTCACAGGCCTCGCAGCGGCCGCCTTTAACATTGAAGCTGAAACGACCGGGTTGGTATCCTCTGATCTTGGCTTCTTCCAATTGAGAAAAAAGCTGTCGAACATGGCTGAAAGCGCTTATATAGGTTGCTGGATTAGAACGAGGAGTTCTTCCTATGGGGGATTGATCAACGACAGCGACCCTTCTGATGTATTCCTTGCCTTCCAGTTTTGAAAGCTTGCCCGGTTGTTCTTTGGAATTATAGAAATAACGCATCAGTTCTCTGGAAAGGGTTTCGTCTACCAGCGTGGATTTTCCAGAACCGGAAACTCCTGTGACGCAGATGATTTTTTTTAAGGGAAATTTTACGTCAATGTTCTTTAAGTTGAATTGTTGAGCCCCCTTCACGATAAGATACCTGTTTTCCTCCTGATTTTCCTCTCCCACGCTTCTATTGAGGTCAACGCTTTTTCGACCGGAGAGGTAGAGGCCGGTCAGAGAGTCACTTCTTAAAAGTTCTCGTGGCGTTCCCTCAAAAGTCACTTTTCCGCCTTCTCTTCCGGCGCCGGGTCCGACGTCGATGACCCAGTCAGCCGACAATATTGTCTGTGCATCATGCTCGACCACGATAACCGTGTTGCCCAAATCCTTGAGTTTTTTCAGGCTGGAAATTAATCTTGACTGGTCTCGCGGATGAAGACCGATTGAGGGCTCGTCAAGAATGTAGGTGACTCCGACGAGTCTCGAGCCGATCTGCGTGGCTAGGCGAATTCTTTGGGCTTCGCCTCCAGCCAGGGTTCCGCCTTTTCTGTCCAGACTCAAATAGTCCAGACCGACATCAATAAGAAACTGAAGACGGTTGATAATTTCTTTTATAATCGGCAGACCGATTTCTTTCTGGTTCTTCGACAATTTAAAACTTTTTAAAGTTTCAAAGAATTCCTTGGCTTGCGAGATATTCATTCTTACCACGTCGTCAATGGATTTATCACTGATTTTCACGGAGAGGGCTTCGCCTCTTAATCTTTTGCCTTTACAATCCGGGCATATCTTGACCATCATATATTGTTCTATTTCTTCTCGGGTGGCATCGCTTTCGGTTTCCTTCCACCTTCTTTCTATGTTGGTAATTACTCCTTCCGATTTCCATCCTTCATTGCCGTTGCCATAAAGTACTACTTTCTGAGCTTTCGGCGGTAGTTTTTTGAAGGGGGTGTTTAAAGAGAAGTTATACTCTGAAGCGAAGTTTTGAAGCTTCCACCAGAACCAGCTTTGCCTACCAACCTTGTGTGAGGCTTTCGCCCAAGGCAGAATTGCGCCCTCGGCCAGGGAAAGATTTTTGTTCGGCACCACCAGTTCAGGGTCAACCTCTAATTTCTCTCCAAGCCCCGAGCACAGAAAACAGGCTCCAAAAGGTGAATTGAATGAGAAAAACCTCGGTTCTATTTCGGGCAGAGAAACGCCGCAAATAGGACAGGAGAATTTTTCGGAAAAAAGTATGTCCGATGATTTTTTCTGCCTCCCGTTATGGCTGACTATCACTAGTCCTTTTCCGATTTTAAGTGCTGTCTCTATTGAGTCGTTCAATCTCGCTCTCTGCTCCTTTTGATTTTTTTGGTATCGCCCGGAAGATAAATTAAGAATCTTTAACCTGTCGACAACTACTTCAATCGAGTGTTTTTTGTTTTTATCCAGCTCCATTCCCTTTGCCTCCTCGATGGGGTGATACCTGCCGTTAATTCTCAGGTTTAAAAATCCCAGTCGGTCTATCTCTTCGATAACACCTTTGTGTTCGCCTTTTTTTTGCGAAATCACCGGTCCCAGTATTACAATGTCCCCTTCGACTTTGAGGACCCGGTCGACTATCTGGTCGATGGTTTGTTTCTGTATTTTTCTGCCGCACTTCGGGCAGTAAGGGATTCCTATCCGGGAATAAAGAAGTCTTAGATAGTCGTAGATTTCCGTGATTGTCCCGACGGTCGATCGAGGATTTCTGGAGATATTTTTTTGGTCGATAGCAATGGCGGGTGATATACCCTCAATCTTATCGGCGTCGGGTTTTTCCATTATTCCCAGGAATTGTCGGGCGTAAGGGGAGAGACTTTCCACGTACCTTCTCTGTCCTTCGGCGTACAGGGTGTCCAGAGCCAAAGAGGATTTTCCCGAGCCTGAGACGCCGGTTATCACCACTAATTTGTTGCGAGGGATGTCAACGTTGATATTCTTTAGATTATGAACCCTCGCCCCTCGAATTTTTATAAAAGAATCTTCCATGTTTTTCTTTCGCTTCTTTTCAAAATGACAAACCTTTATTCTACATGATTTTTTGGGCTTTTTCAATACAAAGCGGAAGGCTCTTTTAGGAGTCCTAGTAGCTAGAGAAGCGATTTTCCTGTCAAGAATTATTTTTAGACAGAAACTGCTTTGTCAGATTTTCAGCTTCTATCTGATTCTTTATCCATTTGATACTGTTGTCTCTCTCAAACCAAGTAAGCTGACGCTTGGCAAATTGGAAAGTGTGAAGTTTTATTTTTTCCTTGATTTCATTACCTTTTATTTTATTTTCAAAGTAGTCCCTCCACTCTATATAACCGATTGTCTGGAGGATGGGCAGCCAGCTATATTTTTTTACCAACGTTCTCACCTCTTTTTCTAAGCCGAGTTTGAACATTTTTTCAACCCTTTTTTCGATTCTTTTTCTGAGCTTTTCCTTCGGTAATTTTATGCCGATTATCATAAATTCAAAAAGCGGTTTCCCTCTTTTTCTTTGCTGCCAGAAAGGTTTTTTCGTGATTTTAGAAACTTCAATTGCCCGAATTAGTCTTCTTTTATTTTTTTTATCGATAAATTTTACTCCCTCCGCATCCAGTTTTTTATAAATTTTAAATAACTCTTCTTCGGTCTTACTTTCTAAGCTCTCTCTTAATTTTTTATCGGCTCTAATTCTTGGGAAATTCATATTTTCAACTATTGATTTTATGTAGAGGCCCGTTCCGCCAACCAAAAAGGGTATTTTGCCCTTTTTATGGATTTTTTTTATAGCCTTTAGAGCCAATTTTTTATAAACCGCCACATTAAAACCTCGGTCAGGATTTCTAATATCGATTAGGTGATGGGGGATTATTTCTTGTTCTTTTTTTGTTGCTTTTGCTGTACCTATATTCATCTTCCTATAAATCTGTCTTGAATCTGCGGAGACAATTTCGCCTTTGATTTTACTCGCTAGTTTGATAGCGAGTTCGGTCTTTCCCGAGGCAGTAGGCCCTAAGACGACAATCAGTTTTGGCAAGTTATTTTTCATCTTTTTAAAACACCGTTCAATCCCCAGCTGGAGACACCGACGATTTTCGCCTCAACGAACCGACCGATTTTTTCTCCTTGTCGTTTTTTGTTTTCCGTTCTTTGCCGTCTGCTTTTTATCGCCTTTATCTTCACGGTTTTGTAATGCCTGCTTTTGCCTATTAAAAAATCATCTTTTATTTTTTCGACCAAAACTCCTAAGGTCTTTCCGAGGTATTTTTTGTTTCTCTTCAGGGCGCTTTCTTTGAGAAGTTCATTAAGAACTTTATACCTTCCCTCTTTTTCCTCTGGTTTGACGCTGTCTTTTAGGATAGCTGATTTTGTCCCCGTGCGAGGCGAGTATTTAGCGATATAAGCCATATCATATCCAATCTCTCTAAAAAGCCTTGCCGTGTTTTCGAATTCTTTTTTAGTCTCTCCGGGGAAGCCCACGATTACATCGGTGGAGAGAGCGATTTCTTTTTCCATCCCTTTTCTTTGCTTCTTAAAGGCGTTTCTGATTTTTTTAACCAAGTCTTTGTAGTGTTTTACGGCATAGGGTCGGTTCATTCTTTTTAGGACGTTATTATCGCCGGACTGAACGGGCAGGTTAAGATAGGGGGTTAATTTTTGGCACTGAGCCATTGTTTTTATTAGCTCACCGGAAAAGTTTTTGGGATGTGGACTGGTGAAACGAATCCAGAACTTACCTGGTATTTTATTTACCAATTTTAGTGTTTTGGAAAAGTTTATAGAAGAATCGGTGGGGGATTGGTAGTCGTTAACGTTTTGTCCCAAGAGCCAAATCTCACTGAACCCATTCGAAATTGCATTTTTTGCTTCTCTAAGAATTTCTTGGTGTGGACGACAAATCAGAGGGCCGCGTGTATAAGGAACGGCGCAATATGTACAAAAATTATCGCAGCCGCTAGAAATGGTTATCAGGGCGGAAAATTTATTTGAATACTTCGGTCTTCTTCTCAAATAGTCTATCTTCATTTTCACCGATTTAGATTCTCTGTCGCCGGACATTAAAAAATACTTTCTCTTCTTTAAAAGAGAATGCCATCTCGGAAGGCTTTTTATCGACAAGACATAATCGAAGATTTTCTTGGATCTTTCAAAGTCCAGCGGGAGGACGCAGCCGGTCAATAAGGTCTTCAACCTTTCTCTCTCCCTTTTAAATATTTTAAATTTTTCCGCCAGCCCATAGACCCTATCCACCGCCGATTGCCTGACAGAGCACATATTAACCAATATCAAGTCAGCCTCGCTGATTCGTGAGGCTGATTGGTAATTATTCTTTTCGAGTTCCGCCACTATCCTCTCGCTGTCCGATTTTTGCATCTGGCAGCCGTAGGTGATAATGAAATACTTCATTTCTTTTCTTCCGTTAACATTTTAGTTGTCTTAATAAACTGTTCTAATTTTATCTCTCCGATATCTCCCTTGCCTCGTTCCCTGGTTCTGACACTATCGTTTTTTTCTTCCCTGTCTCCGACAACAAGTAGGTAGGGTATTTTTTGAATTTCTCCGTCACGAATCTTTTTGGAAACGGTTTCGTTATCTCCCTTAACTTCAACTCGCGTCCCAGAATTTCGAAGATTTTTTTCGACGCGCTCGGAATAATTTTTATGTCGAGAGCCAATCGGAATTATCCAGGCCTGAACGGGTGAAAGCCAAAAGGGGAATGCGCCGGCGTAGTATTCTATCAAAACACCCATAAATCTTTCCATTGAACCGAGAAGAGCCCTATGAATCATATAAGGAAGTTTCTTCTCTCCTTTTTCATCTATGTAATTGATTTTGAATTTTTCCGGCAGATTAAAGTCAAACTGAATTGTTGTGCATTGCCACTCTCGCCCGAGAGAATCTTTTATTTTGATGTCGATCTTTGGTCCGTAAAACACGCCTCCTCCCGGATCAACTTCGTATTTTAAATTTAGTTCCTTAAGAACATATCTAAGAGCTTTAGTTGCTTTATCCCACATTTTTAAGTCTCCAGCATATTTTTCAGGACGAGTTGAAAGATATATATTGTATTCCTTAAATCCGAAATCACCAAGCGTTTTAAGCGCTTGTTTTACAAGCTTTGTAAGTTCTTTTACCATCTGCTCCGGAGTACAAATTAAATGGGCATCATCTTGAGTAAATCCACGAACACGAGTTAGCCCATGGAGCGTGCCTGACCGTTCATACCTGTAAACCGTTCCCAGTTCCGCTAATTTGAAAGGAAGATCTCTGTAGCTCCTTATTTTTGAATTATAGACATAAACATGAAATGGGCAGTTCATCGGTTTTAAAAGATACTCTTGTTTTATCTCTGCCTTTTTCCCTTTTTGTTTATCCTCTAAGCTCTGGCCGATTTCAAGCGGGGGATACATGCTTTCATTGTAAAAGTTCCAGTGCCCTGATATTTCCCAAAGTTTCCTGCTACCAATATGAGGAGTATAAATCCATTGATAACCTTCTTTGGATAATTCGTTATAAAGGTATTCTTCTATTTGTTTTCTTACGATAGCGCCTTTTGGCAGCCATAAAGGCAAGCCAGCGCCGATTTCTTCATTTAACAAGAATAGTTCAAGCTTTTGACCCAAAACTCTGTGGTCTCTTTTTTCGGCCTCTTTTTGCAGTTCCAGGTATTTTTCCAGCTCTTTTTTGCTGCTAAAGGCTATGCCGTAAATTCTCTGCAGCATCGGGTTCTTTTCGCTTCCTCTCCAGTATGCTCCGGAAACCCTTAGCAACTTAAATGAGTTAATATCCAGTTCGCTCGTTGACTTTACGTGAGGTCCCTTGCAGAGGTCGATAAAATCTCCGGTCTGATAAATTGTAACCCTCTCTTCTTTATTCGGATTTAAATCTTCGGTACCCTTTTTGATTATGTCCAACTTATAAGGCTGATTAGCTTTTGAGAATGTTTTTTTCGCTTCTCCTAGAGAGACGTTTTTTCTCGTAAACTTCAAGTCCTTCTTAATTAATTCCCTCATCTTTTTTTCTATCTCCGGTAAGTCCTGGACGTTTAGGTTTTTTTTCAGCTCGAAATCGTAATAAAAGCCGTTCTCGATTGCCGGCCCCATTCCAAGTTTAGCCTCGGGAAATAATTCTTGGACCGCCGCGGCCATGATATGAGATAGAGAATGACGTATTATCTCTGTTTTCATATAATCATGATAGCACTTTAGTGTTATAAAATGAAAATTTTCGCCGAGAATTTTATACGACCTCTTCCACCTCTTCGCTGATTAATTTCAGAGAGCCGTCTCTGTCGGAAAGCCTGCCTTTTATTTTTATTATTTTGTTTTCCTGGAATAAGAGAGGGTTAGTTTTGAGGACGTCGGGGAAAACCAGAACCTCGATCCGTCCGCTCAAATCTTCTATTGATAAAAAGAGCATAACGTCACCCTGTCGCGTGACTATTTTCTGTATCTTGGAGATAACGCCGGCGACTCTGACTCTTCGAGAAACAAGTCCAAGAGAAAGATTATTGATTGGTATTGTATTTTTTATTTTGTCTTTCACCCATTCCAAAGGGTGCGAAGAGACAAACACTCCCAACAGTTCTTTTTCCCAAATAATTTTTTCGTTTTTGGTTAACGGTTTAGGATTGTTTTTTAAGGTTAAGCCGGAGAGGTTTATCTTTTTACCTTGACTGTTGCTGAAGCCATTTTTAACGGAAAACAGGGAACCGTCGCCATTGATTTTCTTCCTTTGAGATTCTCTGGCGAACTCAAGTATAGTCTCAAGATTGTAAAGCAATTTTCCCCTGTCGGCCAACTTGTCGAACGACCCCGATTTTATTAAGCTTTCGATTGATTTTTTGTTTAAGACTTCGCTGGGTATTCTTTCAATAAAGTCCTCGATGGAAGAAAATCGGCCTTTCTTTTTGCGCTCCTGGACAATTTTTTCAACGATGTTGTGGCCGACATTCTTGATTGCGGTCAGACCGAAACGTATCGTGTTGTCGTTGATAACGGTGAACTTAGAAATGCTCTCGTTGATGTCCGGAGGGAGAACTTTTATGCTCATTCTTTTTGCCTCCTCCAGCAAGATTCTTAATCTATCAATGTTTTTCTGCTCGCTATTCATTAGAACCGCCATGAACTCTATGGGAAAGTGGGACTTCAAATAAGCTGTCTGATAAGCAATTGTGGCATAGGAGACGCTGTGACTCTTGTTGAAGCCGTATCTGGCGAAAGGCAAGATCCAGTTCCAAATCTTTTCAGCCGTCCCTCTGGCGATTTTATTTTTAATCGTCCCCTTTATAAATTTTTCTTCTTGCTCAACTAATAGCGACTTGATCTTTTTGCCAACCGCCTTACGAAGTACGTCGGCTTCGCCCATACTAAAGCCGGCTAGCTCCTGAGCGATTTTCATAAGCTGTTCTTGGTAGATGACAACTCCGTAAGTATCCTCAAGGATGGGTTTTAATTTTGGGTGCAGATATTCTATTTTTTTTCTGTTGTACTTTCTATTTATGTATTCGGGTATAAGCTCCATCGGGCCGGGGCGGAAGAGAGCTATCATGGCCACGATGTCTTCAAATTGAGTCGGTCTCAGCTCTTTTAAGTATCTCTTCATCCCCTCCGACTCTAACTGAAATATGCCGGTGGTGTCCGCTCGCTGCAAAAGTTGATAGACCCTGTTATCATCCAGGGGCAGATTAGAAACGTCAATCTCTATTTTGTGAAACTTCTTTATCAGAATTAGAGCGTCTTCTATTATTGTTAAGTTACGCAGTCCCAAGAAATCCATTTTTAACAGACCTAAGCTTTCAATTGAGTGCATCTCATACTGGGTGATGATAGTTTGGTCGCCCTGAGAGGCATATTGGAGTGGGATTGTATCTGTCAGCGGGGTAGAGGATATAACGACTCCGCAGGCATGGGTGGAAGCGTGCCTCGCCACCCCTTCCAGTTTTCTACCTATCTTAATCATTTTTTTTGCTTGGGGATCCTCTTCATAAATCTGCCGAAATTCCCTGACCTTTGAAAGAGCTTCTTTCAGGGTGGAAAAGAGAGGAATCATCTTGGCGATTCTGTCGCAATAACTGTATTTGTAACCTAGGGCTCTGCCAACATCTCTTATGACTTGTTTTGCCGCCATCGTGCCAAAGGTGATAAGCCGTGCTACCCTGTCTTTGCCGTATTTCTCCGACACGTAATCAATCACCTCGTCTCTTCGAGTGTCGGCGAAATCGAGGTCTATGTCCGGCAGGCCGGCAACTCTCTCCGGATTTAAAAATCTCTCAAACAAAAGATTGTATTTTAAAGGGTCAACACCTGTGATGTTCAAAAGGTAAGAGGCCAAAGAACCAGCGGCACTTCCTCTGCCGGGGCCAACCACAATCTTATTTTTTTAGCCCAGTTGACAAAGTCTTGAACTATTAAAAAGTAAGAGGAGAATCCAGTACGCTTTATCATTGATAGTTCGTACCCGAGTCTCTCTTCTATCTGTGCTGTCACCTCCGAGAAACGATTTTTTAGTCCCGCTCGACATAGTTCTTCTAAATATTCGTCTGGCTTTTTACCGTTGGGCACCTTAAAAAGGGGTAGTTGGGTTTTACCGAGCTTGAAATCGAGAGAGACCGACGCCGCTATTTTCTGGGTATTTTCTATCGCCTCCGGCACTTCTTCAAAAAACTTTTCCATTTCTTCCTGGGAATGAAGAGAGAAGTTGTCTTGCTTCATTGTCAATCTCTCCGTGTCATTGGGGTCGGCGTTAGTGTTAATCAACATTAAGATGTCCTGCGCTTCGGAGTCCTCGTTTTTTAAATAGTGGACGTCGTTGGTAGCAACCAAGGGTATGTTAAGTTTCTTTGACATTAAAATTAGTGCTTTGTTCACCGTCTTTTGCTCGGGGATATTGGGGTGAGGCTGCAGTTCCAGGTAAAAATTATCTTTACCGAAAATAGAATTGTATTCCTGCGCAAGTTGTTCTGCCTCCTTGATTTTACCGGATAAAATCAGTTGTGGTATTTTGCCTTGCAGGCAGGCGGAGAGACCAATCAGTCCCTTGGAGTGTTTTTCAAGAAGTTTTTGGTCGATTCGGGGTTTGTAATAAAATCCTTCCGTCCAAGCCTTGGTGGTAAGTTTGACCAAATTGCGATAACCATCGGGGTTTTTCGCTATCAATAATAAGTGATATCTCTTGTCGTCGATGTTGGGACGTCGCTGGTCCATACCCTCTAAAGCCAAGTACATTTCTTCGCCGATTAGAGGTTTCACTCCGATGTTCTTGGCTTTCTGGTAAAATTCAATCGCTCCGTACAAAGCCCCGTGGTCGGTCAGCGCCACAGAATCCATTCCCAGCTCTTTGGCATAGTTTAGGAGTTCGTCTATCTTTGGCAGTCCGTCCAGGAGAGAAAAATGAGAGTGTACGTGAAGGTGAGTAAACTTTGACATAAGTTTGTCTTAGCTTCGTCAACCACGAAGTAAGATAAAAAAACAAGTTTTTTCTTTCAGATAAAAAAACAAGTTTTTCTTCCTATCATCATATTCAATCACAGGTTTTTTTACAAGATTGAAAAAAACAAAAAAAGCTGGATTACTTTTCCACTTTGCCAACACTTTACATTATTTCCATTTTGAGGGTAAATATAATTAATTTGACTTCAAATGATTTAGTATGAATCCGAATTTTCGCTTAGAGAGAAAACTGAAAAGAGAAGGTTATAAAAACGTTGTCGGAATTGATGAGGCCGGGAGAGGTCCTTTAGCAGGGCCCGTCTTTGCCGCGGCGGTTTTAATTAAAAACCCAAAGGTAAAAATATTAAAGAAGGTCCGTGATTCAAAAGATCTGACGCCTCTCCAAAGAGAAAAAATTTTTAAGGTGTTGATAAAAAATAAAGATATAGAATGGGGGATAGGTCAGGCTTCGGAAAAAACTATAGATAAAATTAATATCCTGGAAGCCACCAAATTGGCGATGGTTAGGGCGGTAAAAAAGTTGGAGAAAAAGAAAGCAGGGAAAACTGACTTTCTCGTTATCGATGGCAATTTCAGGATAGGCAGTTCTTTAAAACGCCGCCAGAGACCGATAGAGAAAGCCGATGCAAAAATTCTCTCTTGCTCCTGCGCCTCTATATTAGCAAAAGTTAGCCGCGACAAATTGATGACAAGGCTCGGCAAGAGATACCCTAAATATAAATTTGAAAAGCACAAAGGTTACGGAACCAAGCTGCATTTTAAATTATTAAAAAAATACGGGCCTTGCAGAATCCACAGAAAGAGTTTTAAGCCCGTAAAGGATTAACAGGGGTAATAAAACGAAACACTCCTTCAATCATTTGCGCACTTATTATTTTTCTGCTATATTAGTAATTACAAAAATTTAATTTTTAAAAAAAATTTTTAAAACATGACAGCTCCCAAACAACGTCACACCAAATCGAGGAGAGACAAAAGAAGACAGAATTTGAAATTAAAGAAACAAACTTTTTCCGTCTGCCCGAAATGCCAAAGCCCGATTTTACCGCATCATACCTGCCCCAAATGCGGCTATTACAGGGGCAGAGAAGTGATTGATGTTTTGGCCAAACTTGAAAAGAAAGAAAAAAAGCAGAGAGAAAGAGAAATCAAACAGGCCGAGAGAGAAAAGGCCCCAAAAGAAAAATCCTTATCAATGGAAGAACTTTCCAAAAAAAAGTAATCCTGTTCCCGGAATTATTTGTCGTTGGTTAATTAGTCATTTATTATTGTTAATTGTCTCTGAACTATGGCATATCGTCATCTTTCGCGCTCCATTGCCATGCAGTCTCTATACGAGAGAGATTTTAGAGGTCTTTCCGACGATAAATTGAAGGAAACAGCTGAGAGAAACATAAGAGAATTTGGGCCGGGCATGGAGGATACGGAGTTCACCAAAAGAATAATAGCAGGCACCCTTAAAAATTTAAAAAACATTGATAAGGTGATTGGAAAATCAGCTCCCAAATTTTCGATCTCCCAGATTAACATTATAGATAGAAATGTTTTGAGAATCGGTGTCTTTGAGTTGCTCTATGCCGACAAGAACGAAGTTCCGCCAAAGGTGGCGATTAACGAGGCTGTAGAATTAGCTAAAAACTTCAGCGGAGAGGCTTCGAGAAAATTTGTCAACGGAGTTTTGGGTACTATCTATAACACACTGAAAGAAAAAGAAGAGAAAGAGAAAGAAGAGAAAGTAAATAATACGCCTCTTCCAAGTGAAGGGGCAAAAAAGGAGAAGAAGTAAAAACCTTTCTTTGATAAATCGTTATGCAAAAGACTTCAGCGTCTGAAAGAGAAATAGAAAAAAAAATAGAAGAGCTGGAGAAAATTCTGGGAGTTCATTTTACGAATAAGGAACTATTGAGGAACGCCTTGACTCACCGATCCTATCTAAATGAAAATCCAGGATTTTCCACAGAACACAATGAGAGATTAGAGTTTTTGGGAGACAGCATTTTAGAGCTGCTTGTTAGCGAGTGTTTGTTCAAAGAATTGAAAAGACCGGAGGGCGAGATGACTAATTTACGGGCGGCGTTAGTTAATTCTGAGTCGCTTTCGGAAATCGCGAAGGAGCTTGAGATAGAAAAATATTTATTTTTATCCAGAGGAGAAGCTAAAGACACCGGAAGAGCAAGGGCTTCAATTTTAGCAAATGCTCTCGAAGCGATAATAGGAGCGATATACTTGGACCGGGGGATAGAAGAGACGAGATGTTTTGTCAGAAATAACATTCTGAACCTTTTAAAGGATGTTCTTGAAAAAAAAGTCATAAAAGATTATAAAACACAGTTCCAGGAATCGGCTCAGGAAAAATACAGCATAACCCCATCGTATAAAGTTTTGAGAGAATGGGGGCCAGACCACGAGAAGAAATTTTTGGTAGGGGTATTTCTTAACAAAAATATAATAGCCAAAGGTCAAGGATTTTCTAAACAGGAAGCGGAAGAAGAGGCGGCACGCATAGCCTTAAAAGAATTAAAATAATTTTTACTAAAAAAATTTAATATGTTAGTCATTCGTCTTCAACGCACAGGTAAGAGAAACCAGCCCTTTTTCAGAATAGTATTGACAGAGAAAACATCGCCGATTAAGGGCAAATATATTGAGGCCTTGGGCTTCTTGAACCCGGAAAAAAAGAAGAGTCAAATTAAACAAGACAGGATAAAGTACTGGATTTCAAAGGGGGCTGTTCCTTCTGATACGGTTTATAATCTTTTGGTTGAAAAAAAGATAATAGATAAGCCTAAAATTAAGATAAAGATTAAAAGTAAAAAGAAGGGAGAGAAAGCCAAGACCGAAGAGAAAACGAAATCCAAAGAAATAGTAAAAGAAATTCCTAAAGAGTCATCGTTAAAGAAAACCGCAGAAAAAACTGAAAAGAAAAGTAACCCAGAAAAACCTCAAGAAAAAGTTGCAGAGGTGAAGAAATGAACCTCTCCGGCCTAAAGACCGAGAGAGTTTCTTGGTAAGGTATTAATGTTTTATTTCTTCGGCTTCGTCCCGCCTGAAAGCAGCGATTTCACCGAAGAAAACCAATAAATCATCAAGGTCAATAAAATTAATTCTAAAAAATAATCAGGAAGTTTTTTATTTATGAAATCAATACTTTGGTTTGAAGATATTAATTTGGACGACGTGCCGAAAGTCGGAGGGAAAAATGCTTCTTTGGGGGAGATGATAAGAGAGCTTAAAAAGGAGAGAATTCTTGTTCCCAACGGTTTCGCTCTAACCTCCGACGCTTACTTCGACTTCGTGGAGAAAAGCGGCATCAAAAAGGAGATATATAAAATAATATCAACGATAGACATAAAAAATCTTAAAGATTTGCAGAAAAAATCAAAGAAGCTTCAGAATCTGATTTTGAAAGCAGATTTGCCGAAGGATTTCTTAGATAATATTTTGAAATTCTATCATAAGTTGAGCGGGCAGTACGGAGAAAAGACGACCGATGTCGCCGTTAGGTCAAGCGCGACCGCCGAGGATTTGCCAACGGCGTCTTTCGCCGGCATGCATGAGAGTTACCTGAACATAAAAGGAGACAAGGAATTAATCGTGGCAATCAAGAATTGTTACGCCTCTCTATTCGGAGCCCGCGTGATATCCTATCGTGAAGAAAAAGGATTTGGCCACACCAAGGTTGCCCTTTCGATAGGCGTGCAAAAAATGGTCAGATCCGACCTGGCTTCGGCGGGCGTCATATTCAGTTTGGACACAGAGAGCGGTTTCCCCGATGTCGTTTTGATAAATGGTTCCTGGGGCTTGGGAGAAATGGTGGTGAAAGGGAGGGTGATACCCGATGAATATATTGTCTCAAAGAGAATGTTACTAAAAGGCTATCCGGCTATAATCAAAAAGACGCTCGGTTCAAAGGATGTCAAAATGATATCTACTAAGGACAGGAAAAATCCTACCAAGATAGTAAAGACGTCCGCAAAAGAGAAAAATTCATTCGTTCTCTCGGACGAGGAAGTTTTAAAGCTTGCCTACTGGGCCATTAAAGTTGAGAGTTACTATTCTAAGAGAGCAGGGAAGTGGTTGCCGATGGATATGGAGTGGGCCAAGGATGGCAAGTCCAAACAACTATTCTTGGTTCAGGCCAGGCCCGAAACGGTTCATAGCTCAAAAGACAAGAAGAGTCTCGTTGAATACATTCTTCAAAAAGAGGGAAAGGTTTTAACGACGGGAATCGCCATCGGTGAAAAAATCGGCAGGGGTAAAGCCAACATCATAAAAGATTTGGCAGGAATAAAAAAGTTCAAAAAGGGTGAAGTACTCGTTACCAAGATGACCGACCCCGATTGGGAGCCAATCATGAAAATCGCCGCAGGTATTGTAACCAATGAAGGTTCTAGGGTTTGCCACGCTGCGATAGTTTCACGAGAACTTGGAATACCTTGTGTCGTGGGCACAAAAAACGGCACAAAGTTAATTCCTCACGGACAGCCTGTCACTATTGATTGCTCCAAAGGAGAAAGAGGCTTTGTCTATAAGGGCGAACTTCCATTCAAGATAAAAGAGACAAAGTTTGAAGAGCTACCCCGCACTAAGACCGAGATTTGTCTCAACGTCGGTTCTCCCGACATCGCTTTTAAATCATCTTTGCTACCAAATGACGGCGTGGGATTGGCGCGGGAAGAGTTTATTTTCGCCTCGGAGATAAAAGTTCACCCTTTGGCGCTGATTAATTTCAAAAAACTTCCGAAAAAGGTGAGAGATCAAATCGAAAAAATCACTGCCGGCTACTCCGACAAAAAGGAATTTTTTAAAGAGAAGTTAGCCCAAGGTGTAGGTAGAATCGCCACCGCGTTCTATCCCAAAGAAGTCATCGTCAGATTTTCTGATTTTAAAACAAATGAATACGCCAGCCTGGTTGGAGGAAAATCCTTCGAGCCCAAAGAGTCAAATCCGATGATCGGTTGGAGAGGAGCTTCGAGGTATTATTCCGAGGAGTTCAAAGAAGCGTTCTTGCTCGAGTGTCAAGCCATCAAAAAAGCCAGAGAAGAATATGGACTGAAAAACATTGTTTTGGAAGTTCCTTTCTGCCGCACCGTAGAGGAGGGAGAAAAAGTCATAGAGATGATGAAAAAGGGCGGTCTGAGAAAAGGAGAAAACGGTCTCAAGGTCATTGTGATGTGCGAGATTCCTTCCAACGTTCTCTTGGCAAGAGACTTTCTTAAGATTTTTGACGGAATGTCCATCGGTTCCAACGATCTGACCCAACTTACGTTGGGTCTAGACAGAGACAGTGCTGTTTTGGCGAAAGTCGGAGACGAGAGAAACGAAGCCGTAAAGAAGTTAATCAAAGAGGTGATTAGCGTCTGTAACGAAAAAGAGAAATACTCCGGCATCTGCGGAGACGCTCCCTCGACCTTTCCAGAAATTGCCAAGTTTCTAGTTCAGAATGGAATTAAGAGCATTTCGGTTAATCCCGATGTCGCTGTTAAGACAAGACTAATAGTGGCAAAAGAGGAGTCGCGTTAAACTAAAAGTCCTGACTTTTCCTTCAAAACCCGCCTTAACCGCGGGTTTTGACATTAAAGAAAAACAAAGGTTATAATTATAAAATCTCCCTCCTTTTTGTTTTATGATTGTTTTATGAAACAATTAAATTCTATGAGACAATCAAAACTCTTGGTCAGAACTAAAAAAGAAATCGATGAAAAAATAGAAGCGGTTTCTCACAAATTTTTGGTAAAAGGGGATTTCATCGAAGAGGCTGGAGCGGGTATTTACAGTTTCCTGCCCCTGGGTTTTTTAGTTTTAAAAAAAATAGCAGATATTATTCGCGAAGAGATGCAAGAAATAGGAGCGCAGGAAATTCTCTTGCCGGCACTTCATCAAAAAGAACTTTGGCAAAAAAGCGGGAGATGGGAGAAGATGGACCCGCCCCTCTTTAAATTAAAAGACAGGCATCAAAAAGAATTCGCTTTGGCTTCTACCCATGAAGAAATAATAACCCAGCTATTTCAGAGAAGAATTTATTCTTTTCGTGATTTGCCGGTTGCTTTCTTTCAAATCCAGACAAAATTCAGGAATGAGATGAGAGCGACAGGGGGACTTTTGCGTCAGAGAGAATTCTGGATGAAAGACCTCTACAGTTTTCACGCCGCCGAAGAAGACGCAGTCTCTTTCTACGAGAGAGTAAAAAAGAGTTACTATAAAATATTTAGACGCTGCGGTATTGATTCGATTGCGGTTGAGGCCATGTCGGGAACTATCGGTGGAGCGCTTTCTCACGAGTTTATGGTTGAGAGTGAGGCTGGGGAGAATAAAATTTTGGTCTGCACCAAGTGTACTTTTGGAGCGAACGTAGAGAAAATTGGAGAGATAAAAAATTGCCCACGGTGCAAAGGGAAAATTTCAGAGAAATCCACTATAGAATTGGGACATGTTTTTTATCTGGGAGAGAAATATTCAAAGACGTTTAATCTCAAATTTTCAACAGATAAAGGAAACAAAGAGTATGTAAAGATGGGCTGTTTCGGGATAGGAATACCCAGATTAATGGCTTCCGTTATAGAGAAAAATCATGATGAAAAAGGAATAATTTGGCCGAGAGAAATAGCGCCCTTTCTTATCCACCTAATTCCTCTTTGGTCGAAAGACGCTGAAGACAAATCAAAAGTTAAAAGAGTTTCAGACTCTCTCTATCTCGCTTTACAAAAATCAGGAGTTGGGGTACTCTTGGAAGACAGAGAAAATAAATCAGTGGGAGAAAAATTTGCCGACTCCGATTTAATCGGTATTCCTTTCAGGCTTGTCGTCTCGGAAAAAACATTGAAAAAATCAAGCGTAGAGATAAAGAAAAGAGGAGAGGAGAGGGGGAAACTGGTAAAAATTGACAGTATTCTTAAAAATCCTCAAAAAATTATAATCAGATAATCTTTATGATGTGGTATCGCGACATGGGAATTGATTTGGGCACTGTTAACACTCTTATTTACGTTCGGGGTAAGGGGATTGTCATCAACGAACCATCAGTTGTAGCCCTGAATAAAAAGACCGGCCAGATTTTGGCTATCGGAGAGGAAGCGAGAAAAATGGTAGGAAAAACGCCCTCTCACATAATAGCGATAAGGCCATTAGTCGGTGGCGTCGTTTCTGATTTTGAGATTACCGAACAGATGATTCGCTATTTTATTGATAAGGTTTTCGGAAGAAGATTTCTACCGTGGCCTCAACCGCGTTTAGTTATCGGCGTACCGTGCGGCGTTACAGAAGTGGAGAAAAAAGCAGTAGAGGACGCCGCTAAAAATGCCGGGGCGGGCGAAGCCTATCTCGTAGAAGAACCGATGGCAGCGTCAATCGGAATCCGCTTACCAATTAATGATGCCACTGGGAATATGATTGTGGATATCGGCGGCGGGACGACTGAAGCGGCAGTAATTAGTCTTGGAGGAATAGTTAATTCCAGGTCTATCAGAATAGCCGGTGAAAGACTCAACCAAGACATTGTTCGTTACGCCGAAGAAGAATTCAAATTAGTTTTGGGAGAAAGGACGGCCGAAGAGATTAAGATAAAAATCGGTTCGGCCATACCGCTCAAAGAAGAACTTCAGTATCCGATGCGAGGCAGAGACATTATTACCGGCTTACCCAAAGAGATTATGGTTACCGACGAAGACATTAGAGAGGCAATGAAAATTTCTATCAGGACAATCGTGAGCGAAGTAAAGAACGCAGTTGAAGACACCCCGCCGGAACTCTTAGCCGATGTCATGAGAAGCGGCATAAATCTCGTTGGGGGAGGCAGTCTTTTAAGGAAGTTAGATGAGCTTATCAAGAGGGAAACCAAAATTTCAGTAAAAATTCCCGAAGATCCAATGACGGCGGTAGTGAGGGGTTGCGGCGTTATTCTCGAAAACCTGCCAAAATTAAGAGATATCCTTATCTCTACCGAAGAATTAGAACCCCCAAAATAATTTTTATGAAAGTGGACCATATTCTCGCCTTGGCGAGAGTAAAAATTAAAGAAAAAGAAAAAGAAAAATTAGAGAAAGAGTTCTCGGCGATTTTGAATTTTGTAGAGAAACTCAAAGAGGTGAACATTCAAAATGTTAAGCCGATGAGCTATCCGATGAACCTTCAGAATGTATTTAGGGATGATAAATTATCAAAAGAAGACGATTTAGAGGGGGGGGTCGATAAATTATTAAAACTTGCTCCTTCGGTAGAAAACAGACGCATTCGGGTTAAGCAAGTTCTGTAATCTCTCGCTTTCTCAATGCCAGATTTTTTATGAAAATTAAAAAAATCCATCAGCAACTTATTAAAAAAGAATTATCAGTTGCTGAGTTGGTGAAGAGTTTTCTCTCTGAGATAGAAAAAGAAGATAAAAAAATCCACTCTTTTCTCTCTCTCGACTCAGAAAGAGTTTTGACGGAAGCGAAAAAAGCCCAGGATAAAATCAACAGGGGAGGGGATGTCCCCTTACTCTGTGGCATACCCTGCGCCATCAAAGATAATATATTAGTGGAAGGTTTAAAATGCACCGCTGGCTCCAAGATTTTGGAGGAGTACGTTTCTCCTTACGATGCCACGGTTATAAAAAAATTAAAGAGAGAGGGAGCGATAATTCTTGGGAAAACCAATCTTGACGAATTTGCAATGGGTTCATCCACGGAAAATTCGGCTTTTGACACAACCCGTCATCCTGATGATTTAAATCGCGTACCTGGAGGTTCTTCCGGAGGTTCTGCCGCCGCGTTGAGAGCGGGATTTTGCCAATTCGCTCTGGGTTCCGACACGGGAGGTTCCATTCGTCAGCCAGCTTCATTTTGCGGCGTGGTTGGTTTGAAGCCGACTTACGGTGCTGTTTCCAGGTACGGCCTGATAGCTATGGCTTCGTCGCTTGACCAGATAGGACCAATGACTGGAGACATCGAAGACGCAAAAATAGTTTTCGATGCGATAAAGGGCAAAGATATCAAAGACTCAACGAGTGTAGATTTAGAAATAATTGGGAGAAAAACTTTTAAAAATAAATTAAGAATAGGCATTCCTAAGGAATATTTTGTTGAAGGCGTGGATAAAAGGGTGAAGGCAGAGACGGAAAGAGCTATTGAAAAAATGGAAAAATCGGGGGTTAAGATACAAGAAGTTTCTTTACCACACACTAAATACGCTTTGCCAACTTATTATTTGGTGATGTCTTCAGAGGCGTCTACAAATTTGGCGCGTTACGATGGCATAAGGTATGGCATAAAAGAATCTCAAATCTCTAAGCTCAAAATTCAAAACTTGGTTGATTTTTATTCAAAGGTTAGAGGTAGATATTTTGGCAGAGAGGTTAGAAGAAGGATAACCCTTGGCACATTTGCCCTATCGGTTGGCTATTACGATGAATATTACGTTAGGGCGCAAAAAGTGAGAAGGCTCATAAAAGAAGATTTTGACAAAGTTTTTTCAAGCGTCGATTTAATTTTGACGCCGGTTTCTCCGACGGCCGCTTTTATGATAGGGGAGAAAATAGAAGACCCGCTGCAAATGTATCTAGCAGATATATTTACCATCGGAGTGAACTTGGCGGGTTTGCCGGCGATTTCCCTACCTTTTGGTAAGATTGACAATTTGCCCGTTGGAGTTCAACTTATAGCTAGGGCATTCGAGGAGGAAAAGATTTTTCAAGCAGGAGCGATACTTGAAAAAACTTGATTTCAGGTATTAATATTAAAATAGCTATCGGTATAAACAAGAAGTGTTATAAGTAATAAAGCAATAACAAAAAACATGACGATTGACGATTTCTTTCTTTTCTTTTTATCACCTACTTGGCAGAATATCATTGCCATTTTGAAGCCGCTTGGTCTTTTGGCTATTTTTATTTTCCTTTTAGCTATAATTTGGGCGCTCACAAAAAGTAAGTGGTTGTACTGGTATGTTATTTGGGACAGCGAAGACTTCTGGAAAGGCGCACCAGTTCCTTTCCAAAAGAAAGCTCGTGAAACCTGGCAGCAGATAAAAAAACAATTATTGTCGAAAAAAGAAAGCGACTGGAAAAAAGCAATCATAGATGGGGAGAGAATCGTTCAGGATGTTCTTTTGAAAATGGGTTATAAAGGTATGAATATCAAAGAGAAACTGGAGACGGCGACAAAAGTTCAGATACCGAACATCGAAGAGCTCTCTACAGCTTCTGAGATTTATGAAAACATTATTTCCAATCCCGATTACAGAATCACCAGAGATAGGGCCGCATCTGTTGTTAAGGCCTTCGAAGATTTTTTGGAATATTTCGAATACCTCTCTTAAAAACCCTTGTATTTTTGAGAAAAAATTGTAATATTTAGATACTCCTCTTTTCGTTTTCGCAAGCTTTTCGGTTTTACAGCGGGGTAGAGAAGTAGTATCTCGTGGGTCCCATAAGCCCAAGACCTAGGTGCAACTCCTAGCCCCGCGACATAAATTGAACTGATCGAGGTGCCGGCGTAGCTCAGTGGCAGAGCAATGCTTTCATAAGGCAGTGGTCGTCAGTTCGACTCTGACCGCCGGCACAGAATGGGGACGTAGTGTAGTGGCCTAACACATCTTCCTGTCACGAAGAAGACCGCCGGTTCAAATCCGGTCGTCCCCGCAAAGTTAGCCCGATTTTTCTCGGGCTTTTTGTTTAACAAAGAATAATCTATAATTTTAAAATACATATTTTAATAAATATTTATGAATAGAAAGATAGTTTTGATATCAATCGTAATTATTACCCTAATTATTTTAGGGGGCATAATTTATTGGTTTTGGCAGAAAGACAAAAGAACTAATGAAGACAGTAGCGTCCCCTTAACAGAATGCGAAAAACTTTTAGCAAAAGAGGGAGAGAAATACGCAATTTGTTGCCAGGAAGAAGGAGAAATAAAAATTTGCAACGATAAGAAAAATTTCAGCAAAGGAGAGCATCTGCAGATTTCTTT
>JAZDJT010000023.1:0-14367 GCA_043803845.1 Patescibacteria group bacterium
CAAGTATTGGCAGACGCAGTTCAGATAAAAAACGGCCGATATTAAATTCGGAAATCTTGAGACGGGAAATTATCTGATAGATTATGGCCAAAAATAAAGCCGGCCAGATAATACTGTCGGTAACTATACAATACTTTAAATCGCTGACGAAAATCACCAGCAAACAGCAAACAGTAAACAGTAAACAGAAGAGGATTAGAAAATTTTGAAAATTCCAATTAGTAACTCTAGGATTATAAAGATAGGTAGTAAAAATAAACAAAAAAGATGTTGTTAATTCAATCAAAGGATACTGTAATGAAATAGGCTTTTTGCAAGAGCTGCATCTTCCTTTCAGAAAAAGGATGCTGAAAATCGGTATAAGTTCGTACCAAGTTAATCTCTTTTTGCACTTAGGACAATAGGATCTTCCTGTGATTTTTTCTCCTTTCGGTAAGCGGTCAATTAAAACATTTAAAAAACTACCTACGCAGAGGCCAACGAAACCGAGCCAGATATACCATATAAGCATATACACCATAGTATCATATGAACATTTTACATTATCGAACCTGCCAGATTGTAAATCGGCAGAATGACGGCCGCGGCCATGAAGGCGACCGCCACACCCATTACAACCAATATCACTGGCTCTATGAGTGTCATCAAATTATCAACCGCCCTGGAGACTTCATTGTTATAAAATTTTGTCAGTTCAGCCAAAACTTTTTCCAGTTTTCCACTCTTCTCACCGCTGGCAATCATCTGGGTTAGAGTGACGGGGATAACCTGGGCATCCTTGAAAGCATCGGCAACTGTTTCTCCTTTTCTGACGTTGTCGCGGGCCTTTTTTAAGACGTCCTCATAGAGTGAATTCCCAATGACTAAAGCCACAGTATCCAGCGCCTGGACAATGGGAATTCCTCCCTTTATTAAGGTGCCTAGATTCTCGGTGACTCTCGAGATGTATATCTGCTGAAGAATTTTACCCAAGATCGGGACTTTTATCTCGATCTTATCTTTTATTCTTCTGCCTTTAGGGGTTTTTATAAAGCGAAGGAGGGAGAAAACAATAGCAACTGTCAGGATGAAAATTATTAAAAAATTTTGGGCGAAGAAGTTGGAAACGCCCATCAGTATTTTTGTTGGTAAAGGTAACTCTGCGCCAAACTCATTGAACATTTGGAACATCTTGGGCATAACAAAAGTCAACATAATAATTGCCACTATAATGATTCCGCCGAAAATAAAAGCGGGGTAAGTCATCGCTCCCTTAACCTCGGAAGTCAAAGTGTAGCTTCTCTCGGTATGGTCGGCTAAATGCTCTAGGATTTTTCTTAGGTTCCCCGCGACCTCGCCGGTTTTTATCATGTTGATGTCAAAATTGGAAAAGGTCCTGGGAAAACGCACCAAGGCGTCAGAAAAAGACATGCCACCGTCAACATAGGCAGAAATTTGGGAGAGCTGAGAAGCTAAGAGTTGGTTTTTCGTCTGACTAGACAAGGTTTCCAGGGACTCAACCAAGGGGACGTCGGAGCCGACCAAAATCGAGAGTTGACGAAAGAAGAAAACAAGATCTTGAGCTGATACTTTTTGAGGAAGAATTCTTATTTCTTTTTTAAGACCACCTCTCTGTTCTTCTAAAGATTCTATCGAAGTGACAACCAAATTACTGCGCTGAAGAATTTCTAATGCCGCCTCCTTTTTGGAAGCATCAATTATCCCTGTATCCGATTTCCCCTGAAAAGTCCTGGCCTTGTAGTGGAATTTCATATTATTGATATATGTCTAAGACATTTTCATTCTTAACCTTAAGTCTTTCGGGTCAATTGAATACTTAAGGGCCTCCTCAAATGTAATCTCTTTCTGCAAAACGAGGTTTTTTAGAGCGCTGTTCAAAGATATCATTCCCTCAGAGGAGCTCGTAGAGATAACCATGTCCAATTCGTGAGTTCTCTTCTCCCTGACAATATTGGAAATTGCGGGGGTCGCCGTCATGATTTCACAGACCGGTAACCTGCCGCCGCCCCGACGATTCAAGAGTCTTTGAGAAATAATACCTTTGAAGGTTGAAGCTAATTGGGTTCTCACTTGATCCTGTTGGTCGGCCGGAAAAATATCAATAATCCTATCGATTGTCTGGGAAGCAGAATTTGTGTGCAGTGTAGAAAATACTACATGACCTGTCTCGGCTGCGGTTAAGGCGATAGCGATGGATTCGTAGTCTCTCATCTCTCCAACCATAATCACGTCGGGGTCTTGTCGGAGAGTTGAACGCAACGCCCGGTGAAAACTGACCGTATCACTGCCTACTTCTCGTTGGTCAATTATAGACTTATCTTGGGTAAATATATATTCTATAGGGTCTTCAATAGTGATTATGTGGTCTTGACGATTGTGGTTTATCTCATCGATAATCGCCGCCAAGGTTGTTGATTTACCATGGCCAGCTGGCCCTGTCATTAATACTAACCCCTGTTCCAGCCTTGCGAATGTGTGCAAAAATCTTGGCAATGCCAACTCCTCGATTGTCCTAATTTTTGAGGGTATTAACCTTAAGGCAGAAGATACGACTCCTCTTTGGAAAAAGGTGTTTACTCTGAACCTCGCCCTGTCTTTGTATTCGAAGGAGAAATCCAGCTCTTTTCTCTGCAGAAATTTTTCTTTATTCTCTTCGCCGAGTATCAAATAAGCTAGTTCCTCGGTGTCGTTTTTGTCCAAGAATTTCTCATCTTCCAAAGGAGTAAGCTTGCCGTCTACTCTTAATGTTGGGTACCTACCGACACAAAAGTGGATATCAGAAGCCTCTGAAGTCAAGGCCCTCTCGAGAACTCTAGCAAGAAAATCCCTGTAATTTATCATAATTTTTTTGTTTTATTGAATTCAATTTTTTATGTATGCTCTTCTTTTATCTCTACGCTCTTAAGAACTTCTTCGAGGGACAATTCTCCGTTTAAAACCTTTAAAATACCGTCTTGTTTCAGGGTAATCATCCCCTGACGCACTGCTTCTTCGGTAATCTTACCCTCGAAAGGAGAAGTAACAATTATATCCTCCAGCTCCCTGGTCATAGTTAGCGCCTCAAATATGCCCACCCTGCCCTTTGTCCCCTTGCTACCGCAACGAGGGCAACCCTTGGGCTCAAAAATGTAGAGCGGGTCTGATAACTTTACCTTTTCTCTCTCTTTGGGGAGAAGTTTTTCTATCTCCGCTCTTATAATTGATTCTTCTTCCCTGTTCGCTTTAACCTTTTTCTTGCAGTAGGGGCAGAGTTTCCTTATCAGCCTCTGAGCGACTATCACTTTAAGGCTCGGCGGTATTAAAAATCTCTCCACTCCAAGGTCAATTAGTCTGGGTACGGCACCAGCGGCATTATTGGTGTGCAGAGTAAACAAAACTAGATGACCGGTTAGGGCGGCGTGAGTAACTAACTCGGCGGTCTCTTTATCTCTTACCTCGCCTACCATAATTACGTCTGGGTCCTGCCTAACTACCTGTCTAAGACCGGAGGCAAAGCTGTAGCCAATCTCCGGCCTTACGTGAGATTGATTTACGCCATCAATCCAATATTCTACCGGGTCTTCCAGGGAAACGATATTTATCTCCTCGCTATTTAATCCCTTTAAAATAGCGTATTGAGAAGTGCTCTTCCCGGAACCCGTTGGGCCGCAAAAGACTATCGAACCAAAGGGGAGCGCCATGGCTTTTTGTATGATTTCCAAATTTCTTCCCCTGAAACCGAGCTGGGACAAGTCCCTTACGGCGTTTTTAGGGTCAAGGACTCTTAAAACAACTTTCTCGCCTTGAACGGTTGGAAAAGTGGCCACCCTAAAATCGATTCTCCGACCATCGATTTCCGCATTAAACCTTCCATCTTGGGGTACTCTCGTCTCGTCAATCCTTAAGTTAGACATAACCTTTATTCGGGAAACGAAGGAAGGTAAGATTCTCTTCTCCAAAAATAAACTGGAATACAAAATCCCATCAACCCTAAACCTAACTCTCATCTCGTTCCCATAAGGTTCGATATGGATATCCGAAGCACTCCCTTCGACGGCGTGCTTAAAAACCACAGCGACAATTTTTGAAATCGGAGCTTCTTCTTCTAATTTTTTTTCCACCTCGGCTACGGGACCCAACCCCGTGATAGCCTCTTTCTCTAGCTCCTCAATCGCTCTTGTCACGTCTTTTTTAACTTCTTTCTTTAACGTCTTGTATCTCTTGAGGACGGAAAGATATTCAGAAAGGGAGATTATAAAAATCTTGCTCTTGATGCGGCGTTGTCTTTCGATGAAATTAAGAGCGGCCCGGAAAGAAAGATCTCCTGGGTCCACAGTACCTATCTCTAGAACACTATCTTTTTTCCCAATGGGAATCATTCGATAACGTTTGGCCGCTTCCTCAGGAATTTCTTCCAAAACCTGAGGAGACAACTGGCTCTCGTAAACATGCACTAAAGGTATCTTAAAAAAATTGCTTTTTTCTTTAAAAAAAGTTTCCTCGGACACTACTTGCTGCTCCAGAATTAGGTCTTCTATATTTTTCCCTTCTTTATCTGCCTGGTTCCTCAAATTAGAAAACTGCTCTTGTGAGAGTATATTTTTTTGGACAAGATAACGGAGGAATTCTGGTGACATATTTAAAAATTCACTTCGCTCTAAAATTGGTGCTATTCCGAAACAGGCTTAAATGATTTAAATGGATCGGAACGACCGACTTTACTTAAAGGAACTTTGGGCGCCCTTGGGAAGGGGTTCTCTCTTAGGTTCTTGATTATCTCTTGGATCTTTTTATCGGTGAATACCTTAAGGTCGTCTTCGATTCTTTCAAGCTCTTCGACGCTCAATAATGCCACATTAGCAGATGCTAACTCTGTTCCTTCCTGCGCTTCTTTTTGGAGCAGAACATAGAAGATTAGGCCGAAAATAACTAACGGAATTATAATCCACCAGATAAAAAAGGGGATCCTAAAAGTAACTTTTTCTCTCTTGGCAGTTTCGGGGACAAAACTAATCGGCATAATTTTAAAATTTTTTTATTTTTGATTAGGCGTCTCTTGACCTTGGGTTTCGGGCGTGGAGTTAGATGGCGCCACCACTTCTGACTTGGGAAGCTCCTCTACATAAACATCTATCCCTAAAGTAAACGTGTATATTCCCGCCGCTGTATCTTTTCCTGCTTTAAAAATTAAACTTCCGACTTCCATTATATTAATGTTGCGAGATACTGCCTCCAGAAAATTCTTAAGCGCTCCGTAAGCTCCTCCTATTTTTATATTCACCGGCACTACCCCTACTCCCTTGTCAGACTTCTCAAGTGTAGCAAATGATATTTCTTTTATTTCCACTCTACTTTCCGCCGCCAGCGCTTCCAATTGTATCAATATGAGAGACAAATCAGCTTTGGGCAGAAGAATCTTATTTATATTTTTTATGTTGTCGCTATTTTTTTTGTATTCCTCCGCAACCCTCTTAAAGACCGCTAGAAACTCTTCCCTTTTTTGGAAAAGGGTTTCTTTTTCCGCTACCAATTTTTGATTTTCTTTTATGCCCTGAATCGGCATCCAAACCAAAAAGTAGGCGACTAGAATAGCTATAGCAACCAGTCCGATGTAGATTAATATTCTCGTTTCTTTAAACTCCATAGTTTATTTGATGAAAAGCTTCAGCTTATTTGACCTTATAAGAGAATCTTGTAAGCGCGTCGTTCAAATTGATTACAAGCTGGAATTTAAATGAATCTTCTTGCTTGGTAATACCGCTAATTGTCACGCTTTCTATCTCTGGTAGAGACTCAAGTATTGAAACCTGAAAGGATATCGCCTTGTCGTTAGTTGACTGGGCAGAGATTACAAGAATGTTATCATCGGCGATGAAATTAAAATCGGTAAACTCAACTTCCTGAAATGTCTTTTTTTCCAAGAGGTCGAAGATGTTTTTTGCTCTTGTATGGGATTCCAAAATGACCTTTGATTTGTCCAGTAAGAGAATACTGCCTTTCATCGTCTTCTCCAATTTTTTATCCCTTTCTGAATCTATTCTTGTTATCTCCGCCTCGAAAAAATCAATCTTACCCTTTAACTGGGCATTATAAATAGTCAACCCGACGAAAGCCAAAAGTAAAAATATGATTATCCCCACGAAGAGGAAAAGTATTTTGTCTCCTTTGAATCCTGATTTTTCACTGCTTGACGTAAAGGACATTTCCATAAATATTTTTTTTCCTTTAACAAAAGGGGGTTGTTATCTTTATTTTAAAAAGAAATCATCAAAAAGACAAGGATTTAAGTCTGGTACTGTTATTTCTTCTCAGTGAATTCTCTCAGGGCCAAACCAACCGCTACCGAAAAAGATGGTCCGATAGCTCCCAAGATGTCGTTTAAAACAGGGGGGTAGACGATTTCCGAAAAAGGATTGGCTCTCTCTACGTCAAGGGCGAGTCTGGAAGCAAAATATTCTTTAAGACCAGGCATATTCCCCGCTCCTCCTGATAAAATCACTTTCTTAATCTTCTTTTGAGGATTTTTCGAGAGATAAGAATTTATCGCACCCTCTATCCCAAAAATAACTTTTTCTACGATTGGGATTAAAATCGGTGACACTAATGTGTCAACCGCTTTCGTTATCCCCCGATTTTTCTGTATCTCTTCTGCCCTCTCGAAAGAGATGCCCATTCTTTTTGACAATGTATTAGTCAGGTCGAAACCGGAGACTTCCAAGTTGTGACAGACACGAATAAATCCATTATCTATTACGGTTACGCTGGTAGCCCTTCCTCCGATGTTAACTATCGCCACCGGCTCTCCTTCTGGAGCCAAGGATCTTGCCTCAGCGAAACTCTCAACCTCTAAGGCTTTCAAATTTAGACTCAGTATCTTGGCGATTTTCATGTACTTATCAATTATGTCCCGCGGAACAGCCACCAAAAGCACTTGTATTCTGTTTTCCAGCAAAACCTCCCTCTCTTGGATAATCACCCAGTTCAAAACCACTTCTTCAATTGGAACAGGTATGTATTGATAAGCTTGAAATCTTATCGCTGACGGTATTTCTTTGGGCTCCATCAAGGGAAGCTCTATCAGCGTGAAAAAGCTCGAAAACACCGGCAGAGACAACACTAAATCTCTCGCCTTGATTTTCGCTTCCTTAATGATTTCCTTTATTATATTGGCCACTCCTTCTTCAAAAAAAGAAACAAGACCAGCCTCCACTGGCAACAATTCTTTCTTTGACGAAGGGGGGATGTATTCGCCGTAATTCTTCAACTTTATCCTCCCTTTTTCCTTTTGCAACTCTACGGTTTTTATTGAAGTAGTCCCAATATCTACGCCCAATACCGATGATGTTCCAAGCCCAAGCATAAATTAATTGCGATTAATAAAATATTATACCAGCTTTAACCCAAATTGAAAATATTCGCAAGGCTCTTTCTCTTGGAGGCCTGATAACGGACGGTTTATTTGAAATATATCTCTCCCCTACCGTCTTCGTGTATGGCACGGAGGTCTATGTATTTTAATTTCTTCTGTTCCCCCTGCGAAATCGTTGTTTCAAGACTCCTGGTTAAAATCTCTATTTGAATTTTAAACTCATTTCCATTGGAAAAATAGATGGAAAAACCATTTTTAGTTTTGACACCTATGTCGTACAGAGAAATCTCTATCTCTTTTATATAGACTCCTATCTTTTTTAATTCTTTCTGTAAAAAGTCAAAATCTCCCATCGTTCCTTTGTCAACCGCAACGTCTCCGATTTTGATTTTGTTTTTTTTGTTTATCAAAAAGGTGGGCAGATTTGTACTCCCCTTGGTTTTTTTAAAGACTCTGCCGTCAATGGCAATAAGGAAAAATTCTTCCGGATAATTAGTGTTACAAACATTTCCCACCGCCTTCTTCTCCGAGAGCACAATACTGATTTTGTTGGGAAATTCTTTTTTTATTTTAATATCGCCGATTAAGGGAAATTTTCCCTGGATGCTTTGAATAAAGTTTTTAGAGTTAAAAAGTAAAAAATTTGTATTTTGATTAAAGAGAGCTCTGACGTCTTTCGACAACGAATTCTGACCACTGATTTTTATATCTTTAACCTCGAAATAAGAACTCTCAAAGAAAATCCAATAGAAAACGGAGGAAATCAAAAGGGATAGTACCAAGTTCCAAAACCACCTCTTCTTAAAGAAATTTTTTTGTGGATGACGATGATAATGTTTAAATCTTCTCCTCATGTTTGTTTACAATCTTCTCTTTTTCCTCCTTATTATTTCTATAATCCAATTTTTAAAATAAAGAAAGGACAGTGGCAAGTCCTGCGTTCTGACATATTCTCTCTTCTCTCCGCCAAAACCCTTCTTAAACAGAGTCAAGCCGTGCCAGGGATGAGTCAAGTCTTCTTCTGGCGCTATTCCCCAAAAATTGTAAAGTTGGCAACCTCTTTTTTTAGCCTCTTTTATGGCTCTCCATTGTAAGAGATAGGAGGCGGGAATCTTGGGAAACTTGCTCGATGATGCCCCGTGGTGATAAAAAGCAACACCCTGCCAGAAGATAATCATGGCGCATGACAGAATATCGCCTTTCCAGCTGGCGAAAAATAGCAAGACGCTCTCCGGCAAAAAATTTCTCATTTCTTTCTCCAAAAAAGACCTGGCGAAAGGAACGAAGACGTGACGCCTTACAGTTTCTTGGTAACTTCTGTAAAATAATTCGATATCTTTAAAGTCTTTGGAAGAAAATATTTCCACCCCCTCCTTTTCTGCTCTCTTTACAAGATTACGGGTTGTTTTCCTCATATTCTTTAAAATCTCATCTTCCGATTTGGTTATATCCAATTGCCAGGTTAACTCCGGATGAATGTGAATAGGAGCATCTCTGAAACCCAGTCTCCTGAATATTTTTATGTTTTCTTCTTTTCTCTCCCAGAAGGGAGCGATTCTGATAAATATTATTTTTTCTCTTCTTGCTATAGATTTTAGCTCTTTTATGACAATCTTTAACATCTCTTTCTTGCTATTTGCTATTTGTTCAATGCTATTTGACAAGATCGGTCCGTGGGGAACAAAAAGAAAGCACCCTCTCTTTGCCGTTACTTTTATCACCAAAGCCACCCCGATGAGTTTCGATTTTTCTTCGTAGATTCCCATTCTCCATATCTTTTCTCCGATACCCTTCTGAAACTCTCCCCAATTCCAAGATTGCAGAAAGGTTTTATCTTTGACCCCCTTAAGAAAATCCTCCCAAATTATTTTGTTATCAATCTCTTTAATCTTCATAATTATTTGAATCGCAAAATTAAATCTACGACCCTCTCGGCTTCGGTCTTGGAAGTGTTTATGGCCGTCGGCAGATTTAGAATGTGGTGAGCGATATACTCTGCCCTCGGACAAGTTCCCTTTAAGTATCGCATTTTTGAAAGACTTGTGTCCGGAGGAACTACCACGCTCTTTCTCCAGCCGTCGTCTAAATAGATATTTTCCTTCTTAGATTCTTTGATAATTATCTCTGGATTTTTCACCAACACCGGATAACGCAAAAAGGTTGCTCTTCTGTCTTGATAATCTTTCACCAAGGGCAACTCAATCTTCCCTTTTAGTTTTCTTTCATAAACATGAGCAAGAATTCTTCGATGTTCATTAAATTTCTCCAGCTTCGAAAACTGGTGAATTGCGAGAAGAGCTAACGAGTTAGGTAACCTTTGCGGAAAATAGGAAGGTTTGACTCCTCCTTTTTCTCCCAGAGAAACCGAGGACGACAGTAAGCCTAATTTTTGCTTTACGTACAATAACCCCTTACCGATACCGAGAAACGAGTAAACGGGAAGGAGCATCGAAAAAGAAATGGGATGCAGAATTTGCTGTAGAATCCATCCTAGGGAGGGTAGGGGTAACGATTCTTGATTCTCCCCTAGTTTTTGAGCGACTTTCTCATTATTCGTCGTCGCTATGCCTCCATAGACCGAAGAGATAATCTTGTCCCTACCCAGACTAAAGAAGGCAACGTCGCCGAAAGTTCCGATAAGCCCTCCATTATATCTTGCTCCGAGGGCATGAGCGCAGTCCTCGATTAAAAACAAATTGTGCTTTTTGCAAACGTTTCTGATCTCATCGATCTCAGCCGGGAAGCCAAAAGTGTGCTGCACAATCACCGCTTTCGAATTTCTGGTGATTTTTTTTTCCAGCTCCTTTGGGTCCAGATTTAGATTTTTGTCAATGTCGACGAAAACCGGATTAGCTTCCTGCCACAGAATTGGATTCACGACGGCATTGCAAGTAAAGGCTTGACAAATTATCTCATCTCCTCTTTTTATGTTGATGGATTTTAAAATCGCTATTAGAGAAGAACGCCCGCTGTTGAAAGAAAAAGCGTGGCGAACACCCAAGTAGTCTTTGAATTTCTTCTCAATTTTGCCAATCCCCTCTCCTTTTCGCCAAAGCCAAGGCTGTAAGAGAATTTTAAAGACGAGCAAGACGTCGTCTTTCTCAAGATTGGGGGATAAAAAATTAGAGATGGGTCGAAAAGGATTCATCGGAAGTTTTGTGATTGATAAAATTATTTTTCCGCCGGATTATGCTCGCAATAATTCTTTGGTTAACCCTGCCCTCAATTAAAATAACGTTCCCTATAGAGAAATACGGTTTCAGTTTCCCCTTTATATCGCTGGGGTTGTTGGAAAATAAAATTTTACTCTTTGGCATTCTCGACTCCATCGCTCCGATTTTAATCTCTTCGAAATAAAAAGGTGTAGTTATTATCGCTAAATCAAAAACTTTGCCTATCGCCCTACCTATGCTCTTGTGTATCGAGGGAGCCGACTTCCCAAGCTCAATCAGGCAGGGCATCACGATAATTTTTTTGCCTCCCTTGTAGATATTGACGTGGTCGATGGCGGCAAAAACACCATCGGGATTTTGGCTGTAGCTGTCATCTAATATTACCGTCTGGTTTTCACCTACTTTTTTCCTGATTGAAGTCTCCGACGGCCTTATCTTTAAGGCGTTCTCCCTGATTGAACTCAAGGGAATTCCCAGATGGATAGCGCACGTAACCGCCCCCAAAAAGTTTTCGACATTATACTTCCCCAAAAGATTTAACCTAATTCTTTCTTCTCCCTTGGAAGTCCTAGTCTTAAACTCGATAAAATCCGGCGTCTCGTGTATCTCCTCGGCCCAGATATTGTTGTGCGCTTCTATCTCTGTAACCAATTTTGAAAAAGTGTAATAAATGTATTTTTTAACGGTGGTCCTTTGGGCTAGATTCCGGCACTCTTCGTCTTCGCCGTTAAAAATCGCCGTGCCGTCCTTCGGCAACGAAGCGATGAGCTCGTATTTTGTGTTGATGATGTTTTTAAAGCTTTTAAAGAGTGATATGTGCTGACCGGATATCCCCGTAAGAATACCAATCTGTGGATGGACGATGTCGCAAATCGCCTTTATCTCCCCTCTCTTATAAGCCCCCATCTCGCAAATAAAAATCTGGTGGTCTTCTCTAAGCTCTTCTAAGACTGTTTGTGCAACACCTATTTCGCTATTTTGATTGGCCGGAGTTTTCGAAACCTTATATTTTTGAGAGAGTATTTCAAAAAGGAATTCCTTCGTTGATGTCTTCCCGTAAGAGCCGGTTATTCCTATGACAATAAGGCTCTTGAATTTTTCTCTTTTTCTCTTGGCGTTTTTGATTATGTTTCTCTTAATAAAATGCGTCGGTATCTGAAACAACATTATTCCTATCGAAACAAAAAGTGGAAAA
Organism: Patescibacteria group bacterium; assembly: GCA_043803845.1. Lineage (GTDB taxonomy): Bacteria > Patescibacteriota > Minisyncoccia > Minisyncoccales > JAZDJT01. The sequence continues at coordinate 11,717 of JAZDJT010000023.1, forward strand.
AGAATCTCAAATAGGAACAGGTAAAAAAGGTAATTGAAGGGACTTGTCAGGAACCTGAAAAAATAAACGAAATTGCCTATTCCTAAAAATAAAATTGCGCCACCGAAAAATAGAGAGAGAATAATCATTTTAGAAGTAAAGGCGGGAAGATTCCACTCTTTTTTAAAAACGAAGTAAAAAGCCCTGAAACCCAAGATAAAATAGAGAAAAAAACCGACTAGGAGTATTATGTAGTGGGCTGTTGCAAGGCTCAAAGACAGGTAGAGGGCGACAATTAGAATCAATGACCAAAAAGATATTCGAGGAAAGATTATGCTCCTGGACTCTTTTATTCCATCAAGAAACCTATCAACTCTGTATTCTTTAAGCTGCCAGAAATAAAGCCAGAAGAATAATCGGCGGAATATGTGGAAAAGCCAAAAGAAAAAAAGTATAGAAGCTAAAATAATGAATAGTGAAATTGGGTCCATGTTTTAACTGAAAAAAATTTTAACAAAACAAAAAATTAAATACCTGGGCGGCTATCTTTTCTGGCACCTCCGTATTGAGACAATGACCGGCATTCAGGAATATTATCAATTTGACCTTATGAAAATCGTCAATTATGCCTTTTTCTATCTCTCCTTTAATATGGTAGGCGGTCCTTAAGGGAACAGCCTCGTCTTTTGCCCCCCACAAAATCAAGGTGGGAAGGTTTATTTTTTTTAAGTTAGAGCTCAAATCCTGGGAAAATATTTTTTTTATGACTTCTTTCATAACCCCCTCTGACCGATAGTAATCCTCGGCTCCTATTAATCTATAGAAAGACTTAAGAAAAAAATCGCTTATCTTTTTGTTCCTTATCTTATTCAAAATTTTTTTACCAGTCTTGCTTATTTTTTCGAGCGCAACAATTCTTCTGCTTCTCTCTCGGATTATGGCGGGAGCGCAGAGAATAAATTTTTCTATCTTTTGCGGAAAATCGGCAGCGATTTTCGTTGCCAGTCCCCCGCCGAAAGAATGACCCAAGAGATTGAAATTTTCCCAGCCTTTTTGTCTGACAAAATCCAAAATCCAGTCTTCATACTCCTCTACTCCCCAGACTTTTTCCGGAGGTTTCTCATCTCCAAAACCTGGAAGGGTCGGCACTAAAACTTCTATATCTTTTTTTTCTAAAATCTCTTTAAATTTTTGCCATCGATTCGCGTTCGAGCCCCAACCATGCAATATGAGTAGTTTTTTCATGGATTTAACTTATACTCCCATCTTTTCTCTTATTAATGGCATCGCTTTGTTTATCGCTATTTTGCGATGCGAAATTTCCGCTTCCTCTTCTTCCGACAACTCGCCAAAAACTTTTTTTTGTTCCTTAAGATAGAAGACTGACCTAAAAGGATAGCCTTCGTATCTCTTGATAACCGGCTTCTCCTCAATCAGACCTCTTAAAACTCCTTTAAATATATAGGATTTTTTTTCGGGAGGAAAGGTGAGGGCGATGACAACTACCAGTTGAGCTCCTCTCTTCCCTGATTCCACGCCTTTAATTTTCTTTAATATTATCTGAATCAACTCCTCGTCGGAAGCTTCGTAACCTGGCCAGCGTCTTGACTTTATCCCAGGCTCTCCGTTTAAAAAATCAATTTCTAATCCTCCGTCATCACCGAGCGTTGGCAAGCCGGTTAATTCTGAGTAAAATTTTGCCTTTTTAACAGCGTTTTCTTCATAAGTTTTCCCGTCTTCTTCCACTTCCTTATTAATGTTCAGATCCTTGAGAGAGATGAGTTTAAGGGGTAAATTTTTAAAAATTATCTGATACTCTTTAAACTTACCTTTATTCTTTGTGGCAATTAAAAGTTTCCTTGCCCCGTTAGAAATTTTTGATGAATTCTTCATAGTCCCAAATCGCCAGCTATCCCCTGCATCGCCAAAAGACATATCTCTATAAAATTTTTCAAATCTATTCCTATGTCTCTGCACTTTTTAATAATCTCCCTATCAGCGCCCTTGGCGAAAGACTTTTCTCTGAATCTGTTTAAAACATTTTTTGAGCTAACAGACGATAATTTTTTGTCAGGAGAAACTAAGGTCGCGGCAACAATCAATCCCGTCAACGGGTCCACCGAAAATAAGGATTTCGCCATTTTGCTTTCTGGCCTTATACCGTGTATCTCGTTATGAGTTTTTACCGCCTCTACAATTTCCTTTTCAAAACCTAATTCCTCTAACTTTTTTGCCGCCTTCAAAGAATGCTCCTGGGGATTATTTTTTGTCTCTTCATAGTCAATATCGTGCAAAAGCCCTGATCCTCCCCACCTTTCCTTATCCTCCTTAAGATGAGAAGCTAATGCTTTCATGCAAGCCTCAACCGCCAAAGAATGCTTGATAAGATTTTTGTTTTTGATTTTCTCCTGAAGTAATTTCAAAGCTTCCTCTCGTGACATATAAACTATGCGCCCGACTGGAGTTGAACCAGTAATCTTCGGCTCCGGAGGCCGACATTCTATCCATTGAACTACGGGCGCTTCTTTTTAAAGTTTCTTTGCCCTCAAGAATAGATTAAAGGGGTTGCCGTTCCTCTCTAGATATGTGATCTTAGCGCTGGTAAAATAAGCTTTTGTTGCTAAACCTTCCAACTCCTTTGCCCTGAAACAATGATAGTAACGGTCTGCCCC
>JAZDJT010000024.1:0-2624 GCA_043803845.1 Patescibacteria group bacterium
AATGGATTTTGGTCAGGGAGTTTTTAAAGTTCGTTCGACTTCCGGAGACACCCAGTTAGGAGGAACCGATATGGATGAAATCTTGATTAAATACATAATTAACGAGTTTAAAAAAGATAACGGTATCAATTTAGAGTCTGACAAAATGGCGATGCAGAGAATCAAGGAGGCGGCCGAGAAAGCCAAGATCGAACTCTCCTCTACGCTTGAAACGGAGATCAACCTGCCTTTCATAACAGCGACATCGGAAGGTCCCAAGCATTTGTTGATGAAATTCACCAGAACTAAATTAGAAGGATTGATAAGGCCGATTGTCGAGCGCTGCCGAAAACCTCTTGAGCAGGCTATGTCAGATTCCAAATTGACTCCCGAGGGAATCGAGAAAGTTATTCTTGTCGGCGGACCGACTCGTATGCCCATTGTCCAGCAGTTCATCGAGAGTTTCTTCGTAAAGGAAAAAATCGCCAGGGGCGTTGACCCGATGGAATGTGTAGCCATGGGCGCGGCTATACAAGGAGCTATTTTGGCCGGAGAGGGAGAGGTTAAAGACGTATTGCTGCTCGACGTGACGCCGCTTTCTTTGGGCATTGAAACTTTGGGAGGGGTAAACACGATTTTGATATCGCGGAACACCACTATTCCTACGGCCAAAACCCAGATTTTTTCTACCGCCGCTGATAGTCAACCATCGGTGGAAATCCATGTCTTACAGGGAGAGAGGTCGATGGCGGCCGATTGCAAGACGCTGGGAAGATTCATCTTAGACGGCATACCTCCATCTCCGCGCGGCGTTCCTCAGGTTGAGGTTACCTTTGACATTGACGCCAATGGAATCTTGAACGTGAAAGCTAGGGATAAAGCCACTGGTCGAGAGCAGTCCATAAGGATAGAGTCAAAGACTGGTCTCACAAAGGAAGACATAGAAAAAATGAAAAAAAACGCCAAAAAGTATGCCGAAGAAGACAGAAAGAAGAGGGAGTTAGTTGAGGTCAGAAACAACGCCGACGCTCTAATCTACGCTGCCGAGAAAGCTCTTCGCGACGGTAAAGACAAGATTTCGGAGGGTCTCAAAAAAGAAGTTGAGGAGAAAATCGGCGAATTAAAAAAAATCATGAGTAAGAACGAGACGGAAGGAATAAGGCAGAAATTGCAAGAGCTGTCCCAGGTTATTCAAAAGCTGGGAACGGAAATGTATCAGAAAAAAGGAAAGGGCGGAGAAGACGCGGAGGAGGGAAAGTTTAAGAAAAAGTAAATTTAAAGCCGAGATAAAAGATAATTAACCGGAATATATTTATGAATAAAAAATTTTTGAAGAGTTTATTTTTGTCAGTTTTTTCCCTCGTTTTTTTAAACCTGGGATTCTTTTATCTAAAAAGTTCTTTACTGCAGGAGGGAAAACTTTTAGCTCCTTTTATCATTTTTTTGGTTTTCTTATCATTGGGGCTGATGTTTTTTCTTTTTTTGATACTAGGAAAACCTTCGTTAAAGATGCAGATTCCTTTGGCCCTTTTGGCCTTCGGTTCGGTTATCTTTTGGTTCGGAGCAAGTATCTATGTAATAACGGCGGGAGCGCTAATCTTCGTTTTCTTGCTAATAACCCAGATAAGCATCAAGAGAGATGCCGGTAATTTTCTTAAGATAAATTTTAGTTTTCTTTCCAAAAAGGGTTATGGTATTTTGCTAACAGGAATATCTATTTTGGTTGCCGCATTGCTTTTTGTCTCCCCGAAAATTTTGGACGGAAAAATCAATCTGCCCCGTCCTCTTTTTGACACGTACTGGCCGCAGACAGAGAAGATTTTCGCCTCGCAGTACCCTGGTTTTTCTGGAGACATGACTGTTGACCAGTTTATAATGCTGCAGATTTCGGGTGAAAATGTGCAAGAGATGCTGGAGCAGTATTTTAAAACTAAAAGTCCGGAACAATCGTCAGCGCCGCTTCTGCCTTTTCAAGGAGAGATAGAAATCGAATTTTACAGGGAACTTCAAGGGCAGCTGGATGAGCTGAAAGAACAAGTTTCTCCGGACATTGTAATCGAGGGTAGGAGAGGTTTGGCAGAGGCGTTTAAAATAAATCGGGAATTGAAAGGCAGCGAAAAAATGAAAAACATTCTTTACGAGTCGGTTACCAAAATCGTAGCGCAAAGCGTAAAATCCCTGGGTAAATTCGCAGATGTTTGGCTAGTAGTGATTTTGTTTTTAATAATCAAGTCTATCTTCGCCCTCCTTGTTTATCTGATGGTTCCATTATCCTTTATTATTTTTAAATTTTTAACCGCTGTTAAATTCTTTATCATCAAAACCGTAAAAGTTGATAAAGAAGAGATAGCGCTGGAATAAATTTATATGGCTAAGGATTATTACAAAGTTTTAGGCGTTTCAAAGGATGCCTCCCCAGAAGAAATAAAGAGAGCTTTTTTCACCTTGGCGCAAAAGTATCATCCCGACAAAGGAGGTGACTCTGAAAAATTTAAAGAAATCAACGAAGCCTACCAGATATTGGGAGACAAAGATAAAAAGGCCCAGTATGACAGATTTGGCACTGCTTTTGAAGGTGCCGACGCACAGGGCGCCTCTCCTTTCGGCGAGGGATTTGATTTCTCGTCTTTCGGAAGGGATTTTGG
>JAZDJT010000025.1:0-4730 GCA_043803845.1 Patescibacteria group bacterium
CGTAAAATGGCGTTCCTTGCGAAAAACGGAAGCGATTTCGAAAACCCTTTCAAAGGCTCCTACACAGATTTGTTTATAGAATTGAGGGCTCTGGGCCAGATAGGCTTTTTTGCCAAAATAATCCAAGGTGAAGAAATTCGCTCCGCCCTCTGAGGCTGTCCCGATAATTTTGGGTGTTTTTATCTCTGTAAAATCTGATTTTCTCATCGTTTCCTGATAAGACTGGATGACCGTTTCGAAAACTTTAAATATGGCTCTATTTCTCTCGTGTCTTAACGTCAAAGCTCTTTCTTTGAGCAACGTCGAAAGCTTCACCTTTAACTCTTTTTTGGTGAGGTCTAAGGGCAGTTCTTTTTCTGTCTCTGAAATAATTTTTAAATCTTCGGCGGTCAACTCAATGCCGCCCGTTGAAATCTCTAAATTTTCTGTCCCCTTAGGACGTCTCTCAACAACACCTTCGAGACAAATAACCCACTCCGGTTTTAACTTTTGAGCGAGCTGAGAAACTGACTGACTAACATCTCTCACCCTGAAAACTGTCTGCAAAATACCGCTTCTGTCCCGCAAGTTAATGAAGATCAGCTTACCGTGGTCTCGGCGAGAATTAACCCAGCCGCAAACTTTTACTTTCCTGCCTACAAACTTTGGACAGTCTCTAATAAGTATCCTTTTCATGAGTTTTTTAAATTATAATAGAGTTTTCCCTTTTTTGAAAGCTCCCCTTTTCCAAAAAGGAGTCTTTAAAAAGATTTTGATTTATAGCAAAGCTAGAATGAGTCCGGAGATTACCGGAAGATAGATGTTGTCATCAACCCAAAGGTTAGTAGTCCTAAAATCAAGGGCCTCAATAAAAAAGGTGATAAAGGAGACCAAAAAGGATTTCCATAAGGGGAAAAAGAGAGAAATAAAGACGGTACTTAAAACAATGCTAAAAATTGTGGCGTCGAGGTGCTTTCTCTCTGAAAAAAATTTTACTAGCTTTCTAAAAGGAAGTGACGATCTCGCAGAAACCCGGTAAACTATTCTACCAAGATAAGTGCCGTAAATAGCCGCCCAGGAATCGCCTATAAACAAGGCAAAGATAGAAGCTATGGCGACAATTTTGCAGTCTTTATAGTCCGAGTGTCTGCAGATAAAAGACGGCGTGGCAAAAAGAAGATAACTAAAGATACAACCAAAAATAAAAGTTAGGGCTCCCTTAAGAGGAAAATTCTTTATCTCGTTCTCTCTCTCAAAGGATGCGGCGGCGCGAGATATCAAAGGTATTTTGTGCCTTCTCAAAATCAGGGAGATTATTACTCCCGCAAACAAAACACCAAACCAAAAAGGAAGTGAGAATTTATCAAAATAAATTAGATAACAAAATAAAGCTCCGAAGGCGATGTGAATACTCTTTCTTCGGAGCTCTAAGAAGGTTTTGTCGCTGAGCCTTTCTTTAGTCTTTGGTTTATTGACAATCACCGCTGGACGCATTGTTCGTATCGGTGCTTAATTTTGTCTTGCATTCTGTCGGAGCGGTTTTGAAGCCAGAACAAATTCCTCCTTTGTAGCCGTCGGCTGTTCTACTGCCAGAGAAAAGTACACCGTTGATTAACAACGCCGGGGAACCACTCACATCATATTTTTTAGTCAATTCGATTTCTTTATCGAGAAGCGTTGCACTTTCCTTTGTCTGACACTCTTTTATCTTATCAACATCGATACCTACTTTTTCGGCTATCCCTTCCCACTTAGCGTCAATATTATCTGTTGTTGTACCAGAGTTAATCTCCTTTATAAAATCCCAGAGTTTTGTCCTTTCATACTTTTGCACGCACAACTCTCTGACATCCTGGTTTAACTCTGCCTTGCCGTGCAAAGATTCATAATTTTTCCCGTTCTTGGAGACGATGTAGTGAAGCTCCAGGTCAAACTTGGCTTTCAATAGATCGATTACCGACAGCATCAAGCTTTCAGCCTGATTTCCGTAAGGACAGTATGACATCACGAAAAGTTGAGCTAAGGATTTTTCCTTTTGGGGTATTTCTTTTTGCTGATTCTGATTATTATCCGAGGTCTGCTGAGTGGTCATGGGTATCGCTTGAGGGAAAATAGTCTTGCCGTCCCGCGTAACGTAAGCCGTGAATTCTTGTTCTTGAATTTTGAATTTGATTGCATAGAGACCATTTTCGTCGACAGTAGTTGAGACAAGGGAAGCAGTTACGCCGTTGGAAAGAAAGTTCTTGTTAATGAAATCTATAGTTTTCTTGGTTATCTCGTCTTTACCACCGGCAAAATAATTTATCAACCCAAATCCCCGAGTTAAGATAGAACCGACCAATAGCAAAAACAGCACGACGGAAATTATGAGGCAGGGGTTAAATTTAAGCTTGTTTTTAATTGCATTCTTCACTACATTTTTATTGTTATTTTTAGCCATATAATTCATTTTAAATTAATATTTTAGTCTTTAATGATTTTGGGCGAGGAGAGGATTCTCGCGCGAATAATCAAGAAACTGTCTTTCTGCAAACGATAAGAGCTTCGTAATTGAGAAGTTATTTCTTTATTCTGTTTTTTATCTCTTTAGATATATCCGACCAGCGACTCTTTAAATCGTCGACAATCTCTTTCAAGTCTTCGTCTTTTATCTTCTTTACTCTCTTGTGAAAGCCGGAGACTTCGCCGACAATTTGTTCGTATTTTTCTTTGGTCAATTCTCTCGCTTTGGCTACTTTCTTGGCAACTTCCTTCTTTATCTTCTCGGCGTTTTTTTTCAGGTCTTTCCTTATCTCGCTTCCTTTTTTTGGCGCCAGAAGAATTCCGGTGATGATGCCGATTATCGTACCGGCGATTACCCCGAACGCTATTTTTTTACCGACGCCCTTATTTTTTTCCTCCATACTTTTTACTTTTAAAAATTTTATTCTCTTTTTCGACTTTTTTGTTCCTTTTTCTCCTTTCTACTTAGGTAATAATCGGCGATTTTTTCTATAAAGACGCCAATACCCGCCAATATCCCTGAAAATTTTTCTAATTTTTCTTTAAAAGTTTTTTCTAATTCTCTTAAATCGTTGCTGATTCGGTAAAAGTTTTTTAAAATTCTCATCCAATAGATAAAAACGATGACAAGCAGAATGGTTAATATGCCTAAAAATATCGAGGCTATTAAAAAAAATACGTCCTGGGAAATCATATTAAAAAATAATATAATTTATCAAAAGAAGAGGAGGCTATGAGCTAACATAGATACTGAAGGGTGAGTTCTTTGGGTTGTCTTCTCTTTTTGAAAACCCGTTGTTCTTCAACAGATTATTAACAACTCCTCGTAAGTCGTTCAGTGATTCCGGCTTGTCCGTGCCGACTATGCAAAAGAAAACCTAGCTGTGTTTTTCTGTCTCTTTCATCAGGCAGAATCGTAACGTGTCCTTACCCAGCCGGATGTTCATTTTTTAAAAGGAGACGACTTTACTTATCTTCTCTGCTCTGCCCGATTTGATAGCTTCTTGCAGTTCTCTTATCTGAGACCATTTCCACCTTTTTCTTTGGCTCAAAAGGTCTATAAAGATGTGTATTTCTTGCGGGGTAAGATTTTGAAAGAGCTGGTGCCAAGCAGCATGGAATTTTTTGGGTATGTAGATTTGATTACCCTCATCGCTGCCTCCTCCGCGAGACCTTGGCGTCTTATGATGATTGCTCAGACTGCCTTACCTCCTGCCCAAATATTAAGACAGATTTTAAAGATTGTCAATGCAGCTATTAAGATCTTTTACCTGGCGATTATAATCGGAAATCATGGATTCTAAATCTTTTGAGAGCTTGATGGAGAATCTTTAAATTATGATTTTAACATTTTTTCTTCGGCACTTATCCATTCTCGATACCTCTCTTCGACTATTTCTTTTTCTTTCTGGACTCTCTTGTGCTGTTTTGCAAGGCCCTGAGGTATTTTCCTCTTCTTTTTAGAAAGGTAATCGAAAATCGCCTCCGATAGGGCGTCAGCCGCCAGAACGGAACAGTGAAGCTTTATAGGCGGCAAGCCGCCAAGCGTCTTCACTATCTCTTCTTTACTTATCGCCATAGCTTCTTTCAATGTTTTTCCTTTGGCCAAATCGGTGATGGCGCTGCTCGTAGCTATCGCGGCAACGCAGCCGAATGTCTCAAACTTGATGTCTTTGAGCGTCTCTGCATTATTTTTATCTCTGCCTATTTTTATGTAAAGTTGCATCACGTCGCCGCAAACGATATTGCCGACTCTGCCGATACCGTCTGGCTTTTTAATCTTCCCGTAGTTGTGAGGCTTTTTAAAATATTTTAGTACTTTTTTGGTATACATATTTTTTAAAATCTCTTTTTGAAAGGCGATATTTCTCTCAGTTTTTTTATGACGTTGGGCAAAATCTTAAGGACGAAATCGATATCTTTTGGTGTTGTCCATCTACCCAAGCTTAATCTCAACGAACCATGGGCTTCTTGAGGTTTCAAACCGATAGCTAAGAGGACGTGGCTGGGTCTTAATTTGTCTGAGGAGCAAGCCGATCCTGTTGAGGCCTCTATGCCATAACTGTCTAACTCAAAAACTAGAGATTCTCCCTCGATAAAATCAAACCAGAAATTGGCATTGTTGGGAAGTCTTTTTTTAGGATGACCATTAAGGTGGGAGTCTTCTATCTTGGAGATTACTCCCCTGATAAGTTTATCTCGCAAGCTTGATAATTTCTTTGCTTCTCCTTTCATTTTTTTCTTGCAAA
>JAZDJT010000026.1:0-5183 GCA_043803845.1 Patescibacteria group bacterium
GGTGTGGTTATTTTGAAGTTGAGGTTTTTTTCATCAAAGATAATTTCGGCGTTTTTCGGAAGCGTCTCGTATCGGCCGAAGTTTTCCGTCAGAAAATTTTCGAAAGTTTCACTGGAAAGTTTGGTTTTGAGAGGGAAATCATAAGCTCCAAATAACGATACGATTTTCGATTGGAGGCTTTTGAAAAATCTTTTCGGATTTGACAAGTTGCTTTCCTTACCAAACTTGAAAGGCTCTTTGAGGCTTTCTTCTATATCGAAGCTCAACCCTATTTCTTTGGGAGTCGTTTGAACGGTTTTGGTGTTGGTTTCCGTCGCAAAGACAAAATTAACCACTTCTTCCAGAAAGTTTTTTGATTCTTCTTCGAGTTTTATTTTGGCTTTTTCTTGAGTGAATCCTCCAATTTTCTGATCAGCTATTTTTATCCCGATGGCGAAGGAATTCTTCGGGAAATAGACAAAAGAAAAAACAGCCACCCCCATGATAGTGACTGACAAAATGACAACCAATATGGTTTTTTTTGCTACCATAAATCGGTCTTTTTACAGATTCTCTCTAACCCACTGCCTTCACGTTAATTTTGGTTGTTTTTATCTTCTCTGTTTTCGGCAAGTGTAATGTCAATATGCCGTTTTTTAATTCAGCCTTCGCTTCGGCGGCGTTAATCTCTTCGGGCAGAATGATTGAGCGTGAAAATGGTCCCCAGTAGCACTCCTGATAAAAATAATTTTCTGTCGGAACTTCAATGATTTTTTCCCGCTCGCCCTTTATAGAGACCATGTCGTTTTGTATAGATATATCAAGGTCATCGGCCTTGACGCCGGCGATAGTTGACTGAACGATGATTTCGTTCTCCGTGCGAAACACGTCGACGGCAAGTTGTCCTTCCTCGGCCTCTTTTTGCATCGGTTTTATCGACCCTTTCTCTTCATCAATTTTCTCGGAACCCGAGAGTTTTTCTAAAAAATCCTCCATAGTTTTTTAAAAATTTAGATTATTTTTTTAGTTTAATTCTAAACTATTGTATAATTTTTGAGTTACATTTTGCAAGTGCGTGGTATTTTTTTGACCCTTATAAAAAAGAAAAACACTAAGATCCCCATGAATAATATTATAACGGTTGGCATCAGAAAAGAAAAGAGGTCTTGAGTGTTTTCCAGTTTTATTATAGAAACGTCATAAAATCCGTGCAGAATCGAGGCGATAAGTATGCCGAAAAAAAGTAAGGACCTCCTTTTGTGGTAGGCAGAATATGCCCAAAAATAGCCGGTTATAGCCGCCGCGAGAGTGTGTATAAACACGGCGCTTAGTAGTCTAACGGTGCTGATAATCGCCGCCTCTTCCAGAGTTGTTATATTAAAAATCACCAGGATGTTTTCAATAGTCGCAAATCCCAAACCCGCTATAATCAAGTAGAGCATTATATCGATAGGCTCATCAAGATGTGAAGAGTCGATAACTCTTAATTTTACCACTATGTACTTTAAAAATTCTTCTACTAATCCCACTCCGATGATGTAATAGAAAAACAGCAGAAAGACAGATTTACCGGTTTCACCCTCCGGAAGAAAGCTGGAGAAAAACTCTTCCAGGAGTATAGCCGGTAGGACCATCACCATCCCCCAGAAAAAAACTTCTATTACCTTTTTGTGTGATTCCGGATGGACATCTTGTCTAAGATACAAAAGTAGCCAGGTCAAACAGGGTAGTACGCTGATGAGAAAGTATAAGATAAAATCAGCTAAGCTCATAATCATTGTGTTTAATAAATTTTTAAATTAGCTTTTGCCTTGATTTTCTCCCAATATTCCTTTTTGCCCTCGAGGGAATTGAAATAGCCGGCGATACCTATCATCGCTGCGTTGTCGGTGCAAAAAATCGGCTCCGGATAATACATTGAAAATTTAGGGAGCGCCCTCGCAACTCTTTTTCGAAATTGTATTTTTAAATCTCTATTGGCGACTACTCCTCCTCCCAGTAGCAGAGTTTTCACCTTGTAATTTTTTATCGCCTTCAGGGTTTTAGCTATCAAAACGTCAATTACTGCGCTTTGCGCCGAAGCGGCTATATCCGCCTTAACTTTTTGACTTTTCATTTTTTTACTCCCCATTTTTTTAGTCAGGTATAAAACGGCGGTTTTCAGACCGGAGAAGCTGAAGTCATAGTTTTTTGCAAAAATCATGGGTCTGGGCAGATGGAAAACATCTTTACCGTTCCTTGAGAGTTTTTCTATTTCCGGTCCACCCGGATAGAACAGTTTTAGAATCTTAGCTATCTTATCCAGCCCCTCGCCGGCTGCGTCATCTCTGGTTTCGCCGAGGATTTTATATTTTCCGACTCTTTTTACTAGGGACAATTCGGTGTGGCCTCCGCTAACCACCAGGGCGACAGCTGGAAAGTTTTTAGTTCTGAACTTTGCTTGCTCATCCGCCGTAGCCCTATTTAAGAAGGGGCGTAGGCGGGGGGTTTTATTTTCACTGATAAAGTTAGCCAGTATGTGAGCCTCAACGTGATTTACTGGTACGATTGGTGTCTTCCAAAAAAAGGAAAGGGCTCTTATCAGGTTTATCCCCGACCATAGCGAAGGTTCCAAACCCGGTCCTTGTGTCACGGCTAATAAATCTATCTCAGGTTTTTTGTATTGTTCCAGGAATGATTTTGTTCTTTCGTATAAGGCGTCCTCTTTTTTAAAGAGCGATTTTAGCGTCTCATTCTGATGACTATTAATTTTTTTCGACGAATCTCTCTTTCTAAGGTTGTCCGTTTCTTTTAGGGCTTTTTTCAGCAGCGGTATCAAGCTTTTTTGGTGCTCTCTCTTTGCCAACATCGGTACAACTCCGCCGTATTTTCGGTGAATTTTAATCTGCGATGAAACAAGATTGGTTAATATTTCAAAATTCGGTTCGCCAGTTTTCCTATCCGATTTCTTCCCTCCATTTGCTTTTATTATCGCTACGCAAGTGTCATCGCAAGATGTGTCAATCGCTAATATCTTCATAAAAACTGTTTTCAAAAATATAAATTTTGATTTCCCGTCGCCGAGATTATATAATAATAACCTAATTTAATTCTTTCGGCAATTAATATGATTTCTCTTTTTGGTTTTTCTCTGCGCAACGCTTTCAGGAGAAAGGGGATAGCCATATTGGCGATAATCGGTGTTGGAATCGGTGTATCCCTGATGGTTTTTATCCTGTCGAGCTCTGCCGGCGCTAATAAGGCATTCTCCGAATCGTTTACAGAATCGGCGGCGGAAATCACCGTTTCCAGCAGCGTTTCGCCGATGGGATTTGGTATCTCCGGAGGAGAGTCTTCTTTGATACCTAAGACTTATGTAGCTAGAATAGAAAAAATTGAGAGCGTGAAAAGTGTCTCTTCCCGAGTTACAACCTTCTTCTCCTCTGAATTTGACCCGGTTTCTATTTTGGTGGGAGTAGACGCAGAAGAAGACAAAAAGAATAACGGTCCCACCACCGCTATTATCGAAGGTCGTTCTTTTTCAAAAGAGAACGAAATCATTGTCGGTAGCGCGCTTTTAAACTCTTACAAATTAGTCGGAAAGGAATTAAAAATCGGTGATATTATCGAAACCATAGCGCCTCCCTCAAAAAAAGGGGGTCCTCCGCGAAAAATCAACCTGAAGATTGTCGGAAAATTTGAGACCGGTAATCCTTTGGAAGAAGCATATATCTTCTCTTTTGACAAAACCGTCAGGGAGATTGCACAAATACCATCTGACAAGATAAACAGCATTGTTGTTAAGGTTAATTCTATCGGCAACGTAGAGAAAGTCGATGAGGCTATTAAAAAAGAATTCGAAAAAGATGACACACCAATTCAGACAATTCTTTACAAAAATATTCTTTCCAGTCTACAGAGTAGTCTTGAAACCTTCAGCAAATTTCAATTGGCGATATCAATCTTTTCAGGCGTCGCCGGCGGAATGAGCATTTTGATTGTGATGCTGATTTCGGTCATAGAAAGAAAAAAAGAGTTCGGAATCTTAAAGGCGGTGGGTTGGAGTAATTTTAACATCATTATATCAATCCTGATTGAATCTCTGACATTGAGCGCAATCGGGGTCTTATTCGGGCTCCTAATAGGAGAGGTCGGCATATTCGTTTCCGGCTACTATCTGGAGTTCTTAAAAGATTTTTTGTTTTTGAGTTGGCAGGTGACGGCTTCAGTTTTGGCTTTCGGCGTAGTAGTTGGTGTAGTCGGAGGAGTTTATCCGGCTTGGCAAGCTTCAAAGGTCTCTCCCATAGAAGCCTTGCATAACGAATAAAAATTATGATTGTAAAAAACGGCATAATCGAAAGGTCTGAAACTCTGGTGAATCTCAAAAATGTTACGAAAATCTACGGTAAGGGCGATTTGGCTTTCAAGGCCCTGGATGGCGTGAACCTGGGAATTAAAAAAGGAGAATTTTCTGCAGTTATCGGTCCTTCCGGTTCCGGCAAAACTACGCTTTTAAACATGATTGGGGCTCTCGATAAGCCAACTTCCGGGGAAATCTTTCTTGAAGACCTAGATATTTCCAAGATAAAGGAATCAAAGTTATACAGAATAAGAAGAGAAAAAATAGGATTCATTTTCCAGAGTTATTACCTGATTCCCACACTAAACGTTTTGCAGAACATCATCGTTCCTTCGATGCCGCTTAAAACAAAAAAAGAAGATTATCTCCAAAAGGCCAAAGAATTATTAGCCAGGGTCGGGATGAGAGGCAAAGAAAAGAGAAGACCCAGTCAGCTTTCCGGAGGCGAGCAACAGAGAGTGGCTATCGCCAGAGCCTTGATTATCAATCCGCTATTGATTTTAGCAGATGAGCCGACAGGCAACCTTGACACCAAGACAGGCGGAGAAATCATAAAGCTGATGCAAGATTTAAATAAAAGAGAAGGGAAGACTTTTGTGATAGTGACCCATGACCAAAGAATCACCCAATTCTGCCAGAGAGTAATTCAGCTGCAAGATGGAAAAATAATTTAAATTCGTGATATAATCTTAGTAGTATTAAAGGTCGTCTCTAATATTATAGCTATAAAAAATATATATGATTCAAACACCGTCAGGTTCACCAATCAACCCATCAATGGGCCGACCCGGCGGAGCGCCAGGTGCCAAACCTTTGCCGCAAAAAAAAGTTAAGGAAGCGCACGGAGAGTCTGTTCTTAAGCAAA
>JAZDJT010000027.1:0-25609 GCA_043803845.1 Patescibacteria group bacterium
CGGACCCCTTATCTTTAAATCCTTTTCCGAGAGCTCAAAAGCGTTTTCCGCTGATACTATTGCCCTCAATCGTCGCCAAGTTTTTTTAGCGGCAGAATCAGTAAAAAGATAGCAATAACTTTGGAAATCGCCTCGACCAACTCTGCCTCTGAATTGATAGAGCTGAGAGAGACCAAATCTGTCAGCCCCTTCAATTACCATTATCGTGGCGTTAGGGATGTCAATTCCTACCTCGACAACTGGAGTTGAGACTAAAATTTCTATCGCCTTCTCTTTAAAGGCACGCATTATCTTGTCCTTCTCCTTTGCCTTCATTTTGCCGTGCAAAAGTCCCAATTTTAAATCGGGAAAAATCTTTGTTTTCAATCTCTCAAACTCTTTTTTTGCCGCCGCTAATTCTAATTTTTCTGATTCTTCAATCAGAGGACAGATGACAAAACCTTGTCGTCCTTCCTTGACGTCCCTTCTTAGAAATTCATAAATCTCGCTTCGGCCCGCCGGCGGCACAATTTTGGTGATTATTTTTTTTCTGCCCCTGGGAAGCTCTTTTATTTGAGATATAGAAAGGTCTCCGTAAAAGGCCAGGGCCAAAGTGCGAGGAATGGGAGTGGCAGTCATTGATAAAAAATGAGGAATCTCCTGTTTTTTATTCCCGCTATTTGATTTTACAAGTTTTGCCCTCTGCTCTACGCCAAATCTGTGTTGTTCATCAACGACAACGAGTCCTAAGTTTTTAAATTTCACCCTATCCTGGATAAGACTATGGGTGCCGATGAGGATGTCAATATTACCCCTTCTTATATCCTTAATAAAATCTCTCTCATTTGTTTTCCCTTCCGTTTCTTTATTGTTTTTTATCTTTATTGCCTCGCTAGTTAAAAGTCCGATTTTCATATTCAGAGGAGATAGGAGTTTTGATATTTTTAGAAAGTGCTGTTCGGCCAAAATCTCGGTTGGAGCCATTATGGCTGTCTGATAGCAGTTTCTGGCGGTGACATAAGCAGCAAGAGTTGCCACGATGGTT
This sequence comes from Patescibacteria group bacterium, assembly GCA_043803845.1. Taxonomy (GTDB): domain Bacteria; phylum Patescibacteriota; class Minisyncoccia; order Minisyncoccales; genus JAZDJT01. The sequence goes on from JAZDJT010000027.1 coordinate 1,025, forward strand.
TTGCCAGAGCCAACTTCTCCCTCCAGGAGTCGCGACATCGGTATCCTTTTCTGGAGATCGTCTAATATCTCTCTGATCGATTTTTTCTGGTCATCGGTGAAAACAAAGGGCAAAACCTTTTTGAACTCCTCGATATAACTTTTTCTAGGAAGGATTTTTGGCGCGTTTTGATTTTCCAGTTTGCTTTTTTGTTTTTGGACAAAGAGCTGAATTAAGAATAGCTCTTCAAAGGAAAACCGTTCTCTGGAGATTTTCGCCTCCTTTCCCGTCCTCGGAAAGTGAATCTGAAAAATAGCTTTATCGATTTCTGGGAAGTTCCTGGCCTCCAAAATCTCTTCTGGCAAAAACTCTTCGATTTTCGATGCGTATTTTTGGAGGAGGGGATAAATTATAAAGCGAAGCCAGCGAGAAGAAAGTCCTTCGGTTTCGGGGTAAACCGGTACGAGACCCCGCGTGTGTTTCAAGACTTTTCCATCGATCACCCTCTCATAAGCAGGATTGGAGAGGAAAGTTCCTTTCTCGGTCATAGTGACCTTTCCCACTAAACTGACTCGGCCGCCCTCTTTGAGATTTTGGTTCAGGTATGGCTGGTTGAACCAGACAACTTTAATCGTACCACTGCCATCATCGATTAGCGCTTCAGTTAAAAACATTCTTTTTCTAAAAGTCCGTCTGGTTTCAATTTTCTTTATTTCTCCCTCGATGGCCACCCATTCGCCGATTTTTACTTGGTTAATTTTCTTGAGGTTGGTAAAGTCATCGTAACGATGAGGAAAGTGTGAAAACAGCTCTCTTATCGTTCTGATACCGAGCTTATGAAGCTTTTTAAGATAAGTGGGTCCGATGTAACGGATAGATTCTATCTTTTGGTCCAATATTGTGCCCATCCCTGTTTTTAACTTTATTTTTAATACAAATATATGATAAAATTATACTGTAAATCGGGAAGCCGAACAACAAAGGTCGTTTCGATATAAAGATAAAAGCAAGTTAAAAGTGGAATATGGAAGAACAAAAAAAGGAGAAAAATACAGGAATGGCGATATTGGCCTATGTTTTATTTTTCATACCTCTCTTGACAGATGCCAAGAATGATCCGTTTGTGAAATATCATGTGAGGCAAGGATTGGTACTATTTATAGCCTGGATAGTTGCCGGAGTTTTAGGGTCTATCTTCTGGATAATAGCCTGGATATTGCCCCTATTAGTTTTCGTGCTTTGGATTATAGGCATTATGAACGCCGCCAACGGGCAAGAGAAGCCCGTTCCTGTAATCGGGCAGTTCGGAGAGAAAATAAATATTTAAATCCTTGTTTATTTTTAGATTTTTATTATGAATAGAGTCTCGAGCCCGGGCAATCTTTTTTTATTCGGGGAACACGCGGTGGTTTATGGCAAGCCGGCTATCATCGCTTCTGTAGATTTAAGGGCAAGATGTCAAATCAAAGTTCGTCCCGCCGAAGAAATAAAGATAGCCTCAAGAGATATAGGGGTGGCTGTCTTGAGACATGGTAGAAAGGGCGCAGAGGAGTTGTTTCCTCTTTTGGATTTGTGCAAGGAAACGCTTTTCAGATTTAGAATAAAAAAAGGAATACACGTAGAGATAGAGTCAGATATACCGGTATCAAGGGGGCTAAGCTCTTCGAGCGCCGTTCTCTGTTCGGTTCTTGGAAGTCTCTCAAAAACATTTAAATTAAATATTAAAAAAGGAGATTATTATAATAGCCTCATCAAGTACCAAAGGATAATCCACGGAGGCAGAGCTTCGGGCGCGGAAATCGTCAGCAGTTCGCAAGGAGGTTTCAATTACATTAGCTTTGAGCGGGGGCTGAAGATAAGGAGATTAGGAGTATTTCCTTTTGAAGCTATAATAGGTGATACGGGCATAGAAACAAGAACCTCAAAAACGGTAAAAGAATTTATCCCGAAACTTTTGAAGAAAACCCCCTCCTTTGTTAGGAAATGTTTTAGCAAGATAGAAGAGCTGACGAATGAGGGACTAAGAAAGATCCTGGAAAAGGATATAGTAAAAACAGGCAAATTGTTGACAGGGAATCAAAGAATCTTGTCGATGTTAGGCCTTTCTCACCCCCGGCTGGAAAAAGGAATTAATGCAGCGCTGTCTGCCGGAGCTTTTGGAGCAAAACTATCGGGTAAGGGCCAAGGAGGAGTGATGCTGGCGTTGGTGGATAAGAGTTCCAGCAATAAAGTGGCAAGGGCCATAAAGAGAGCCGGTTTAAAAGTCATCAAAACAAAAATCGGAGTAGGGGGAGTAAAATAATTTATAATCCTATGAAAGCCTCGGCAGTCGCCAATGCTAATATAGCCCTAGTAAAATATTGGGGCAAGAGGAATAAAAAATTGATGTTGCCTCAAAACAGCAGTATTTCGGTAACTTTAGATGGAGTCTTCGTTCATACGACCGTGGATTTCGATGAAAAATACAAGAAAGATATCTTCATTTTGAACGGCAAAAAATATGACAAGGGCTCAGAAGAATACGACGAATACATTGAGACGTTTTTAAATTTTGTAAGAAAATTTGCAAGGACAAATTTAAAGGCGAAAATCGTCAGCAAAAATAATTTTCCTTCCTCGGCGGGTCTGGCTTCTTCGGCCGCCGGTTTTGCCGCGCTTTCCGAAGCGATTAATAAAGCTCTTAAACTCGACTTAAGTAGGAGAGATTTAAGTATACTAGCCAGACATGGATCCGGTTCTGCCACTCGTTCAATTTTTGGCGGTTTTGTGGAGTGGCAAAAGGGGGAAGAAAAAGACGGCTCTGATTCTTTTGCGAAAGGGATTGCATCGCCGGATTATTGGAAGGAGTTTAAGATAATGATATGTCTGACGTCAAAAAAAGAGAAAAAAATAAAATCCAGAACCGGGATGGAGCAGACTATCAAAACCAGCCCCTATTACCAAATTTGGCTCAAGACGATAGAAGGCGATTTGAGGAATGTTAAAAAGGGGATTAGAGAGAAAAAAATTAATTTAGTCGGCGAAACGTCAGAAGAGAATTGTTTAAAGATGCACGCGACCATGATTACTACAAAACCACCCATTTTCTATTGGAATTCCGGAACGATGGAGATTATACATTCGGTTTTAAACTTGAGAGAAGAAGGCGTAGAAGCTTATTTTACGATTGATGCCGGTTCCCAGGTTAAGATAATTTGTCTGGAAAGTGACGTCAGAAAAATAAAAGAGAGAGTATCAGGATTAAAAGGTACCAAAGAAGTTATCATAACGGGTCCAGGTAAGGGGTCTTTTGTCACGAATAAACATTTGTTTTAAGCTAAAATATGATTATTTCAGCGCCTGGAAAAATATCAATAGCCGGAGAGTGGGCGATTTTAGAACCAGGGAATCCGGGTATGGTTGTGGCCGTAGACAAGAGAGCTTATGTTAAGATTGAGAAATCTCGAGATAAAAAAATTCACATTAACATAAAGGATTTCGGCATCAGGAACCTTGAGGCAAAATTTCAAAAGGGTCAACTGCGGTTTCCGAAAAATTTCAGGACGGGAAAGAAGGTGTCTTTCCTGAAATCGGCGATAGAGACGGTTCTCAGATTCTTGCAAAAATATAAACCCTTTAAAATATATTCATCTAGTAGAGAATTGGGCATTAAAAAGGAAGATAGGTTTCGGGAAATTGGTCTTGGCTCTTCGGCGGCAATTGTCGTAGCAACTGTGGCGGCTGTGTTAAAATTTCACGGAATAAACATCAAAAAAGAGGAGTCCAGGAAAATTATCTACAAGCTTTCAGCACTGGCTCACTATCTCGTTCAAGAAAAACTGGGCTCCGGTTTTGATATCGCTGCTTCAACATTCGGAGGTATATTTTTGTATAAACGTTTCAATCCCCAATGGTTATTAGGTCAAATCGAGAAAGAAAAAAACATAAGAAAAATCGTAAAAGGGAAATGGCCAGGTTTTTACTTTAAAAAGCTAAATGTTCCCGCAGGTCTAAAAATCATTATCGGTTGGACAGGAGAGAAGGTCTCGACGTCAAAGTTAATTAAAAGAATAAATAACTGGAAGATTGGGCATAGGAAGGAATTCAACGATCTGATTCAAGAAATAGTTGTTCTGGTCAAAAAAATAGTAAGGGCGTGGAGAGAGGAAAACAGAAAAGGGATTATAAGATTAATTGCAGAAAATGAAGAAATTCTTAGGAGATTCGGTAAAGCTTCCGGTGCTGGTATCGAAACAAAGATTCTGAAAAAGATGGCATCTATTGCCCAAAAAATCGGAGGAGGCGGTAAACTTTCGGGCGCTGGCGGCGGTGATTGCGGTATAGCGATTACCTTTGACAAAAAAATCGCTGGCAGGATTAAAAAAGAGTGGAGAAAAAATGGAATTTATATAGTAGATGCAGGAGTATCTTTTAGCGGTGTTAAGATAGAAAATTAGAATAAAAAAGACGCCACTTAAAGTGGCGTCTTTTTTCTATGTGTCCCCAGGAGGAGTCGAACCACCATCTGAGGCTCCGCAGGCCTCCGCTCTGGTCCATTGAGCTATGGGGACTTTTTTTTATTGTTATAAACCGATTTTTTTGCTGATTATATCCAAAAAATCTCTTTCAACCTCTTTCTCTTCAAGAAAAGCCGAAATCATCCCTCTCGCTTTCTGTACATACTCCCTAGGTAAAGGGAAGACAACGTGATAAGGGAGAAACTTTTTCTTGTTGGTAAAATATATTTCAGCCGTGTCTTCAAAAATCCAGAAACTTTTCAGATTTTGCCAGGTGAATAATTCATTTTCCCTTCTGGCTCCTCTCTTTAAGATGGCAAAATATATTTTCTTTTTTGATTTGGGCGAGAAAAAAAGGAAAGCTATTACCAGGGCAAGAATCATGCCCAAATAACTCTTCTGCCAAATGGTAAATAAGAGGAAAGCAATCAGAAAGACAATAATTCCGATTTGCATCTTTTTCTCTCTCTTTACGCCTTCTTCTATCTCCCAGTCCAATAACGTATCTTCTCCCTCTTTTGACTCTCTTGTCTTGAGGTCAACAACTCTGTTTACCATAAAAAAATTATTTTAGGCAGTAATCGGCTATAGATGTGGCACCAAAAGATTCCGGTTTTATCTTGACCTCGAAACCATTCCCCTTTACCATGCCGACTATTTCTTTTATCATCTCTTTTGTATCACCAACCTGACCGATGTCGGTATGAATCTCTAAATTCTTGTGGTTTTTTGGACTAATTTTTTCTAATCTTTCCTCAATGGTCTCTCTCAATTTCATCGCTAATTTTAGAGAGAACATAGTTTCTTCATAAATCCTCATCCTCAAAGTATATCTTCTCTTGGTTCTGTTTTTCTTCCAGAAATACCTTCCGCCACTGCCAACTCTTAGAATCACAATCGCCGAAACAAAATCAGGTCTCTCTTTGCCCTCGGAGTCGGTCCCAACTATAATTCTGTAAATCCTCTCAGGTTGTTCCAATATAAAACTAATAAGGTTTTTTACAACCTCTTCAAATTTCATTTTGCCATTGGTGGGACTGATAAAATAATCGAACATAAACTATTCTTGCTTTTTTAGCGCCTCCTCGATGGCTTTCTTTACCTCTTCTACGCTAGGCTCCTTTTTTCCTGAAAAAGACGTTGGTCTCTTTTTGCCTATCTCCCTTACCGAGATGTGTTTGGATGTTATATTCTTTTGGACAACCGTTCCCTCTTTTCTTTCTCTTCTTTCCTCCTCGATGACTCTTTTAGCTCCTTCGGTACCGCTCCAGCGGGCAATCTTGGCTTCCACTTTATTCCTTAAAGTGCCGTATCTCTCGCGCGAGACATTGACAATTTTTTCTTTATAGCTCTGAAACGGTTTTTCCACCGGCGGAAGCGTAATAGAAAGGAAAGGACGAGAGGATACGCCGTCAATCATCAGTCTCAAGTATATATAATATTTTGGTAAATTAACAAGGTCATTCAAAGAAAATTCCGGAAGAAACTCTTTCTCCAGGAATTCGGCGTCTGCCGCTCCTACGCGGAAGCACATCATGGTTCCGATGTTTCCGAAAACAGCGTCCCGCACGGTTTCTTCCATCTGTGTGATGTATTGATGGGCCAATATTAGGGACAGTCTGTATTTTCTCGCTTCAGACAGAATACTGACAAAAGCCTCGGTGGCAAAATTCTGGAACTCGTCGACATAAAGAAAAAAATCTTTTCTTTGGGTCTCCGGCATATCCACTCTCGACATCGCAGCCAGCTGCAGTTTTGTGATAAGTAACGCTCCCAAGAGCCTAGATGTGTCTTCTCCGATTTTTCCCTTAGACAAATTCAGGATTAAAATCTTCCCCTCGTCCATTATCTTCCTCATATCGATAGCCGATTTAACCTGACCTATAATATTGCGGATAATCGGGGAGGAAATGAATTGTCCAACCTTGTTCTGTATGGGAGCGATAGCTTCTTCACGAAACCTATCCGGGTAATGGGAGAATTCGTGAAGCCAAAAACTTTTTATAGTCGGATCAGTGATGCGCTGGATTATTTTTGTTCTATATTCCCTATCAGACAACATTCGGTTGACTCCCAAAAGAGTGGTTCCGGGTACTTCCAAGAGAGAGAGGAGAGTGTTGTTTAAAATGTATTCCATTCTCGCCGACCAGACATCGGGCCATATTTTTTTAAAAACACCCAATAGGCCCGTCGCCACAAGATGACGATGGCTGATATCAACTTTTTCCATTGCGTTGAAGGCTATCGGATAGTCAATGTCAGATGGATCAAGGTAAACTACGTCGTTAACCCTACTCTTTGGCACAAAGTCAAGCATTTTTTCGGCAAACTCGCCGTGGGGGTCAACGATTCCCACCCCCTTGCCTTCTTGAATGTCCTGAATCGCCATATTCTCCAGGAGTGCGGTTTTACCCATGCCGGTTTTCCCGATAATATAAACATGCCGACGTCTATCGTCAATTTTTATTCCAAATTTTTTCTCACGATTGTGATAAACAGCTTTGCCAAGATGAATTAACTTTTCTCTCATGATATATAAAAAATAAATTAGGCGGGTAGCACCGGCGGCGGTCCACCCTTTTTTATTTCTACTCGTGGAGCAGCGGAGGAAGGAGCAACCGTCTTGCCTGGAAAGTGATAGATCGTAGCCAACTCGGCGGTTGAAAAAACATAAGGCTTTCTGTGCCATGGCCACATTCTTTTAGAATAATACCTAAAATTTTTTTTCTTTCTTACAAAAAGTCTTCTATCCTCAAAAAACCAGGGGAGAACTTTTGTTTTGGTCTTATCGGGTTTAAAGCCATTGAGGTTAACAGTAGAGAATTGGGTAAAGGCACCCATTATAGCGGCGACACCTCTTGCCGGAGAAAAAATTTCTCTTTTAGCGACGTAAATAAAGCGAAGATTAGTTTCGTACATGTATTTACCAAGATTCTCTTCGGTAGCTCTTACAGCTTCGGCCTCACCCGGACTCAGTCTCATCAGACCGAGGTCTAATTTTTCTGGTCCTTGCTCTTCAAGGTGCGAGGGGATAGGCTGACCTTCGACCAGTACCTTCCATATATCTCCAGGCACCTTAGAAAGTGAGAGAGGATCGAGAATCCCCATTTTTTTCTCTTCAGGTCTTTTCATTAACTTGTTAACCAGCTTTTTACTCTCTTCCAGATATGGATGTTCGTCGTCAGTTACCGGAGCGGCTTTAATCTGTATCCAGACCTCTTCGCCTTCTTTTAAGTTGCTGTATATTTCAAAAAGCCCAGCCAGAGGATCTACTTTTTTTTCTTCTCGCGTTAACTCTGTCTCCCAATAATTATATGTTCTAATGGGGAAAGTGTCGGATCTTGTCAATTGCAAGTCAGAAGCCCAAATATCGTAATCCTCGTTCGGCAGATCTTTGCCGAATTTGTATACGTAATCCTGGGCTTCTACGACTTGGGCGTCGGGGTATTCGCCGTAGATAGCCGACTCCAGCACGGTGCGGCGCACCTCCGGCATTCTTATATAAAAATGTATTTCTCCGCTGCTCCCGACGATATCAAAAGTATAATATTCCATCCACCTTGTGCTTACCCAGTAATCTCTAACGTTGGCAGGCGGGTCGTACATATTCCAGATAGTATGGAAAAAATTTTCCATCGCCTTGGGAGTCTTTTCCACCTCGGCAGGAATCTTCACTTCCAAAATCACCCATTTTATCGGGTCGTAATATTTAAGGTCTCTACCCGCCCAAAGCCAAAGATACTTTGCTGGCTTATAAAGAAAAATCGCCAGCCATAGCCACCATAAGCTCCCGAGTATGCTAAGAAATTGGGAGAGATAAAGGATATAATCCCTCATTGTTTTTTGTAGCTTTCAAATCCGAAGACTTGTTTTGAAAGAGATTTTTACAGAGCGTAGTTTCCCTCCCTGGTCTTTTTGAAGTATTGGAGATTAAGGGCAATGGTACTTTCTTTTACCAATCTTTGTTCTTTCACTTTCTCAATTAGGTCTCCACGGGAGAGTTCACCTTCTCTTTTTAACAACTCCTTTATTATATCTCTTACGGTTCCCTCTTTGTAGCCCCAGTCCCGAAGAGCGTAAACGCCCCTTCCTACCAGAACGAATTCAGGGTCTTTTATTAATTCATTATGAAGAGTATTAACGTGAACCGGCGATTGCAAATCGCTTTCGATAATCCGAGCCAATTCTCTGAAATGAACGGGTTTACCTTCTTTCTTCAAAATCAGATAAGCTTTCTCTCTCACTCCTTTTGGGTTAACCTCGGGCCAGCAGAAAAGGCCGTATTCGCCGAAGGGATTAGACTCGATTATCTTGGAAACCTCAATATAGGATAGAATGTGCCCCTTCTTGAAGTCTTTTCGTAGGGCTTTCCGAGCCCTTTCTCTCCCTATCTCTAGGATTTCTTCTTGCTTGAGCAGCTTTTTTTTCTTCTCCAGTAATTCTATCAAGAGACTGTCTATTCTTCTAGCTATTTCCTCCGCTTCTTTCTTTGTCTCCCAGAAAGAATAAAAATCGGGAGTATCATATTTGTAAGAAAAGTATTTTCCGAGATCGAGGAGTAATACGAGATAGGGACGGTATCCGACGTCTGGTACGAGATATGATTCCAAAAGATCCTCCTTTTTCAGCCCTCCATTGTCATCAATGAAATACTTAATTTCCAAGAGAGGTTCTCTCAGTCGAGAGAATTTTGGAGAGTTGCGAAGAGTATCGATGCTCTTTTTTTCGATTTGTCTCACCCTCTCCCTGGTTATGCCGTAATCATCGCCGATGCTCTCCAGCGTTTCTTGCGAGGGCAACTCCTGGTTTTCCCCAATGCCAAAGCGTCGAGATAGTATATTTCTCGACCTGTCGGGTATGTCTCTTAATATCTCATCGATTGTCTTTTTGTAGCCTGTTATTTGGAACATCTTCCTCTACGAAGTTAAAGATTTTTTATATTAACTTATTTTTCTATTATTGTCAAATCATTTTTATCTGCTTGTCAAGCCACCTGATTTTTTGTATAGTTTTAATCGATATGTCAGGAAAAGACTATTTTATTATTGAGGGCGGGAAGCGTTTGAGGGGAGAGATAGAGATAAAAGGATGCAAAAACGCCGCAACCCCCATAATCGCTGCGGCTCTTTTAACAAAAGAGCCATGCTTTATCGAAAATCTGCCACTGGTTGAAGATATTTTCAGGATGTTGGAGATTGTTGAGAGTCTAGGAGCAGAAGTAACTTGGCAAGGAGAAAGAAGCGTGAAGATAGTGGCGAAAAACATCAACCCAAGTTTAATAAAAGAAGACTTGGTGATGGTTTTGCGTTCGTCGGTGTTTCTTTTGGGGCCTTTGCTCGCCCGTTTCGGCAGAGTCTCTCTGCCAAAGCCAGGAGGTTGCTTAATCGGTGTAAGGCCGATTGACGCACACCTGGACGGTTTTTCGCAAATGGGAGCAAAGATTAAAAGGGTCAAGGGTCAAATCTGCAAGTACGTTTTGTCCACCGATAAAAAGTTAGTTCCCACCGAAGTCGTACTGCCGGAATTTAGCGTCACCGCAACAGAAAATATCATGATGGCTTCGAGTCTCATTGGAGGGATGACGACTATCAAAATCGCTGCTCTGGAGCCGCACGTCAAAGACCTGGGCAAGGTTCTTTCGAAGATGGGGGTAAAAATAAATTGGCTGGCCGACCACACACTAGAAGTCAAAGGCGCAAAAAGATTAAAGGGCTTTTCCCACTCCCTAATTTATGATCCTGTCGAGGCGGGCTCTTTTTTAATCTTAGCTGGTCTGGCTGGCGACGATGTGACAATAAAAAATGTGCCGCTTCCTCTCCTAGACAGTGTAACTAAAAAAATAAAGGAATTTGGTATTTACGTCAAAAAAATCAGAGGGCGAGGAGGTTTATTCCAGGTTAAAGTAAAAAGACCTAAAAAGATTTTGCCAGTTTCTAAGATCCAGGTTCTACCTTATCCTGGCATTCCGACCGATCTTCAGTGCGCTTTCGGAGTACTGGCTAGTCAAGCGTCGGGAGAAACCCTGATTCACGATCCTCTCTACGAAAACAGATTGAGGTACTTAAAAGATTTAGGTAGAATGGGGGCCAAGATATCGTTTCTCGATCCTCACCGTGCGATTATCAAAGGGTCGGCGAAACTTCACGGCACCAAGGTGCATAATTACGACTTAAGGTCTGGTGCGGCTCTGATTATAGCTAGTTTGATTGCCAAGGGGGAAAGTATTATATTTAATGCTTATCAGGTTGACAGAGGTTATGAAAAAATAGAAGAAAGATTAAAGAAGATAGGGGCAGACATCAAAAGAGCTAAAAAGGATTAATCTATGGCAAAAATAGGAATTGACCTGGGCACTTGCAATTCGGTTGTTTTTGTGAAAGGCAAAGGGATAGTTCTTTACGAACCTACCGTAGTCGCCGTCTCGCGTGAAGAGAACAAAATTTTAGCAATCGGCAGAGAAGCCAAGGAGATGATAGGTAAGACGCCGGACACCATAACCGCCTACAGGCCCCTTAAAGAGGGTGTTATCGCCGACTTCAGGGTGACGGAGGCGATGATTCGTTACTTTTTGAGAAAAGCTCAGAGAGGCTCTTTTTCTTTCTTGCGTCCGGAAGTACTGATAGGAATTCCAGCTGGTGCAACCTCAACGGAGAGGAGAGCGGTTATCGAAGCGGCCTTGAAAGCCGGTGCCAGAGAAGCCTTTGTTGCTAAAGAACCTATCCTCTCGGCTATTGGAGCCGGTATTCCTATAAATTCCTCTGTTGGTAACATGATTGTAGATATTGGAGGGGGCACTTCGGAAGTAGCAGTCATATCTCTCGGGGGGATAGTTAACTCCTCGTCTGTCAGAGTCGGTGGCGACAAGATAGATCGCGCTATCGAAAATTACATCAAAGAAAAATACGACCTGGCCATTGGTGACCAGACAGCAGAGAGAATCAAAATCGAAATAGGCAGCGCCCTCCCCTTAGAGGAAGAAAAAAAGATGAAGATAAAGGGCAGAGATCTTCTCTTGGGCCTACCTAAAACTATTGAGGTATCTTCGACTGAAATCTGTGAAGCTATTCAGGCAGAGTTGCAAGAGATTTTACAGAGTATCAAAAACGTTCTTAAGGAAACGCCTCCAGAGATAGCAGCTGACATAATTGAAAGAGGAATGGTGATTGCTGGAGGAGGAGCTATGTTGCGGAAAATCGATGAATATTTTTCGATGCATACCGGCGTGCCTTCTCAGATAGCAGAGGAGCCTTTCTTTTGCGTAGCTAAGGGCACTGGCATAGTCTTGGAGCACCTCGATACTTATAAAAAAAGCGTCATGTCGAAAAAAAGATAGGTTTTAAACAGTTTGACACAGGTCGATAAAGAAAATATAATAACTTTGCTTATGAACCTAATTCCCACAGTCATTGAAAAGTCGCCTCAGGGCGAGAGAGCTTATGACATCTACTCTCGCTTATTGAAAGAGAGAATTATTTTTCTTGGAGGACCGGTTAACGATGCGGTAGCCAATTTAGTTATCGCTCAGCTTTTGTTTCTCGATGGTCAAGACTCAAATCGAGACATAAAACTTTACATCAATAGTCCCGGCGGTTCTGTCACGGCGGGGCTGGCCGTATATGATACGATGCAGTATATTCGTTGCGATGTCTCCACGATATGTGTCGGTATGGCAGCTTCTATGGCAGCGGTTTTGCTGGCGGCAGGTAAAAAGGGTAAAAGATTTGCTCTACCAAATTCAGAAATCCTGTTGCATCAGGTAATGGGTGAGGCGGGAGGACAAGCGGTAGAAATTGAGATTTCCGCAAAACACATACTTAAAATAAGAGACAAGTTGAATAAAATTTTAGCAAAACACACTACCCAGTCGCTTAAAAAGATAGAAAAAGACACCGATAGAGATTTCTATCTTGAGACCGGAGAGGCGAAAGAGTATGGGATAATAGACGAGATAATCCAGGATTAAATTTTTAGATTATCCAGGAAGATTATTATTATGGAGGTTAAGGTCACAGAATTGCCCAAATCCAGAGTAGAGATAAAAGTCAGATTATCAGGCGAGGAATTCTCGCCTTATTTTACTATTGGCTCAAGGGAAGTTTCCAAGACTTTAAATATCCCCGGTTTCAGGTCGGGTAAGGCTCCAGAAAAAATAGTTGAAGAGAAAGTAGGTACAGCCAGAATCTTAGAGGAGGCGGCCAATATCGCTATCAATACCGTTTTCCCCAAAATAGTCGGGGATAGAAAATTGGAGATACTGGGTAACCCCAAAGCGGAGATTCAAAAGCTATCGAGAGAAGAACTGGAGGCATTGATTAAAGTACCCGTCTTTCCAAGGGTTCAATTGCCAAGCTGGAAAGAGATTGCCAGGAGTGAGCCTAGGAAAAAAATTGAATTAGGAGAAGGGGAAGAGAGTGAATCTCTAAAATATCTTCAAAAATCAAGGGCAAAAATTTTTAGGAAGAGCGCTCCAGCGGAGAGAGGAGATTTTATCTGTATAGATTACGAAATAAGAAAGAACGGAGTGAAAATAGAGCAAGGCGACATAAAAGAGCAAAAATTTATACTGGGCGAGGGAAGATTGTTGCCGGGATTTGAAGAAAAGTTAATCGGTTGCAAGGAAAAAGAGGAAAGGTTTTTTTCTTTGCAGTCCCCAGCTGACTTTTGGAAGAAAGAACTGAAAGGAGCAAAGCTCGAGTTTAAGGTAAAAATGAGAGATGTTTTCAGGATGGAACTGCCGCTGGTTAACGACGAATTTGCAAAGTCCCTTGGCAAATTCGAAAATCTCTCTCAATTTAAAAAGAGTCTTCGTGAGGGTATAAAATCAGAAAAGGAAGGAGCGGAGAAAAAAAGATGGGAACTAGCCGTTCTCGATAAGATAGCCAAAGGGGCAAAGATGGATGTCCCAGATGTCTTGATAGAAAATGAGAGAGACCAGATGATGGATAATCTGAGAATCCGAGTTGAAGAAACCGGAATTTCTCTGCAGGATTATTTGACTCATCTCAAGAAATCAGAGGAACAATTGAGAAAAGATTTCTTACCTGAAGCGGAGAAAAGAGTGAGAATTTTCGTTTCTCTTTATCAGATTACCAGAGAAGAAAAAATCGAAGTAAACGAAAAAGAAATCAATCAAAAAATCAAAGAATTACTATTAAAAAATCCCCATCTCGGTAAAGAACTTCAGGACAAGGCAAAAGAGGTTAATTTAAAGAACTATTTAAAGGAAAATATTCTTCAGGGTAAAGTTATAGAGCTCTTATTTGTTGAGGCTGGAGAGAAGCGATAAGCCAACCATTTCGGGCGGTTGAGGCAGTTCGAAATACTCAAGAATTGTTGGTGCTATGTCAAACAGAAAACCTCCACCCTTTTCTCCATATTCTAATTTACTCGGTCTCAAAACCGGGCTTTTCATTTCCGGGTCAACCAGATAGAAAGGAACGGGGTTAGAACTGTGGCTCGTGATGATTTCTCCACTCCGGGGGTCTAACATCTCTTCAAAATTGCCGTGATCCGCCGTTATTAAAACGGCGTATTTATTCTGAGCGGCCCTCATAATCTTGCCGATGCAATTATCAATCACCTCAGCGGCCCTGACGGCGGCTTTAATATCGCCGGTGTGTCCAACCATATCAGGGTTGGCAAAATTTATCAGGAGGAATTGATATTTTTCTTCTTCTATTCTCTCTATAACTTTTTCGGTGATTGCAGGCGCTTGCATCTCTGGGTTTCTGTCGTAGTGGGGTCCTCCTTGAGAGGGGATAATCTCTCTTTCTTCACCGGGGAAGTTTTTTTCCTCCAGACAGTTGAAAAAGTATGTTACGTGGGCATACTTTTCGGTCTCGGCGATTCTAAACTGAGAGAATCCGGCATCAGAAATCACTTTGCCGAGACAATTTTTAACTCGCGGCGGATCAAATGCCACAGGGAAGTCAAGACCATCTAAGTATTTTGTCATTGCGGCAAAATAGAGGTTGTTTAATCTTTTTCTGGCAAAACCTTTAAAGTCTTCCTGGAGAAAGGCCAGAGTTAGTTCTCTGGCTCTGTCTTCTCTAAAGTTGAAGAAGATTACGGCATCGTTGTTCCTGATTAACCCCTCGGGAACGACTATCGCCGGTTCTATATACTCATCGGTTACACCCTTCTCGTAAGAAGAGTTGAGATAAGAGATCAAGTCCGAGGCATTTCCTCCCTTCCCTTCAACTATAGACTCGTAAACTTTCTGAATTCTGTTCCAGTTTTTGTCTCTGTCCATAGCGAAAGAGCGGCCGGCGATAGTAGCGATCTTACCGGTTTTCTGCAGAGAGAGACGGTTCTGTAAGTTTCTCAAAAAGAGGACGCCTTCTTTTGTCGGAGCATCTCTTCCGTCAGTGAAGACGTGTAAAAAAACTTCTTTTATGTTCTCTTTTTTGCAGAGTTCAAGTAGCGCGTATAAGTGGTCGATGTAGCTGTGGATAGCTCCCGAAGAAACCAAACCCATCAAATGGAGTCTCGAGCCCCTGTTTTTGACGTGGTCGACTGCTCCAAGAAAAGCTGTGTTAGAAAAAAAAGAACCATTCTGAATAGCGCTGATGATACGAGGAAGGTATTGATAGATGATTTGACCGCTACCGATGGTCAGATGTCCGACTTCGCTGTTTCCCTCCTCCCACCAAGGAAGACCAACATTGATGCCGGAAGCGTGAAGTGTTGTCGAGGGATAATAATTTTCGATGCTTTTTAAATTAGGCGTCATCGCCTGGCTCGTAGCGTTGCCGGGTCCGGGTGGCGCTATTCCCCAACCGTCGAGAATCACCAAAATCACTCTCTTCATACCTTGAAAACGATAATAAAAAATTAATTTTATGTCATTATATCTTTTTGACAGCGTCTCGTCAATTATGTTAGAATAAGACCGTTATAATTAATTTAACTCAACAATGACATATAACCAGAATCGTCTATTAGAGCCTATGTTATATGTTTTTTGTTTATTAAAATATGTCAGAATACCTTCTTTTAATTTTAGGGGCGGCTTCACTCGGAGTGGGAGCCATCCTCGGTTATTTCACTCGTCAGAGCATCGCCAAATTTCAGGCTGGCTCTATTGAGGACACCATCCAGAAAAAGATAAGAGAGGCTCGCATAGAAGCCCAGGATATTATTTTAAGAACGAGAGATAAAGCCGTTAAGATTTTGGATTCCGCAAAGAAGAATGTTGACGAAAAAGAGCATGAAGCAAACTCGCTTCAAAGGAATCTTGAGCGAAAGAGGGGTGTCCTCGAGCAAAAGCTTATTGATTTCCGAAGAGAAGAGAATAGGCTGAAAGAGGAACTGGAGAAAGTCGGAGAACTAAAAAGAAAGATTGAAGAGATATCCAACCAAAGAAAAAAGGAGCTAGAGAGAATCAGCGGTCTGAGCAAAGAAAAGGTTAAAGAGGAGTTGATAAAAGAAGCCGAGAGAGATTACCAAAAAGAAATCCAAGAAAAAGTATTAAAGATGGAAAGAGAGGGTGAGAAAAGATTAGAAAACAAAGCTAAGGAAATCTTAGCTTTGGTTATGCAACGCTCGGTGAGCCCGCTTGTTTCGGAATTAACCACCGCCTCCGTGTCTCTGTCCGATGACGAAATAAAAGGAAGAATTATCGGGAAGGAAGGAAGGAATATTAAAGCTTTCGAAACTGCTACCGGCGTCGAGCTAATCGTAGACGAGACGCCAAACGTAGTTTTTTTGTCCTCCTTTGATACGTTGAGAAGGGAGACGGCTAAAATCGCCCTCTTGAGACTAATCAAAGACGGGAGAATTCAGCCGGGCAGAATTGAAGAGATTGTAGAAAAAGTGAAAAAGGAAATGCCCGAGCGAGTTCAAAAAATCGGAGAGGAAGCCGCTTTCGAAGCCGAAGTTTTCGGCTTGGACTCAAAACTTCATCAGCTCTTAGGAAGATTAAGGTTCAGATTGAGCTTCGGGCAAAATGTCTTAGACCACAGTTTGGAAGTTGCTTTTTTGGCCGAAGCCTTAGCCTACGAGATAGGAGCCGATCCTAAGATAGCCAAGAAGGCAGGTCTTTTGCACGATATAGGGAAAGCTATCGATACTCAAGTTGAAGGCTCGCACGTCGAGATTGGAATAAGGGTTTTGGAAAAGTTTGGTCTCGAAGAGGGAGTGATAAAAGCGATGAGGAGTCATCATGAGGACTATGCCTATGAGAGCGTTGAAGCCATGTTGGTTCAGGTGGCTGACGCCATTTCTGCCTCAAGGCCCGGAGCGAGAAAAGGAAACACAGAAGAATACCTAAAGAGACTTGAAGAATTGGAGAAAATAGCCTTACGCTCCCCGGAAGTAAAAAACGCCTATGCCATTGAAGCCGGAAGAGAAATTAGGGTTTTTGTGAAAAGTGAAGAGATTGATGATCTGGGTGCTAAAAAATTAGCCAAAGAGATTGCTAAAAGCATAGAAGAAGAGATGCGATACCCGGGAGAGATTAAAGTCAATGTAATCCGCGAGACGAGAGTTATAGAATACGCTCGCTAACTGTCATCATCGTATTTGACCGAGAGAATTATGGTTTTTAAAAGAATCTTTAACCACCGTTCCAAGACTATTACTTCAGCGGCCTTGGTTCTAGGAATAACTGGTTTGGCAGCCGACTTTTTGAGTTTAATCAGACTCTCTGTTTTTACTTCTCTTTTTAAGACGAGCGAATTGGATGTTTTTTTGGCGGCCTTCCGGATACCGGATTTTTTATACAACATCTTGATTCTGGGAGCGATATCGACCGCCTTGATTCCGATATTTTCGGAATATTGGCTCAAATCCAAAGAGGAGGCCTGGCGTCTTCTTAACAATATCATCTGCGTGTTTGTTTCCATATTAGTTTTGCTTTCGGTTGTTTTGTACGTCTTTACTCCTCAATTAATGAGAGTTATTACTCCCGGATTCCAAGGAGATAAGATGGAGATGGTGGTAAGATTAGCCCGTCTCATGTTTCTGTCACCGATAATCCTCGGGATTAGCAACATTTTTGGTTCGGTTCTCCAGTATTTCTCAAAATTTCTGATTTATTCATTGGCGCCGGTTCTCTACAACGTCGGGATAATCTTGGGAGCGTTATTTTTCGTTCCCAGAATGGGTATCAGCGGGCTGGCTTTTGGAGTCATACTCGGAGCGGCATTTCACCTCCTGGTACAATTGCCGGCGATTTTCTTTTCGCAGTATCGCTTCCGTTTTTCTTTAGACCTTACTCACCAAGGCATAAAGAAGATGTTGCGGCTGATGTTGCCGCGCACGATAGGACTGGCTGCCCAGCAGATAAATTTGATAGTAATAACCGCAATAGCCTCTTTATTGACGGCGGGAAGCATCTTCCGTTTTAACAGCTCCTACGATTTGCAGCAGGTACCGGTTTCACTTCTGGGCACCTCTTTCGCCGTAGCCGCTTTCCCGTTTCTCTCTAGAAGTTTTTCTGAAAAGAATAAAAATGAATTTATTCAAAAATTTATCTCGACGGCTTCTCAAATTATTTTTTTTCTCGTTCCGCTGGCTTTTTCCTTTTTTCTGCTAAGGGCTCAGATTGTTAGAGTTGTTCTTGGGAGACAGAATTTTACTTGGGAGGACACGAGGTTGGTGGCGGCGTCTATTGGAATATTCGCCTTTTCAATACCAGCTCAGGGGCTAATTAATCTCCTTTCTCGTACTTTTTACGCCTCTCACGACACAAAAACTCCCGTTAAAATCAGCATTCTTTCAATAGTTGTCAACGTTATTCTTTCCTTGGCTTTCGTTTCCGTTTTTTCAGGGCGAAACTACTTGACCGATTTTTTCGTTTGGCTTTTAGACTTAAAAAATATATCCAATGTCTCGATTATAGGCTTCCCGCTGGCCTTCTCCATTTCCCTCATATTAAATCTGCTTTTGCTGATAGTTTTTTTCAAAAAAAAGATAGGGAATCAATGGGAGTCAAAAATCTCCAGAATATTTTTAAGAATCTTTTTGCTAGGCAGCGTTTCGGGGCTTCTCACCTTCATTCTTTTGCGTCTTTTCGCCCTCTTTTTAAATTTGCAGAGCTTCTGGGGAATCTTTTTCCACGCCGCACTGTCTGGTATTTTGGGGTTGATGTTTTATGTCTTGGCGGCAAGGATTCTAAAATTTCCTGAATACTATTTGATATTTAAGGATAGGGGGAAAGGGGGAGCGATAAAAAACTATGATTAATAAACCAAAGAAGAGAGGTTTTGTTCGCGTCATTTTTTCCATTATCGTTTTTTTGGTCATTGTTTCCACTATCTTGTTGCTAATCCTGCCGATATTCTTCTACTAAGCTATTTGTCTGCGATGGTTTTTCATTGATATCAAGAGAAATTTTTGATAAAATTAATCTTTCATTTCGCAAACAAATTCATTTTTTAGAACGAGTCTTTGATTATGGAGATTTTGTGGCACGGTTTGTCTTTCGTTGAAGTTAAAGGGAAGACAGACGGACAGCCTGTCGTAATAGCAATTAATCCTTTTGATGAATCTGTTGGTTTAAAGCCTTCTCGGGTTAAGGCGAATATTGTAATTTTATCGTCCACGCCATCTCCGGCGGAAAAGAAAAAGATAGCAAAGAGTATAGGAGCCGACGGACCTTTTTTTGTAGAGGAAGCGGGAGAGTACGAAAAGCAAGGAGTAAAGATGAGGGGGCTTGATAATTTTTACCGCCAAAAAGAGAGTGGAAAACTGGTTAAGAACATAATTTTCAAGACCGAGTTGGAGAAAATAAAGATTTGTGCCCTCGGCAATTTCAAAGGGGACAGTATCCCCCCTGATATATTGGAGAGTATTTTAGGAATTGACATACTGCTGATTCCAATCGGTGGCGGTGCTACTATTTCGAGCAAAGAGGCAGTTAAAATTATAAGTCAAATAGAGCCAAAGATTGTGATTCCTGTAAATTACCTTCCTAGTTCGATAAAGAGTTCTTCAGAATCAAAGGGTTTAAAAATCAATCTTGAGGACGAAAAGAATTTTCTCAAAAATTTTGGAGCCAAAGACAAAGAGAAAATAGAGAAACTCAAAATAAAAACAGACGAACTCCAAAGGGAAGGAACGGAGTTGGTGTTGATAGAGATGACTTAATTTTTTTAATGTATGTCTCTTTTAGAGAAATTAAGAGAAAAACCAACTAGGACTCGAGAAAAGATCTTGTGGATAAGCGTTATTTTTTTAACTTTTGCCTTATTTTTTTTATTATTCTCCAGAGGAAAAAAACAGTTAACGAAGTCAGATGAAATGTCAAGAGATATAGTTCCCGTTTTCGATTGGCCTGAAACTTACTTTAACAGTCTCAAAAGTTCTCTCTCTCGATTGAGAGGATTAATAACCAATGGGATAGAAGACCCAAGTATTGGCAAAGAAGGCTTAAGAGATCTTCAAAAATTAAAGGAAGAGGATTCAAAGAAGATAGATATCAATGACCCAAAAGCAGTCCAGGACGCATTAAAGAATATGAGTCCGGAAGAAAAGAAACTGCTTGAGGAAATGATGAAAGAGATTCAAAATTCTTTTAACAAAAATAATAACAATAATAATTAGTTTTACTAAAATTTTGGCAGGGATTAATAGCCTCTAATTTTTTATGAAGAACTTACAGAGACAAGAGATTTCCAAAGAGATGAGGGATTCCTATCTGGATTATGCGATGTCGGTTATCGTTTCAAGAGCGTTGCCCGATGTCAGAGACGGCTTAAAGCCGGTACACAGAAGGATTCTTTACACCATGCACGAGGAGAGGTTAACTCACGGTGCAAAATTCAGGAAGTCGGCAACGGTGGTAGGATCTTGTTTAGGTCGTTATCATCCTCATGGTGATGTAGCGGTATACGACTCTTTAGCCAGAATGGCTCAGAACTTTTCTTTGAGATATCCCTTGATTGAAGGGCAAGGAAACTTTGGTTCTATTGACGGAGATCCTCCAGCTGCCATGAGATATACCGAATGTCGTCTCTCGGCGATAGGAGAAGAAATGTTAAGAGACATTGAAAAAGAAACGGTTGATTTTATTTCCAATTACGATGGCACGAGAAAGGAGCCGATGGTTTTGCCTTCACCTCTGCCCCAACTTTTGCTAAACGGTTCTTTGGGTATAGCCGTTGGAATGGCAACCAACATACCTCCTCACAACCTGAACGAGATTTGTGACGGCTTGATGCTCCTCGTCAAAAATGAAGACGTCTCAGTGAAAGAGCTCTGCCAGATAATAAAAGGGCCAGACTTTCCGACTGGCGGTCAAATCTTTGACGCCAAAGAGATGGTCAAGACTTACGAGACGGGCAGGGGTGCTATCTTGAATCGTGGCAAGGCGGAAATCGTTGAGAAGAAAAAAGATTCCTTTGACATCGTGATTTCGGAAATTCCTTACGGAGTCCAAAAATCGGTGATGCTGGAGGAGATTGCCAATCTTGTTAAGAAAAAGAAAATAGAAGGGATAAGAAACATCAGGGACGAGTCAGACAGGGAGGGTCTTCGTATAGTTATTGAGCTTAAAAAAGATTCACAACCAAAAAAAAATTTAAATCAGCTGGTCAAATGGAGTCAGCTTGAGAAAGTCTTTTATCTGAACATAGTGGCTTTGGAAGATGGTCTTCAGCCCAAGATTCTTTCTTTGAAGGAGTTGATGGATAATTTCTTATCTCACCGTAAAAAAGTAGTCAGGAGAAGAACGGAGTTTGGCCTGAGAAAAACCAGAGAGAGGATCCACGTCCTGATAGGGTTGAAGAAAGCGCTTTTGTATATCGACGAGATAATCAGCATCATCAAAAAATCAAAAGATAGGGAAGAGGCTAAGAAAAAATTGATCTCCAGATTTAAATTTTCCGATATTCAGACAGAAGTAATTCTTGAGACAAAACTTCAGGCTCTCTTAAAATTGGAGCAGGACAGAATTAAAAATGAGCTCGAAGAAAAGAAAAAGTTAGAGGAAGAGTTAGTCGCTATTCTTGAAAAAAAAGGCGGTATCGAAAAAATTATCGTCAAGGAATTGACTCTAGTAAAAGAAAAATACGGCGACAAAAGGAAGACGGAAGTTATCGCTCGAAAACCCGGAGAATTCAAGGAAGAAGATCTCATCCCCGAAGAAAACAACATTCTGATTTTAACAGAAGGAGGTTATGTCAAGAGATTGTCTCCTTCTTCCTTCAGGTCTCAGGCAAGGGGCGGCAAGGGGGTTTTGGGTTTAGCGTTGAGAGAAGAGGATAAAGTAAAACACTTTTTGTTTTTGAGTAGCCATGATGAGATTTTGTTTTTTACCAATCTGGGAAAAGTTTTTAAAACCAAAGCCTACGAGATTCCTGGAGCGGAGCGTCAGAGTTTTGGTAGGGGAATTTTGAATTTTCTGGAGTTGTCTTCTGGCGAAAAAATAACATCCCTCATTAACTTTGGTAAGAAGGAGGGTAAGTATTTGATAATGGCAACTCGCAAGGGTATAATCAAAAAAACAGATATCAGTGATTTTGAAGTGGTAAGACGCTCGGGACTGAGAGCGATAAAATTAAGAGAGAACGATGAACTGGTCTTTGTTAAAGACAGTCAGGGAGATGACCAAGTAATCTTGGCTTGTGTCTCGGGAAACGTTATAAGATTCAAAGAGAAAGACCTAAGACCCATGGGTAGAAACGCATCTGGAGTTTTGGGCGTAAGGTTAAAGAATGAGGATGCGGTAATTGGCATGGGGATCATCTCAAAAGAAGCTTTAAAAAGCAAAGACAGAAAGATTTATTTTCTAACGCTCGGAGAGAAAGGGTTGGCAAAGAGAACAGATATTTCCAAGCTCCGATTGCAAAGAAGGGGCGGCAAGGGTATAATTGGTATGAGAGTAGCTTCAAAGACTGGTTGCTTGGCTACCGCCCTTTTGACAGAAGGAGAGGAAGAGCTAGTGGTTATATCCCAAAAAGGGCAGACTATTAGGACAAAGATTAAGAGTACACCGATTCTCGGAAGAGCTTCTCAGGGCGTAAAAGTTATAAGGATGGCAAGCACCGATAAGGTTGTTTCGGCAATCACTTTCTAAAATTTTTATTGCAACTATGATTGTACCGCCATCTAAAATTGGTGGATTCCTTAACCCGACTAACATCATCGAGAGTCTTGGCATTGTGCAATCAGGGATGAGAATCGCTGACTTTGGTTGTGGTCATGGTTATTTCACCATACCCCTGGCAAAAAAAGTTGGGAGCGGAGGAAGGGTCTATGCGGTTGACGTCATGCAAGAGTCTCTCGACGTTGTTAATGCCGAGGCAAAGTCTGAAAATCTTGGCAACATCGAAACAGTCAGGGGAAACCTGGAGAAGGTCGGGGGTAGCGGTGTCGAAAACGGAGGCATCGATGTGGTTTTGATGCTCAATCTTTTGTTTCAAACAGAGAACGACCAGCAAGTTGTCCAGGAAGCGAGAAGAGTTTTAAAAACAAACGGTAAGGTGATATTTATTGACTGGAGGAAGGATGTGCCCCTGGGCCCGGTTGGTAAGAGAATAGAGCCGGGAAAAGCCACAGAGCTTTTTCAGAATGAGCAGTTTGTGCTGGAGAGAAAGTTTAACACAGACAGCTATCATTACGGGCTGGTGTTTGTCAAACAAGTTTGAAATATGTCTATAAAAAAAAACCTAACTGTTCTGTTGATCCTTATCTCTTTTTTGGCGCCCCTTCTCTCGATTGCGGCTGTGACAATCCCCAATCCTCTTGATGCCGATACTATACCGGAACTAATTGAAGATATCGGTGACCTCATTTTTTATGTGGGTTTAGCTCTTGTTACCCTGATGATTTTGATAGGAGGTTTTATATTCATCACGGCTGCTGGCGATCCGCAGAAAGTTGCCAGCGCCCAGAGAATTTTTTTCTGGACAGCTATCGGTGCCGCCGTGATAATCTTTGCCAAGGCCACGACTGGCATTATTGCCTACATACTGGGAGGGTGATAACAGATAAAAATTAACAGATAACAATAATATGCAAAAGTTAAATTCTATAATTTTAAAGATTATCCTCATCTCATTAATTATCGTTCCTATCGTGTCTTTTGCCCAGACGGCGATTCACAGGACTAACTGTTGCAAACTGAGCTACACCATTCAATTAGACAATGTTGATATCTGTAATCCCATTGGTTGTGACCCAGATGTTGCTGGCTGTTGTACGAGACAAGCTACTTATACTTTCAACCAAGGACAAAATATCGGTCCAGCCGAAGCTGGCGTTATTCAGTGTTGGCTGGGAAGTTCTCAAGTTGCTATTAACGTAGCTAGTCCTCACTGGGGAATGGTTTGTTTGATGAATACTATTAATACGATAACCGATGTAGTATTTTGGTTCGCTCTCGCTCTGTCTGTCATCATGGGAGTTCTCACTGGATTTTTCTTCATCACCGCCGCGGGAGAGCCGAGTAAAATAGAAAGAGCCAAAGGAATGCTGATCTGGTTGGTGGTCGGTATAGCTATAGCCGTGTCCGCCAAGCTCATCGCCGCTTTGATTCAATCGGTGATTTTGTAAAATCATTGACATATCGCGGAGATTATTTATAATTTAATAAAGTATAAAAGGTCGATAGCGAATAATAATGATTTTTCAGAACTAAAATAATATGGCAAAGAAATTTCTAATGAGTTTGGGAGTTCTTTTAGCGGTTGTTTTACCATTATTCGTCTTAGCTCAAGTACCCTCGCAGACAATCAGCAACTGTTGCAGTATGAAACACGCCATTGGTACTTACGCGATAGATGCCTGTGTCTGTGAACCAGACCCGACAGGTACTCTCTGTACAAATAGCGATCAGTGCTGGACTAAGGGTGTCAACTTAACTACGACTTGTGGTTCATTGAACCCTGATGTTGATTGGGGCGGCTTTTGTACCATGGATACTGTTTACACAGTGACCGACTGGATTTTCTGGATATTCTTGGCCTTCGTGATTATCATGGGCGTTGCTACTGGTTTTATGTTTTTGACTGCCGGTGGTGATCCTGGAAAGATAGAAAAAGCCAGAGGCATGATAGTCTACTTAGTGATTGGTATTATCGTAGCTGTCGTAGTGAAATTAATCCCAGCTCTCGCCAGGAGTATTGTGGGAATATAGTTTGAATTCGATTCAAGAAAGAGCAACAGT
>JAZDJT010000028.1:0-2111 GCA_043803845.1 Patescibacteria group bacterium
TATAGTATCCTTACTGCTAAGCTACATATTAACACAGTTTCAGATTTTTTTAGTTTTATACTACAATCTATTTGCCAATTTGGCCCAAGTGCAACCGGATCTGATTCGGTGTTAAGTAGCTTAGCAGCCTCTTAACGTGCACTTGGGCTTTTTTGTTTTCTGAATTAAAATGACTACTCGACGACTACTCGACGAATACTCTTTCCGTTCATAAATAGGATGGTTATGTCAAGAAATAGGGTTATAAAGCCTGAATTTTGGGACGATGAAAAAATTTGCAAAGTAAAAAGGGATGCTCGACTTACATTTATTGGCCTATGGAATAATAGTGATGACTACGGAGTAGTGAAGGGGCACCCAGGATGGTTAAAAAGTAGGATTTTCCCTTATGATGAGGATTTATCGCTCGAAGAATTTAAGAAATGGCTTGATGATCTCGAAGATATCGAGGTGATAATTCCATTCATAGCTCATGGCGAAAGTTATTATTTTATTGTGCATTTTTCTGATCACCAAAAGATTGACAAGCCATCAAAAACAAGGAATCCTGAACCTCCAAAAGACATCGAAAATAAACACTCGTCGAGTACTCGACGACTACTCGACGAATACTCGGAAAAGTCTCCAAAAATGGAAAAAGTAGATAATTGTCAAGAATCGAACCTGAATAAAGAAGAGGAGATATATTTTTCTGACATTAAAGAAGGCATAAAAGATGAGGTAAAAAACTTAGAAAAAGAAGAGGAACAAAAACATATAGTTAATCAGTGTTCGACGACTACTCGACGACTACTCGACGAGTCCTCGGAAAAGTGTTGCGATGAAGTCTTAAAGAAGTCAGAGTTAAAAGAAGTAAAGACAAATACCCCCCCTACCCCCCCAGGGGGAAGTGTATCGGATTCTGAATCTTTCGATTGCCAAAATGAAAAAAACAATGCAAGTAACCCGCAACAGGATAAGTCCGAGACAAAACGCGGGAAAACAGCTCGGACGAGGAAAAGAGTAAACGAAGAATACCCACTCCCCCCACACTTGCAATCGTTTTTCGATGAGTTTTGGACTGAATACATCAGAAAAGTATCGAAGAATGACGCCAAAAAAGCTATAGACGAATTAAACCCGGATATAGATCTCCAGCAAAAAATATTGGCTGGTGAAAGGCGCGCCCAGAAATTTGACCCAAACTGGATAAAGAGAGATTTTGAACACGTAAAGCTTCCTGGGGGGTGGATAAGGCAGAGACGGTGGGAAGACGAATATTACTTAATTCAGGATCAGTCACCAGCAAAAAAACCGTATCACCTCATGACTTACGAAGAGCAAAAGGCTGAACTTTTAAAGGATTTATAGGTGAAATATGTCACAAGAAATATCAAATTTCGTAAATAGATATCTGGATCTTTGGTTATTTTTTAACTCAGGAAAACAGATTCCTCCAGGGTTAAGGGATACAGGTAAGAGATATTATCAATTTTTATCTGAAGAAAATGTTGATTTTAAAATGTTTGATCGTATCTGTAAAAGTGTAGAAAAAGAGTTTTTAACGCTTGGTTACGATTTTAATCTTGTGGCGTATGTGCTTGATTGTGTGCGGTCCGAAAGGGCAAAAAGAGTACAGGATGAAGAGAATTTTTATCGTCTGCCTGTTGAATTGCCTGCTACAGGAAAACCAATTCAACCATCAAGTCCCGAAATGGAAAAATCACTTGAAAAGCTAAAAAAGGCGGGGCTTTTTAACTGGATTTCTTTGCTTGAAAAAATCAATGCGAAGCGTATCAGTGGGGGTGGAAAATACGTCATGAATCAATGCGAAGCGTGTAATAACACTGGATGGGTGCCGCTGCCTAATAATTCAGTGGCGACCTGCCTATGTCCAAGAGGTCAAAAAATCAGGAATAGTGGAAAACAAATTGAATCAGGATTTTCCGAAAAAGGTAAAAAGCAGGTTGTTAAGCAGGCAAGCAAGGAAGAGTGTAGTTCTGCTGCGTGTGGAAATTTTGTTCTTTCTGGATATGAAAAACAGTTTGTTAGCGATGTCCCATTTTGACCACTGGCGACAAACCACCGGCCAGGCCGGATAGCAGGAGGTAAAAATTGACGGTAAAAATGAA
>JAZDJT010000029.1:0-28297 GCA_043803845.1 Patescibacteria group bacterium
AAAAGCCCACTTTAGAAAAAAGTGGGTGTCGATTTATCAATCTTAAAAAGCTATCTTTCGTGGAATTTTTGCTAGCTCTGAACAATTACCGTTGCAATTTGGCCTTACTATACAATTTGCGCAGGATGATAGTTGACGCCAGCTTGAAACACCAGTAAATCCGGCGAAAGTCTCTTTAACTCTCTTGAGAGAGTGTTTCTTGAGAGACTGCAGCATCTTCCTGCCACGACCCATCTCAACTACCCTTCCTTTGCCAATCGTAATCTCTTTGCCGTTCTTGGTGATTAAAACACCCCTGCCAAAACCTATCGGTAACGAATTCACTATCGAGTGAGATTTTTTATTTTTAGCGATTTTATCACCTCCTTACGTTAAAGTACGTTTTTTCTTAGCACGAAAAATGGATTGCGTCAATAAAGGTATTGCAAAGTAAAAGGCACACGAATAAAAAATAAGGTGTGCCTCGAGATGATGATACGACAAGCGTAAAAAGGAAAGTAGAAATGTGAAGGTGCTGGGTGTCCATCTGTAAAGAGATGAACGATAATTGGGATAGAGTCTCTTTGGAGATCTCACAGAGCAACTAGTGGGTAGGAAACCCGACAGCCGCTTTTGGATCATTGAACTCCAAAGGATGACTCATTTTTAGTATACTTCTTGGTAAAAAAATGCCAAGGATAATTAAAAATTACATTCGTTTGGGTGCGGATATGCCAAGAATGGAAAATAAAATTTTAAGAGCGGTCTTTGTCGCAGAAACCAAAGAGAGGCGAGACTTACAGGTTTCTTTATCTAAATCTAAGACACGGCAATCTCGATAAAATTGATGGAAAAGAGAGGCTAAATTTTTGGCGTATTCGGTCAATTTGTGTAGCTGGTAATTTTTAGAAATTTCTCCTATCAGTTCGGGAAGTTTGATAAGCTCGCGTATGAGATTTAATTCGGAAGGATGAGTTAATAAATTAAGGTCTACTTTTGAGTTTTGCTTGTCCGCCGAAGCACCTGCGAAGGTGGAAGTTTTCTGTTTTGAGTTTCTTAAGATGTTTTCTATCCTGACGTAGGCGTATTGGATATAGAAAACCGGATTCTTCTTTGACTGCTCCTTGGCCAAATCCAAATCGAATTCCATCTGAGAGGAAAGTGATTTGGAGAGATAAAAATAACGGGTAACATCTAATCCAACCTCATTGACTAAATCACCGAGCTCTATGATATTACCTTTTCTCTTGGAGAGTTTCTCTCCGCTTTTTAGTCTGACAATCTGTGAAATCAAGACCTCAAATTCTCCTTTGTAACCTAGGATTTTCATCACCGCTTCCATTCTCTTAATGTGTCCCTGGTGATCTGCTCCCCAGATGTCAATAATTTTTTTATAACCTCTATTGATTTTGTCTTGATGATAAGCGATATCGGACAAAAAATAGGTCGGCTCGCCGTTTTTCCTGATGAGGACTTCGTCTTTGCCGTCGCCGAATTCCGAAGTCTTTAGCCAAATGGCTCCGTCTTTTTTGTAGGTCAATCTTTTTTTATCAAGGATATCCAAAATTTTTTGAATCTTGCTTTTTTTAAAAAGACTGTCTTCTGAAAACCAAGTATCAAAATTTATCTTGAGTTTTTTTTCTACAAAAGTTTTTATGTCTTTTAAAACCTCTCTCGCCAAGAGATAGCCGGCCTCGCTTTCGTTTAATTTTTTGGTGTCTTTTTTATCTATGATATCTTTTATCAATTTCTCCAGACGCGGAGTTTTATAAGAGACTCCGCTGCCAAGTAGGGTTTTACCCAGTTCTTTAATCTGCGAGCTCCTTTTGGAATCATTGATGTAATATTCCCTGTCAATCTCGTACCCCGCAAAAGACAAAAGACTGGACAAAACATCGCCAAAAAACGCTCCTCTGCCGTTGCCGATGTGCAGTGAGCCGGTAGGATTGGCCGAGATGAATTCAACATTGGTATTTTTACCTTTCCCTATGTTTATCTTGCCGAAATTTTCTTTCTCTTCAAGGACCTTCTCTAGTTCTTTTCTAAAATAGTTTTCCCTTATAAAGAAGTTGATAAAACCGGGCTTTATAACTTCGATTTTTTTAAAGATACTTAATTTCTCTTTTTTAACGAGAGAAAAAATGTCTTCGGCTATTTTAAGGGGATTTTTCTTTAGAACTTTGGCTAAATCTAAAGGCAGCGTGGTAGAGTAATCACCGTATTCCTTTCTCGGAGGATAATCTATGTTAATGATAAAATCAGTTTTTTTGAAAAGAGTTCCGGTAATCTTCCTGAGTATTTTTTCAATCTCTTTTTTAATCATATTAATCTAATGATAGCAAAATCATAATTTTTTTTAAATTACATCGGTAGAAGAATTGATTAAGAAAAAGAAAACAGCTTCCTCGGAGCTGTAAAAAAATGGGAAGATAAATCCTGATTCCGGAGAAGCAAGAATTATCTATTGAGGGGAGAAGGGAGAGTGCGTGCAAAAAGAAAATTTTTCTTGCTTTTCCTCTGGAAGGTTTATCTTCCCGTCATGGAAAAAGAGCTTTAAATAATTAAAGCTCTTCGGATAAATCTGTCAAAGTTTCCTGAATAATTTTTTGAGTAATCTTAGGATCCATCTTGCCTTTGGTCTTTCTCATCACGCCGCCTATCAAAAATTGCACGGTGTTCTTCTTGCCATTTTTGTAATCCTCTACGGCTCGGGGATTTTCTTTAATGACCCTCTTGACAATCTTTCTGATTTCATCTTCGTCGCTGACTTGTCCAAGATTTTTCTCTTTGATAACATAGGTCGGGTCTGCTCCGCTTTCAAAAATATCTTTCAGAATTATTTTTCCCGCCATGGTTGATACTTCTTTTTTCCAGATAAGGATAACCAACTCGGCGAAATTTTCGGGAGTGATTTTGAGCTTACTAAATAGAATTTGTCTGTCTTTCATCAATCCCATGAGATTCGTCTCTAGATTATTTACGGCCAGTTTCACCAGATTGGGCAATTGCGACTCTTGTAATTTTTCGCTCTTCCGCCAGTCGTCAAGCTCGGAGACGACTTTCTCGAAATAGTTGCTCGCATCCCTGTTCTTGATCAGAATCTCTATTTCTTGGCCAGAGAGTTGGTATTCTTTTTTGAATCTATCTCTCTTTTGTTGAGGGAGTTCCGGCATAGTTTTTTTGATGTCTTTTGTAAATTTTTCAAGCTGCAGAGGAGAAAGATCGGGTTCGGGGAAATACCGATAATCCTGGGATTTCTCTTTTATCCTTTGGGAATTAGTTTCAAGACGGTTATCGTCCCAACCTCTTGTTTCCTGCACAACCTTATCCCCTCTCTCAAGAATCTCCTCCTGCCTTTTTGTCTCGTAGAGTATTGATTTCTCTACCGCTAAAAAAGAGTTTAGATTTTTAATCTCGACCTTTGTCCCAAGTTTATTATTTTTTTGTTTGTAAGGTGTTAAGCTAACATTGACCTCTACGCGCATCTGCCCTTTTTCCATGTCGGCGTCCGAGACTTTAAGATAACGCAGTATCAGTTGAAGCTCTCTGGCAAAATTGACGGCTTCTTTTGCGGAGTGAATGTCCGGTTGCGTGACTAGCTCCATTAAGGGAATCCCAGCTCGGTTGAAGTCAACTAGAGAGATTTCTTCGTCCTCTGAGTGGATAAGTTTGGCGGTATCCTCTTCCAGGTGTACCCTTTGTATTCTTATCTTCTGTTCCCCGCTCTCTGTTATTATCGCCAGATAGCCGTCCTTGCAGATAGGAAGTTTGTATTGGCTTATCTGATAGCCCTTTGGCAAATCGGGATAAAAATAATTTTTTCTCTCAAAAAAAGTTTCCTCCTGAACTCTACAATTTAGAGCCAATCCCGTTTTGATTACCTTTAAAACCGCTTCTTTATTGATCACTGGTAAGGTACCGGGGTGGCCGAGGCAAACGGGACAGACGTTGACGTTGGGACGAGTTTCCAGAGAATCGTTTTTTGACGAACAGAACATCTTCGTTTGAGTCTTCAACTCCGCGTGTATCTCAAGACCTATGACCAGCTTGTATCCCATACAGATTATTTACATTTTATAATTTCTCTCCGTATTTTCCTATAGCGGTTAATTGTCGCCAAAAATATTTTAGGTAAAGCGCATCTAAATTTCATGCTTGTACACCTCACCAATCTTATAAAATCCTTTAGTAAGGCTGACCACCTCTCTAAATAATTTCTCAATCTTTGATATCGAATTTGCTAAAGATTTTTTGTCTTTCCCTGCCAGGCCAAATATCTCATTGGCTCTTTTGATAAAATTTTTCGGCAATTTTTTGAACTTGTTCAGATCACGATAGAGTCTCTTATCGCCGATGAAATATCTTCTGTTAATGGCATAGATCGCCTGGATCAAGTCGCTGGCGACTCTGAAGAGAGAACCGGCCTCGATGTAAATCTCTTCCCTCCGACAGCATCCTTTGGCATATCTCAGAGTGAATTCCGCGTCCCACAAAAAGGTGTTAATAATTTTCCGTTTCAAAGGAATCGGATATTTATTGACTTTTTCTTTAAGTCTCTTGATGTAACCTTGGGGGTCGTATAAGGCTCTACCGAACCTTATCTCTCCCAAGTATATATAGGAATGGAATCCAAAGACAGGCTGTTGATAATAATCTGATTGTATCTTGCCTTTGCGACAGTCATCGATAATCCTCGAGACGAAATCCAAATTCCTATAAATCAGATCGAATCTCTGGCTTTTTATTTTTAGCCAGGCTCCGCCGTCAACCCACTTACCCCACTTTCCGATATCTGAAACGGCCGGATTTTTGCGATCATTAATCTCGTTAACTTTCTTTCTCAACGCCAAAACATCTATGGGGTTATCTTCTTTATAATAGAGCCCTATATCAATGTCGGAATCGGGCCTTTGCAGTTTGGCGGCCCAGGAGCCTCCGAGCGTGACAGCTTTTATACCTCTAAGGTTTTTTAATCGCCTTACAACAAAATTAATGAGCCTTTCTCCTTTTTGCATTAACTTAACTTTATTTTATCGAGAGTTTTTTCTTTACGTCTTCGAAGACTTCCGGGATACTCTTTTCTCCGTCTATTATCTCCCATCTCGAAAAAACTTTACTCTTTATCATTCTTTCGTAAAATCTGGCAAGTTTCCCAAGAAATTTTTTGTTAGCCTCGTTCCTGTCCAGATATTTTTTCTCCTTAAATTTTCTCTCTATTGAGGTTTCGGGAGAAATCTTCAAGAAAATCACCCAGTCCGGCTTGGGAAGCTTGAAAAATTTGGCAAATTCCAACGATTTTTTCAGGGGGAAACCTCTCAATCCCTGATAAGCGATTGTAGAGGTAAAATATCTGTCAGAGATTATAGTCTTCCCTTCTTTTAACCACTTTTCTATTTTTTCTTTGTCTTTGGCAAAATCGGTAAAATAAAGCAAGAATTGGGTTCCCACAGAAAAATCATATTTGTTGTGAAGGTACTCATGGATTAATATGCCTATCGGTCCGCCGTAGTCCGGATAATACAATCTCTCAACGGGTTTTTTCTTTTTTTTCAAATATTGAAGCAAAAGCTTGGTCTGAACCTCGATGCCGGCACCGTCTATTCCCTCAAAAACAATAAATCTGCCGCGCTGTGTTTTCTTTTTCATAATTTTAATTAATCTTCTTCTCTTTTACTTTTGATTGCGTTTTCTATTGGTTTTAGTTGCTTATCTCCATCAAGCAATAATTTTCTTTTATTCTCAAATTTCTGCCAGAGATAAATAAACATTTTAATGGCAAAGTAACTAAGTGTTATGCCGCCGGCTATCATCGTCCTTTCAACAAGGGTAAATGGTATCGCCGCTATCCAGAATTTGGCTGGTATCTGCATTGAATAGAGATAGATTATCGAACCAACGGAATGGTCTACCAACGTTGCACCGAGGGAAAAAGCATAAACTTTGAATATCTCCTTTTTGAGAAATTTATCGAGCATCGGTCTAAAAGCGGCTACCAAAACGGGTATAAACCAAAACAGGGAATAATACCAAACTTCTCTGCCGATTGGGTGCGACAAAAACAAGATGACGGCAAGAACTGGGAAAAGAATAATTTTTCTATCTTTCTTGAAAACTCTGGAGAAATATAGACCGGCGATGATGATTGGCAAAAAAGTCAACCAACTTATAAATGATTCCACCTTGTAGATACCTATAATTACGCCGACAAGATAAGAAAGGATTATCACGACCGAGCCCCAGACGTCACCAAGAAAATTAGAGATAGTCGGACCGAACATTGCCGATGCCGAAAATCTCATTTCGGTACCAAGTATTATGCTGAAATTTATTTTTGTTAGGGCGATGAAAATTATGGCCAGCAAGACTTTGGTAAGAAAATTATAGACAAAGTTCGGCTTTATTTTTTTGTTCATATTTCTTTTGATTACGCTTTAAAACAGTATTTTATCTCTCTAAAGTTTTTTCTAAAACTAACGACTTCTTTTCTAACCCTCCTTATGTCTTTTTTATCCAGGACGGCTTCTTTTATAAGTCTTGCTATTGTCCTCATCTCCTTCTCTTTCATTCCGTACCTTGTCATTTCCTGAACGCCAACTCTTAATCCAATTGGATTATTAACATCGAGTTTGTCTCCGGGTATAACATTTTTGTTTAAGATGATGTTTACGCTCTCCAAGTCTTTGGCTATTTTCGTTCCGCCTCCCTGTTCTTTTACGTTCACCAGAAGCTGATGGCTCTGGGTAAAACCTTTCTCTCTACCCAAAACAGAAAAACCAAAATTGTAAAGTTCTCTGGCTAAAGCTTTGGCGTTCTTGACAATCTGCCGGGCGTAGCTCTCCCCGAACCTTTGCATCTCGAGTAGCGTCAGATAAAGAGCCGGCAAACGATGAAGATGATGGTTAGACAAAACACCCGGGAAAACCTTATAAGTTAATTTTCTTCGCAGGGGCTCATCAATATTTCCTAAGATTATCCCACCCTGCGGACCGGGAAAAGTCTTGTGAGTGGAAGAAGTAATGATATCGGCTCCCTCCTTTAATGGCTGCTGGAAAAGGCCGGCGCAAATTAAGCCGAAAACGTGGGCCGCGTCATAAACGATTTTGGCCCCCACTTTTTGGCAGGCTCTTTTTAATTCTTTTATCGGCTGAGGAAACAATATAACCGAACCCCCTAAGACTATGAACTTTGGCTTTATTTTAAAGATCTTTTTCTTGGCGCTCTCGGTGTCGATGCTTAACTCTCTTTGGTCAAAATCCAGATGGGAAACCTGAAGTCCGAGGAGTCCCGCCGCTCCATATTTCTCGTGGGAGACATGGGAACCCCCTTCGATCCCCAGAGTCAAAATCTTGTCACCTTTTTCCGCCAAGGCGGAAAAAGTAGCCAAGTTCGCCAGGGTTCCCGAGATTGGTCTCAAGTCGACGAAATTAGCCTTAAAGTGCTTCTGGAAAGCGTTGTTTGCCGAATCTTCTATTTCATCGATGTATTTTGTCCCCTGATAAAATCTCTTAAATGGCAATCCCTCGGCATAACGGTGCATAAAATCTGAGAGGTATAATTTCTCTGCTAATGGAGACATGACGTTCTCGGACGCAATCAAATTGATACAGCTCTCTCTCCATCTATTGTTCTCTTTCACCAACGAGATTAGCTTTCTCATACTAAATTTGTTTCTCTTTTTTCTTGGCATAAACCCGTCCACCCTGCCATTGACCTTTATACAAATTGGTTCCCCCTTTGACCTCATAAAACATAGCGTGGACAACCCGAGATCCCAGCTCGATTTTGATATCGCAGGTACCAAGGTTAATAATCCCAAAAGTTAATTCCCCCTTATAACCAGGAGAGACGTTGCCGGTAAAAAGCGCCATGCCGGAGCGGTAGAGTGTTGAACGGGGACGGAACAAAATCAAGATATTGTCAGGAGCGTTAACCCTCTCCATCGTCTTCATTAAATAATACTTATTTGGCTCGAAAACAAAACTCTCTTTTTTTTGAGGGTTGTATTTTGCCAATAATTTTGCCTCCGGAGTCATCCTTTCCTCTATACCCAAGCATCCGTCTCCAGAAATCTCGTATATCTCTCCGATTCTAAAATCAAAACCGGCACCTTCCGGCGTATTTAGCTCCCTGTCGCAGAGGTTCTCGACCAATTTTTTTTCCTTGACTAACTTGAGAATTTTTTCTACGCCCAAAATCATATTTTTGAATTATTTTTAGATATTCGCCAAATTCTTTTTAAAATTTCTGTTTAGCTCTTTGGCCATCTCCTCATGAGACTCCCGGTCGTATTTCTCTACTACAATTTTGACCTGTCCGCAGCTCTCCCTCTCAGGACAGAAGCCAAGAAGTCCACACTTTGGAAGTATAATCTTGCTTAACCAGCGTAATTTCTTCTTCTCTAAAACCCCTTTTAAAATCGAGACTTCTTTTAACGTGTTCGTCCTTAATTCCTCTTCAACGGTGCTGCAAAGCCTCAAAGGATAATAGCCGGCCAACAGATTATAAAAGTTGTACTCCTGCAAAACATCAATCTTGACCGCCCTTGGAATCAAGAAGATTGCCTCTCTTGGTTTTATTCCCATCCTCAACAATTTTTTATAGGCGTCAAAAGATTTAAGAGCAACCGTTAAGTATCTTGTCAAAAAAACCTTGTTATTTTTTATCGAGGGGGGTATGGAAAAAACTCTACTTATCCCTTCTTCCATCTTCTCATTTATTCTACCTCTTTCAATCCTTTTTTTGAAACTCTGAAAAATCTTTGCGGTTCTCTCGATAGAGTAATATATGGATTCGATTATCATCGGGCAAGTCCTATGTCTTTTCTTTTCTCCCCAGACGCGCCAGGCTACCGAGGAAAGAAACTTGAAATTCAATGATAGATAGTAATCCCTTAAAATCTCCTGTCTCGACTGCAAAAGTTTTTGCCAACCAATCTTTGTCCTTTTTAGAGAAGAGGCCATAACCTTAAGCTCATTCTCGAATCTCTTCATCTTACGTTTGAATTCTGGGGTGATAAGAGCCTCGAAAGAAATCAATTTAGGTTCTGTCAAGCTTTTTTGCTTTTGGGCAAAGCTGCGAACGAGATTCGGCTTAGATGGATCTTTAAAAATGTTTGGGTAAGGATAAAAAGCCGCCGGCGCAGCCTGACGGGTGGCAAAAAGCTGACCAACTCCTTGCTTCTTGAGATAATTTTTGATTTGCTTCAGTAGGATTCCGACCTCTTCGGGCATCCACTCTTTCTCTGATTCATATTCTCTGCTGATGGCGACGATTGACTCTATGGGAAGTTGGATTATGCCCGTACCGTGTATTCCGTATTGCAAGATTTTACTGGCATCGTCTTTTGGTGCACCATTGGACAAAAAATAGTTAAAAGTCTCAATAATATTTCTTGAAACTTCCCTGTAGATTTTCTGGCATTTTGTTTTTTTAAAAACGCCATCAGGATAAATTATATCTTTGATACTGGTATCGGTGCGCCGACCCGAAGCCATCATCGAAGAAGAAAAAATTATGCCGGTCAAAGAAGAATCCAAAAATTTACTGCCTTCAAAGGTTAGACACAGGGATGGTGTAGTAGACATTGATGCGTGGCCCCTCAAAGATGATGCTTGAAGGATTGCCTTCACTTTTTCTTTAAGGCTCTCTTTTCTGATTTTCATTCTTCTCAAAATATCTTTTAGGGTATAACCGCGGAAAGTCAAAATACCCGAGAGAGAGACTATCTCTTCCGGTTTGAGCGCTCCGGAATCGTCTTTCAGATAAGGTATGACACCTAAAAACTGGGTTTTAAAACCCGACGATAAATTAACCCTCATTTTAAAATTCCCTTTCTAAAATGACTCGATTTTAAAATTCCTTGTTTATTCTACTGGCTTTAGGAATTTTCTGGCCACCGTACTTTTGTCCTTTTTTCTTAAGATAAGGAGTCTCGCAGGAGCTTGATAAGGTCTCAAAAGTTAAGGCGCAGATTCTCATGCCTGAATAGAGAACAACGGGCATGAGACCAAGGTTTCCCAGCTCCATAACGGCCTTGCCTGACCAGCCAGGGTCAAATCGAGCGGCGGTTGAGTGTACAACAATTCCTAATCTTCCCAGCGAACTTCTGCCGTCGAGCCGAGCCATTAAATCATTACTCAGGGAAAAATCCTCTTTGGTAGTAGCCAGAATGAAGTCTTTCGGCTGCAAGATAAAAGGAGCGCCCTCCTTAATCTCTATTTTCTCCATCAGATCTTCGAAATTGACGCCTCTTTTCAAATCGAGATAAGGATATTGGGTTGGCTTGAAAGTCTTAAAAGCAGTGCCCAGTTTCAAATCTAGCGAACAGGGTCCGAGTTGTTCTTTAAAATTAGGCTTCGGCTCCATCTTTATTTTACCTTCCTTGATATATCTTTTGATATCCCTATCCGATAGTATCATATTTAAAAAATATTATTCTATTGTTATACCCATGGACCTCGCCGTGCCTTCGATGACTTTTTTTATCTTATCAATATCTTCTGTGTTTAAGTCTTTTATCTTTATTCTGGCAATCTCCTCAACTTGTTTTTTTGTCACCTTCCCTACCCTTTTTTTTGACGGTTCACCCGATCCCTTCTCAATGCCTGCCGCTTTTTTCAAGAGAGCCGCAACCGGCGGAGTCTTCAATTTGAAATCAAAACTTCTGTCTTCGAAAATAGTAATCTCTACCGGAATGATATCGCCACCCTTATCTTTAGTCGCATCATTAAATCTCTGACAGAATTGGATTATGTTTAGACCGTGCTGCCCAAGAGCAGGACCAACCGGAGGGGCTGGGTTAGCTTTCCCAGCGGGTAGCTGTAATTTCACTAAGGCTTTTATTTTGTTCATAAGATATAGTTATACCTTCTTTATTTGCAACGAGTCCAACTCAACAGGGGTATCTCTTCCAAACATATTAACTAAGACTTTTATCTTACCTCTCTCTTCGTCAATCTCAGATATCTTGCCGTCGAAATCCTTAAAGGGCCCGTCGACTATCTTAACCAAATCTCCAATCTTGACATCGATCTTGTATTCCGGTTCTTTCTTGCCCATCCTTGCCTGCAGAACGTCAATCTCTCCTTTCTGGATAGGAATTGGCGTGGTACCGGCACCGATAAAACCGGTTA
This sequence comes from Patescibacteria group bacterium, assembly GCA_043803845.1. GTDB lineage: Bacteria > Patescibacteriota > Minisyncoccia > Minisyncoccales > JAZDJT01. The sequence goes on from JAZDJT010000029.1 coordinate 11,112, forward strand.
CTCTCGGAGTGTTTCTAACCACATACCAAGAATCATCAGTAACAATCATTTCGACGAGCACATATCCAGGGTAAATCTTTTCTTCAATAACATCTTTTTTGCCTTCTTTTATCTTTATCTTTTTTTCTTTGGGAACGATGACATTGAAAATCTTATCCTCCATTCCCATGGATTCTATACGCTGTCTTAAGTTTCGAGCGACGGCTTCTTCGTAGCCAGAATAGGTGTGGATAGCATACCAATTACGACCCTGCTGAATTTGTTGACGAGGCATATTATTTGATGATTTTGCTGATTATCCAGGTAATCAGAGCATCAACTCCTCCAAGGTAAACGGCAACCGCAGCTGAAGCACCTATAACAATTGTAGTGTTGATTAGGGTTTGTTTTTTTGTCGGCCAAGCTACCTTTTTCATCTCTTTTCTGACTTCTGAAAAAAACCTTGGCATTCTCCTGAGAGACTCTTTGATTTTCATATTTAAGGATAAACGGATTTTAAAAACTCCCCTTAGGGGGACTTTAATAAAAGTATAGACAATCGCCAAAAAATGTCAACCTCGAATTTAGACTTGCTCTGTAAACAAAAAGTGTCATCGAGAGGTTTTGTTTTGGAGATTTTTTTGTTTACTTGCTATTTCAACAACAAAATTATTATATTATTATAATTACCATCTTATGGAAGAATCCCGGAAGAGATATCTGAACGCTTTGAATCTTTTGCTCGGAGGAAATCCCGAGATTGAAAAAATAATTAAGTCGGCAAGGTTAGACACGGCCACGGTTAATTCGGCCCTAATCTTAATGGAAATCAAGGGCAAAATTAAAAGGAGTGGCAATAAATATTTTATCAATCGTTAATTTATGAACCTCTTAATCGTCGAGTCGCCAACAAAAGCCAAAACTATACAGCGTTTTCTGGAAAAAGATTTTACCATCCGTTCGACCATGGGACATATCCGCGACCTGCCAAAAAGCACCCTCGGAGTTGACACTGCTAAAAACTTTGAACCGCATTACGTTATACCCAGAAAAGCAAAAAAGAAAATCTCCGAGTTAAAGAGAGAAGCAGCAAGAGCAGAAAAAATCATCTTGGCTACCGATGAAGATAGAGAGGGAGAAGCAATCGCCTGGCACTTGGTTCAAATTCTCGATACCGAAAACAAAAAGCAGAAAAAAGGGGAACCTCTTGTCTTCGAAAGAATAGCTTTCCATGAGATTACTCCAGGAGCGATAAAAGAAGCGCTTAGAAATCCTCGCCAGATTGACATCGGCTTAGTTAATGCCCAGCAGGCAAGAAGAGTTCTGGATAGACTGGTTGGTTACAAACTCTCTCCACTCTTATGGCGAAAGATTAAAAGAGGTCTTTCCGCCGGTAGAGTTCAGTCGGTAGCCGTGAGATTAATCTGCGACCGAGAAAAAGAAATCAGGAACTTCAAGCCCCAAGAATACTGGACGATAGAAGGCCTTTTTCTTTCTATTTCCGACAAAGAAAGAGAGATCTTGGCTAGACTCTTTAAAAAAGACGGGAGAGTCTTGCAAAAATTAGATATAAAATCGAAAGAAGAAACGGAAAAGATTGTTGACAATTTAAGAAAAACAGAATACCAGATTTCAAAAATAGAAACATCGGAAAGATTGCAAAATCCTCTTCCTCCGTTCACCACTTCCCTATTGCAACAGGAAGCCTGGCAAAAATTCCATTTTCCCGCGAAATTCACAATGGGCATCGCTCAATCGCTTTACGAACAGGGATTTATCACTTATCACAGAACGGATTCTTTTAATTTATCAAACCAGAGTCTGTCTCTGGCACAAAAAATCATTGAAAATAAATACGGAAAAGAATATTGGGCTGGTTATTTCAGACTATTCAAAACGAGGTCCAAATCCGCTCAGGAAGCCCATGAAGCGATAAGACCGACGTTTCCCGACAAGGATGAAAAGGAGTTAAGAGAAAAACTAAAGAGCGAGCAATACAAACTATACGAATTAATTTGGAAAAGATTTATCGCCTCCCAGATGGCGCCTGCAAAAATTGAGGAGCGTAAAATTATAATATCTTCAAAAGATAGAGGATACGAATTTATAGCCGAAGGAAAAACTATTAAGTTTGAGGGTTTTTTGAGGGTATATCCTCTCCATCTCAAAGAAAGATATCTGCCGGAACTCTCCGATGGCGAAAACCTCACGTTGAGAGAAGTCAAGCCGTTGCAACACTTTACTCAGCCGCCGAAAAGATACAACGAAGGAACGCTGATAAAAACCCTTGAGAGACACGGCATCGGTCGTCCTTCGACTTACGCACCGATTATCTCCACCGTTTTGCAAAGGGGCTACGTAGAAAAAGACGGGCAAAGACGATTAAAGTCTACCGACATCGGAGAGACGGTAAATAATCTTTTGGTAAGCCATTTTTCTGATGTCGTCAATATAAGTTTTACCGCAAAGATGGAAGACAATTTGGATGATATCGCCGCCGGCAAAATTCAATGGCAGAAACCAATTGGTGAATTTTACCATCCCTTTGAAGAAAACCTCATAAAAAAAGAGTCCGAGATTAAAAAAGAAACCGGGCAGGAAACCGAGGAACCGTGTCCAAAGTGCGGGAAAAAATTAGTTGTCAGGTGGAGCAGATACGGAAAGTTTCTAGCTTGCCCTGGTTTCCCAAAGTGTAAATTTACCAAATCTTTAGATAACGGGGGAAAACAATCTTAAATGGACTTAAAGAGAACCGTCTTAGATTTTTTCTATCCACGGCTTTGTCTTGGCTGCGGCAAGGAGGGAAGCTATTTCTGCCCGGATTGCTTTATCAAAATAGAATTATCAAAGTCTGCCTCCTGTCCTTATTGCAAATCGAGGTCTTTTGACGGGAAAATCTGCAAAAATTGCAGAAATTATCTCTACGGCTTTGTCAGCGCCGTTTCTTATAAAGAAAAATCTGCTCGTAAATTAATCGACTCTTTAAAATACAATTTTGTCAAAGAGATAGCCAGGACTTTAGCTTTTTTGATTTTTAAGTTTCTCAGAGATAATCCGGAGGTAGAGTTTTTTAAAAATCCTCTGGATTTTTTAGTTGTGCCTATCCCCCTCCATCTACGAAGGTTGCGCTGGCGAGGCTTCAACCAAGCCGAGGAAATAGCTAAGGACTTGTCTCCTCTCCTGAAAATACAGTTGGAGAATAACTTTCTTTCCCGAATTCACCATACCGAATCGCAGGTCGAATTAGGAGTCACCGAGAGAAAATTGAATATAAAAAACGCATTCAAAATAAATCCGCTTTTTTCTAAAGAAGCGGCGAAAAAGAAAATTATCCTTGTTGATGATGTCGCTACCACTCTTTCTACGCTAGAAGAAGCGGCGCGTGTCTTAAAAGAAGGCTGTACTGAAAAAATCTGGGGATTGACAGTGGCGAAAGGTTAATATTTGCGCTTAAAATCGGCTGGCGAGCCCTCGCAGAGGGCGAGCCAACAAAGACATTTCCCAATTGGCGGAAGGGGTGGGATTCGAACCCACGGTGCCTTGCGACACATACGCTTTCCAGGCGTACCGATTCAGCCGCTCTCGCACCCTTCCTTTACTATAAAACAACTTTGCAACTCCGCCTTTTTTAGGATATTATTATATATTCAAACAATTTTCAAGAAATTTCTTTAAAAAAGAAGCATTTTTACCTTTAAAATAAGTAAAAAAATTATGTTCCAGCTAAAAAGGTATCCGGGCAATCCTATCCTCTCCCCCATTAAAGAACATCACTGGGAATCTAAAATGGTTTTTAACTGCGCAACAGTCTTCAGAGACAATAAGGTTCATTTAATATATCGCGCTAGAGGGGAGGACCAAATTGATGATATTCCTATCTCAAGACTCGGTTACGCCATCTTCAAAGAAGATGGTGTAACACTAGAAAAGAGATATGATTATCCAGTATTCAAGCCTAAAGAATGGTACGAACCGGCAGGATGTGAAGATCCGAGGATAACCGAGATAGATGGTAAATGTTATATGCTTTATACCGCGTACCTTGGTAGACGGACGGCACCTTATTTTGAGGAAGAAAGTACAAATGTTGCCATGGCCTCGACTAATGATTTTATTAATTGGGAAAGACACGGCCTCTTGCTTCCTTCGGTATTAGAGCCTGAGAAGAATGGTATTCTGTTCCCCAAAAAAATAAAAGGATATTATGTTCTGTATTATAGAATCCATCCAGCTATATATGTCGCCTACTCTAAAAGCTTAGAAAATCCTGATTGGATAGGCCATAAAGCTATAATGCAACCTAGAAAAAATAGTTGGGATTCGTATAAAATTGGTGCCGGTCCCCCCCCAATTGAGACAAATGAAGGATGGCTTTTTATTTATCACGGCGTAGACAAAGAAGGAACCAGAAGAGATGCTATTACGGGAAAAATTAGACCTAAATTCTGTTACAGATTAGGAGTAATACTTATTGATAAAAATAACCCTGAAAAAATCCTTTACAGGTCGGAGAAACCAATTTTAGAGCCAAAAGAAAAATATGAGAAAAAAGGTCTTGTCCCCAACGTCGTCTTTTCCTGCGGAGCAAACATCATAAAAGATATGCTTTATGTCTATTATGGGGGAGCCGATACGGTGATAGGAGTAGCTATGTGCAATATTTCCGAATTAATAAAATTAATTAAAAATAAAAAAATCTAATTAATTTAATTATCAGCGAGCAAAGACTCAGCACATTAATCTTCTTTTACATAAATATGAAAATCTCCTTACTTTCCGCTTGGAATAGTGACTCTGGCGCAGCTATCCACGCTGAGCTTATAGGTCGGGAATGGATTCGCACAGGGCATCAACTCTCAGTTTTTTCCTTTATTAAAAGTGATTTCCACGGAAAAAATATTTTGAGAGAAGACGAGAAATATGTTACTCGCTGTTTCGGCACTCCTAAAACTAATTTTTTTGATGCTCGACCGATACTCTCCACTAAGATGGACGTGTTAATAGTTGAAGACTTAGGAATGCTACCAAAAAAAAGCTTAGCTAAAATTTTTCCTACGATAAGAAAAATGGCAAAAACCATAAATATAATTCATGATAACAAATCCTCTTCTGATCCTTATTTTTATAAATTTAAATGGGATAAAGTTATTTTTTTCAATAAACAATATTCAGAAATATTTAAAAACATCTATCCTAAAAGTAAAACAGAAATTATCCCCTACCCCTCTGGTCTATGGGAAAGTGGGGAGAAAAAAGAAGCAAGAAGAAAATTAAAATTGTCAGAGGGAATAAAAATATTTTTTGTTTTCGGATGGTGGGCAAGATATCTTATTCCTTTATTTCCCGTCTTCTGCAAAATCAGAAAGCGCTATCCTTTTATTCTGCTTGTAAGCTCAAGGGATAAAAGGGCAAAAGTGAAATATCTTTCGCTAGGAGAAGAAGGAGTAGAAGTCGATTTCCGAGAAGAGATAATCTCTGAAGATAAACTTTATCTTTACCTGCATGCCTCCGATGCATTCATCTTTGGCGACAAAGAGAGAGAAGGAGCATTAATACCTTCCACGGCTACTTATGGGATGGGCGCTGGTTGCCCTATCATTGCTCCTCGTTCTAACTTTTTCGAGATGTTTAACCGAGAGGTTTTGAAATATTCAACTTCTAAAGAATTCGAAGAAAATATAATAGAAGTGATTAATAAAGGCGAGAGGTATAAAGAAACTTTAAGGACTCAAAAAATTTTTGTTATGAAAAACAATTTTAAAGTAGTCGCAAAGAAATATATTCGTCTTTTTGAAAAACTGACAAAGCGAAGAGGTAAATGAAGGTTTTTGAATAAATCTATAAAGACGGGGCGGTGATTAAAAAATAATCTTATCTTTATGAAAATTGCTCTTATATCCAGTTATGCTACTTGCTGTGGAGTCGCTGATTACTCATTCAATTTATCGGAAGAGTTTTTAAAACAAAAAGTTAAGATAAAAATTTTTGCTAAAACAAGAGGTGAAGGGGAAAGTTATGATAAAGATCAGTTTAAAAAAACATCAGCAATGGTTGAAAGATGCTGGTCGAATAAAAAAAATTATAGCTTGAATAAATTGTATCGAGCACTTATAAAATTTAAGCCAGACATTATACATTTTCAGGATATATTTCGTAGAGAAGATGGTTTCAAAAAGATTTATCAACTTTTCCCAGGAAAAATTATTGTAACTTTTCATTCCGTAAACGCACCACTACGGCCAACCATCAATGGATCACCCGATAAGGAGTTTGTAAAAAGAATAAAAAAATATTCTGATTACTTTATCGTTCATAATAACCTCTCTAAGAAGGCCCTGATAAAAGATTCTGGCATTAATAAGAAGAAAATTAAAGTGATAGATCATGGAACTAAATTATGCGGAAAAGAAATTAATAAGATAGGTGCTAGGAAAAAAATTAATTTACCCAAAGAAGCTTTTTTTATAATAACCTACGGTTTCTATGCTCCCAAAAAGGGGGTAGATAAGTTAATTGAATTGATGCCTTGTCTGATAAAAAAGATAACGAATCTTTACTATTTCAACATAGGGAGAGTTAGATTAAAAACTCATAAACTATCTATAAAGTCTCTAAATGATTTAGAAAAGAGGATAAGAACACTAAAGCTTCAAAAGAGAGTGAAACTTCTTAAAAGGTTTTTATCCGAAGAAGAGGTAAGATATTATTTAAGAGCATCCGATTTAATTATTCTCTTTTATCCAGAAGAGTATCCTTTAATACATGCTAGCGGCGTAGCTCACGAGGTAATTGCTTGTGGTAGACCGGTAATAGCTTCTGATATCACTACTTTTTCAGAGTTCCCCAATAAATCAATGTATAAAATTAAACCGTCTAAAGAAGCACTTAGAAGAGCTATCTTAAAGATTTTTAAAGATAAAAAATCCCAGAAAAAAATTCTTATTAAGGCCAGGGAGTATAGTCTTAAAACTTCATGGAGAAACACTACTAAAAAACATCTAAAATTTTACAAAGAAGTCTTAAAATAAATGGAACAAAAAAATAGAAAAATTGGAATTTGCATAGTAACAAGCTACCCTCCTCGAAAATGCGGTATAGCGACATTTTCTGTTGCTCTTAAAAATAATATTTCCCTGATTGACAAAAACATAATTGTTAAAATAGCGGCTATCAATGCCCCTGAGAAATTATGTAGATACTCCGAAAGAGTTATAGCGGAGATAGAACAGGATAAAAAAGAAACATATATAAGAGCAGCTGATATTATAAATCGCGACAAAGACATTGATATTGTTAGTCTCCAGCATGTTTTTAGTTTGTTTGGTGGAAAAAATGGCGAATTTATAATAGATTTTCTTAAGCATTTAAAAAAACCTATTATTGTCACGATGCATATGATTTATTCTGCGGCAGAGCAACCTCACTATTTAGAAGTTGTTGATAAAAGCTATAAATCCATAACTGAAAAAATAGTTTCTCTTACTAATAAAATTATTGTCATAATACAACCCATGGCAGACGTTTTAGAAAAACAGTACAATGTTCCTCCTGAAAAAATTGCAGTTATACCCCACGGTATCCCGGAGGTTGAACCGGAAGATCCTGAAAAATATAAAAAAATCATTGGTTTTGAAAATAAAAAAATCATCTCAACGTTTGGCTTAATCAGACCCAAAAAGGGTTTAGAATATCTAATTCGGGCAATGCCAGAAATTGCTAAAAAATATCCAGAAGTTGTCGCGTTAATCCTAGGAGAACATCATCCTAACAGACCTATAGAATATTATAATTTCTTGAAAGAAGAAGCGGGAAAAATCGGTCTATTGAACAAAAAAATATTTTTTATAGAACGCTATCTGAAACTTAGAGAGATAATAACTTATCTTTTAGCCACTGATGTTTTTATAACTCCTTATCTTGTACCAGAACAGACTTCGAGCGGTGTGATAGCTTACGCTCTCGGTTGCGGTAAGGCGATCATTTCGACTCCTTTTTTGTACGCTAAAGAAGTTTTAAAAGACGGCAGAGGCATGTTTATAGATTATAAAGATTCAAGGAGTATCTTTAATGCTGTAGATTTTCTTTTGTCTCATAATTCAGAGAAGAGAGGGATGGAGAAAAAGGCTTACAAATTCGCTCAGAATTTTTTGTGGAAAGAGGTGACTAGGGAATATTTAAAGATTTTTAATGAAGTTTTAAATTTAAAATAGATTTTGATTTATAGATTTAAGAGATTTAGTGAAAACTAAAAAGCCCTCTCTTAAGGGCTTTTTAGTTTAAATCTATTCTACTCTCAATAATCAGTCGGCATTGAAGGCATCGGCGTCTCTTTCTTTTCTTCAGGTTTTTCCGCGATAACACACTCTGTTGTCAAGAGCAAGCCAGCCGCCGAGGCAGCATTTTGCAGGGCCAATCTTACTACCTTCATAGGATCAGCAATACCTGTTTTAATTAAATCCTCAAATTTGCCGGTTTTAGCATTAAAACCAAACCCCCCCCTACCTTCCTTCACTTTATTAACTATCACTCCTTCATCTTCTCCAGCATTCTCCGCTATTTTCCGGAGAGGCGATTCCAAAACTCTCTTAAGAATTGAGAGACCAACTCTCTGGTCTTTATTAAGTTTAACTTCATCTAGCATAGGGATGCATCTTATGAGCGCCACTCCCCCTCCAGGCACAATTCCTTCTTCAATGGCAGCCTTAGTAGCTGATTTGGCGTCTTCGATTTTTTGTTGTTTTTGTTTCTGTTCAACTTCGGTAGCTGCACCAACTTTAATAACCGCCACCCCACCGGAAAGCTTAGCCAATCTTTCTTCTAACTTTTCTTTGTCAAAATCTGACTCTGTAACTAATAATTCTTTCTTAACCTGCTCAATTCTCGCATTAATATCATCCTTCTTCCCTTTACCTTCAATAATTGTGGTTTCCTCTTTTTTAGAAACAACTCTTCTGGCTCGACCAAGTTGAGGAATACCGGCATTCTCTAACTTGAGACCGAGCTCTTCAGAGATTACTTGTCCACCAGTTAAGATGGCAATATCTTGAAGCATTTCTTTCCGACGGTCGCCGTAACCCGGAGCTTTTACTGCCAATGCATTAAAGATTCCTCTTAATTTGTTTATGACTAGCGTCGCCAGAGCTTCTCCCTCGACTTCTTCAGCGATTATTACTAAGTCTTTCCTACCAGATTGAGTTAACTTTTCTAGCAAAGGTAGAATCTCGTTAATGGCTGAGATTTTACGGTCTGTTATCAAAATATAAGGGTCTTCATATACCGCTTCCATTCTATCAGCATTGGTAATCATATAAGCAGAGGTGTACCCCTGGTCAAATTGCATGCCTTCGACAATCTCTTTCTGCAGCCCGAAGGCTTTGGACTCTTCGACGGTGACAACGCCATCTTTTCCTACCTCGTCAAATACCTCGGCGATTAGTTTCCCCACTTTTTCGTCCTCTGCCGAAATTGTCGCGACTTGAGTCATCTCTTCCTTTGTGGATATTTTTTTAGAGGCTTTCTTTAGCTCTTCTACTATTCTCTCTACGCCCTTATCAATCCCTTTCTTGAGTTCTAGAGGATTTGCTCCGGCGGTAACGTTTTTAAATCCTTCTTTGATCAAACTCTGTGCTAAAAGAGCAGCAGTAGTCGTCCCGTCTCCGGCTGTATCGTTAGTTTTAGAAGCCACCTCTTTAACAATCTCCGCACCCATGTTCTCGAACTTATCCTCCAGTTCGATTTCCTTGGCGATAGTGACTCCGTCATTAGTTATTTCCGGAGCGCCAAATCCTTTGTCCAAAACTACATTGCGCCCCTTTGGTCCAAGAGTAATAGTCACTGCATCGGCAAGCTTATTGACTCCTTTTAATAATCTTGCCCGAGCCTTATCTGAATATTCGATTTGTTTTGCCATAAAGTTTAGTCTTTCGACTTATAGCTTTTTAGCTTCTTAGAACAAATTTTGGTTTTTCTAATAAGCTAATCGGCTAAAAAGCCCGTTTATCCTATTATCGCCAAAATATCTTCCACTTTGGCGATGAGATATTTTTTTTCATCGACCTTTATTTCATCAGGACCATACTTTCTGAATAAGACTGTGTCACCTTTTTTAACTTCCGGCTTTACGGTCTTACCAGAAGAAAATGTCTTGCCTGGTCCTACGGCAATCACTTTACCTTGTTGAGGTTCTTTCTCCACAGTCTCGGGGAGAACAATACCGCCTTTTGACCTTTTTTCCTCCTCTAAAGGCTCAATCAAGACGTAATCGTGTAAAGGTTTTATCTTCATATTTTTGTTGCTTTGGCTTTTTGGATTTTAGTACTAATAAGATAAGCTAATTTTAGCAGTCTCGACCCTTAACTGCTAAGTGCAATTATTTTAGAGAATAATGAAAACAGTGTCAAGGTTCAAGTCTTTAGAAAAAAGACTACTTTGGTTTGTTGGATTCGAAATACCACTGAAGAACTTCTTCGGCAATAGGCTCTGCCACTTTTTCTCCCCCTCCACCGTATTCTATCATCACCAGCAAAATAATCTCTGGCTTTTCGTAAGGGGCGAAGGATACAAACCAAGCGTAGGGTTCTTTGTCTCCAGGCGCTTCGGCGGTACCGGTCTTTCCGCCAGAGCTAACTGGCAATGATAAGAGTTGCCGGCAGGAACCCGTTAAAACGCACTCTCTCATTCCTTTCCGTACGGCATCAATGTTTTCTTTTTTTATAAAATCCTCTTTTAGCACTTTCGGAGTAATATCTAATATTGTCCTTTTGCTGACGTCCTCTATCCTATCTACAATCTGTGGTTGATATATCTTGCCTCCGTTGGCGATGGAGGATAAAGCGACGGCCATGTGCAAAGGCGTTGTGGAAAAATATCCTTGGCCTATGGAAACATCGTAGATGTCGGCGATTGACCAATTTCTTTTTTCCAATTCCTCTCTTTCTTTCTTGAACCAATCGGCACTGGGCACAAAACCAACGTTTTCTCCGGGAAGGTCTATTCCCACCTCTTTCTCGATGTAAAATAGATCCAGATATTTTTTAATAAGCGAGATACCCAGACCCTTAATGTCATCATATCCTCCACCAACGGTGAAAAAATAGATGTTGCAGGACTGCGCGATGGCTTTTTTAAGATTAGTTACGCCGTGAGTCTTCCAGTCTTTTTTTACCGAAGGATTAGAAGAATCCCAAGGGTTAGGAATAACTACCCTACCGCGACAATCAATAGAAGTAGAGGGGTTTACTATATTCTCTTCAAGCGCGGCCGCCGCAATAAGAGGCTTAATGATAGAACCAGGGGGGTAAAGACCGGAGAGTACCCAATTGGGATTATTGATTTTTTTATTTGACTCGAGCTCTTCTAATTCTTCTGCCGATAACTTTCCCGAGAAGATGTTATTATTATCGGAAGGAAGAGAAACCAGGGCGAGAACTTTTCCGTTTTGAGGATTTAGCGCTATCGCGGCGGCATTTTTGTTCCCGGCTCCCTTTTTTAAGGCATCAAAAACTTTTTTCTGGAGAGCGGCATTAATATTCAAAACAAGACTGTTCCCCTGAACTGGTTCTTTTGTAATTTGGTCTGATAAAACCTCTCCCTTGGCATTAATAATTTTCTCTCTGATGCCTTTTTCTCCTCTCAGGTGTATTTCGTATTCTTTTTCAAGACCATCTTTACCTATCCAGTCTCCGAGTCGATAATAAGAAGGATCACTCTCTATCTCTTCTTTGGTCGCCTGACGACTGTAGCCTATAATTGATGAGAAGTAAAAACTATTTGGATAATAACGGTCAAAGGGTTTTTCCTTGCTGTCATTTTTAATATTTTTTGTCAGTAAGACTCCATCCTCTGAAAGAATTAATCCGCGAGGTGCCTCTATATATATATTTTTAAGATAATTCTCGGAAGCCTTAGCCCTTAATTCTTCGCCCCTAACCTCTATCAAGAAGAGGCTTCTGGTAAACAAGGAAATGAATATGAGGAAGATAAAAGTTAAAACGATAAGAAAAATCGTGTCTCTTATGGGCACCTCCAGTCTCCCTTTTTCTTCTTTCTTTTTTTCATCAGAATCAAAAAGAATTTCTTCCGGTTCTAATTCCTCTTTTTTTTGAACTCTAATTTTGTATTTATACTCTCTTATCATAATATGTCTTACGTAATATATCTTTACACCTTATAAAAATAGCTAAATTAAAAAATAATTTTAATTTTTTTTCAAATTTTCAATCTCTTTTTCAATCTCTGGTCTTAACTCTTCCGGGATGGGTATCTCTCTGCCTGGGGAACTCTCTCCGGGATAACGCCAAGCAGAAATAATTATCAAAGACTTTCCGCCCCTCTTTGGACCTTTAAAAGGAGCGTACATAGCCCAGATTTCGTGTCTTCTTTTCTTTGAAGTCGAACGCTGCATCACGGCGATGGTACCAGTTGCTATCCCTTCTTCTATTCTCTCGGGCCTTCTTAATATTCTTTTCACCTTATTTGCCGACAAACCATAAAACCTCATTTTTTTAATTGAGTGTTTCGTCCAAGAGAATCCTTTCCCCTGAGGGATTTTTATCTCCATTTTTCTTATCTCTTTATAGAATCAAGACTCACGCCAACTGCATATCAGACTGCCCGGTCCGACGTGGACGCCGATAACATTAGAAATCGGCCTCAAGAAGACAACTTCAGTTTTTTCTATTTCTTTCTCTATCATCTTTTTCAACCTCTCCGCCTCTTCTAAATTATCGGCGTGGGTGATGGCTACTTTGATTTCTTTTCCTGTTTTTCTCATTTCTTCTGTCTCCTTGTCCAACTCTCTCAAAAGAGCGGTGGGTCTATCTTTTGCCCTCATCTTAAGAGCGACCGAGGTAACTACTCCGTCTTTGAGCCCGAGAAGCGGCCTCAAACCAATCTTTGCCATCTGGCGGATGATATTACCCAGGGTGTGGCTCATTCTACCGCCAGCTTCCAACCATTTCGGGTCTTCCAGCATCCCAAATAGATGGGTCCTTGGGATATATTCATTTATTTTTTCAACTATCTCTTTAATCTCGTAATCGCCCTTCATCAAATCGACGGCTTTAAGCACCAGTAATCCTTCGCTAGCCGTTACGTTACGAGAGTCTATGATGAAAATTCGCTTTTGCTTTTCTTCGTTCATTAAACTCCTAGCTTGCATGGCGGAATTATAGCCGCCGGAGACGCCAGAGGAAAGAGTGATACACAAAATATTGTCAAACTTCTGCAGTCCTTCTTCGAAATTCTTCTTAAAAGTAAACGGCGATGGCTGGGAAGTTTTGGGGAAAGTCTTTACATCGGCTTCCTCTCTGTTTCTCATTTTTTGGTAGACATTATCGCCAGGTATCTTATCGCTGTCCTCCCAATCTATGATATAAGGAATGACTATTATTTGATTTCTCTCTATTATCTCCTTTGGAACATCGGCGCTCTCTCCGATAATTAGACCTATTTTTTGCATATAATTTTTGATGTTAATTTAAAGATTGACCCTTTGCCAATTTACTGGCTTGAAAACAATTTATTACTATACAACTATCTGCCAATTTTTTCTTTTTGCAATTTTTAATAAGTCTTTGTCAGGATTTACCGCTACGGGATGGCCGACCAACTCCAAGAGTGGTAGGTCAAAGATGCTATCAGAATAAGCAAAACTCTCTTTAAAATCAATGTCTAAATTCTTCTTTTCTAAAAAACTTTTTAGCTTCTCAATCTTACCCTCGCCAAAGCACAGAGGTTCTACTATCTTGCCGGTGAATTTACCGTTGATTATTTCCAGCTCCGTCCCTACCGCTAAATCGTTTTCGAGATAATCAGTGACAATTTTCAACAGATTCTCCAGACTTCCAGAGGTAAGAATCGTCAAAAATCCTTCCTTTTTATGAGACTCTAATTTTGAATAGACTTTTTTATTAAGGTTTGGTAATAGATAATCTTGGGATAACCAACGAAATGTTTTTTCACCTTCTGAGATTTTTATATTTTTTATCATCTGAGGCAAATCCTTACCCCATCTTTTATAGTATTCCTCCTTGGAAATGATGCGCAATAGCCAGAGAGGCGTGAGCGCCATATGATAGAGAAAATACCATAGGGCTTCAAAGATATTTTGTTTAAAATTTAGACTGTACTTTATCATCCCAACCCAGACGTGAGCGTCTATCAAGGTTCCGTCCAGGTCAAAGAACGCCGCTTTCTTTGGAGTAGAATTCATATTCTCTTTCTAAAAAAAGCTTTTATCTTTCTCTTACCGCCAAAAGTCAAATTATGAGATAAGGGTAACCCTTTCTCCCTGTCATTAGAAATAGCCTTATCTCTACCGAGACAGAACCCAAGATGATAATGACCATTTTTTTTGTCCCACAAAATCACGTCTCCCGGTAGAGGATTTTTGGTCTTGAGCCATCCGGAAATTTTCATGTCTTTTAGCGTCCCACTGACGGTGAGATGAGGTTCTTTAATCAGTTTGAAGTGATGAATGATTGAAGATACGAAGAGAGCGCAAGAAGTTCTTCCTTCTTTGGCAAGATTTCTTTTATTCTTTCCGACCCTACCAAAAAAATCCCGGAACATCTTTGTTCCTTCACTGTTTCTTATCATCCCAAGGTATGAATCTCTAAGGAGAATTTTCAACTTTTTCCCCATAAAAAACTATCTTCTTTTTATCCTAGCGAATCTTCTTTTGCCAATCTTTAACGTCAAGTCGTCTTTTATCTCGACATTTCTTGACCAGTCTCGAGATTTCGATTCCTTACCTTGAAATCTTATAGTGACTCCTCCTTGCAAAATTAATCTTTTGGCCTCGCTTTTCGACTTGGAAAATTTCAGTTCGGTTAAAAGGTCTATCAACGGGTAAGAATCATGGGGCACAACAAAGATAGGCAATTTCGATGGTGATTTCCTTTCCCTAAAAACTTTGTTAAATTCTTCCTCAGCGGCTTTTGCTTCTTTGTCGCCATGGTACATACCAACGATTTCTTTCGCGAGCCTCACCTTAACTTGGCGAGGATGGATCTTTCTTTCTCTCAACGATTTTTTTATGGACTCGAGCTCTTTCTGAGAAATTTCCGTGCAAAGCTCAAAACAGGTAACTATTACCTCGTCGGGCAGAGCCATAACCTTACCATACATGTCGTGAGGCTTGTCGTCTAAAGATATGTAACCACCTTCACTTTTTGACATCATCTTCTTTTTAGTTTTGGGGTTAATTAAGAGCTTAGTAGTGATCACTATTTTTTCTCTCTTTTGATAAATCTTCACTAGGTCTCTTCCCACAAGCATATTGAAAGTCTGGTCGTTGCCTCCTATCTCCGCGTCGGTATTAAGCGCTACTGAATCATATCCCTGAAGTAAGGGGTATAGGAATTCATGAAGATAAATTTCTCTTCCTTCTCTAATCCTTTCCTGAAACATGTCTCTCTTTATTATTTTGCCGACCGTAACTTTCGAGGTGATGTCGATTAATTTTCCTAAATTCAATTTGGAAAGCCACCGGCTATTGAATTCAAGTGAGACGTGGTTTTTAGATAGACCGAGGTCTAAAATCTTACCCGCTTGAATCTTATAATTCTTACAGTTGAATAAGATTTCGCTCTTTGTCATCGGTTTTCTCATCGACATTTTGCCAGTCGGATCACCTATCTGGGCAGTAAAATCCCCTATCAGCAAAATCACCTTGTGGCCAAGTTTTTGTAATTTTTTCAGGAACAAAAAATTCGTTGAGTGACCGAGATGTAGCTGCGGACCGGTTGGGTCGATACCGATATAAATCGTTAGTCTTCTGCCCGAGGTCAAAAAATCCTCCAATTGTTTTTTAGATGGCCAGATTTTCTCGACGTAGCGAGAGTCGAGAGTCTCTTTTATCGCTCCTTTGTTAGTATTGATTTTCATATGGTGGACCTGAAGGGAGTTGAACCCTTGACCTCGCGCATGCCATGCGCGCGCTCTAACCAACTGAGCTACAGGCCCTTTCTTTTGAGAAAAAAATCACTCCACTCTCCTGTGCCCCTAGAAGGAATTGAACCCTCATCTTTCCCTTAGGACGGGATTGCTCTGTCCGTTGAGCTATAGGGGCAAAATGGTATGGTGCTACTCTCATCGAGGAGATTTTGATTTTAAGATTTCTTTGCCCTTACTTAGATTAGAAACGATAGTAATTTGGTCGTTGGGAATGTAATGAAGGTTGTCATTTTTGTCTCTTAGGGCTGTTTTTCTTAGAGTAAAATCCTCAACCATGCCTTCTATGTTATTAATTCTAACCATATCTCCAATTCGGAACTGATCCTCCAATAGGATAAAAATTCCAGAGATATAGGCTTTTACCAGCGCCTGTGAACCAAAACCAATGGCTACTCCGATAATGCCGGCACCGGTCAAAAGCGGTGCGATATTAACACCGAGCTCGTCAAGCGTCAGAAAAATTACAGCAAAAATAATTAAAATTTTTAAAGTGCCGACTAACAAATCGTAAAGTGTTCTAGTTCTCTTGGCTATCGACTCCCCATCTCTAATTTCGTACCTCTTTTGGGTGATTTTTCTTATCCAGTTTTCTCCAAAACGCTTAAAGAGATAGTAAAGAATAACTCCAAAAAAGATAATAATCAATAATCTTATACCCGAGGTTAATAACCAATTTATTACTTCTTCCTTCATAAAAATATTACCTTTGATTTCGAAGATAGCGATAGGCGGAGATGGCAGCTTTTGCCCCTTCGCCCGCCGCAATGATTATCTGTTTGTATTTTATGTCACTCACGTCGCCAGCGGCAAAGAGTCCGGGAGTCGCCGTCTCGCCAGTTTTCGGATTAATTTCAACCTCTTTAAGCTGGTTGCATTTTACAAGGTTTCCGAGAAAAGAATTGGCCGGCCGAGAACCAATCTCTATGAAGACACCATCAATATCTAACACCTTATCTTCTTTAAGGGCCAAATCTTGATAGATTATGGATTTTACAAATTTTTCTCCTCTAATTTCTTTCGGGGAGATATTGGTTATCAACTCGATTCTCTTTTCTCTCGCTTTTTCTTGCAAAAGCTTATCCGCTCTAGCTTTTTCTTCCATGCCTAAAATATAAACCTTCTTGGCAAGGTCGGTCAAAAATATGGCGGTTTCAAAACCGCTGTTACCCGAACCGATCACGGCGACAGTTTTGTTTTTAAACAAAGGGCCATCGCAATTGACGCAATAGCTCACCCCTTTGCCGATGTAT
>JAZDJT010000030.1:0-3508 GCA_043803845.1 Patescibacteria group bacterium
CCCGCTGATTTAAAAGGAGTTTTGAATTGCAAATTAGACGACCTTCAGGCGGTGGTACCTTTGTTACTTTGTAAAAATACCTTGGTTACTTTGTAAGAAACTAATCAAAAGTCAGATATGGATTCCCAACAAATCATTTACGTAGACCCTTTTGACTCGACTGGCAAGGTTGAGGCAAAAATGAAAGAGACCAAAAAGGAAAAGATAATCCTGGTTTTACCTTCAGAAAACCAGAGGTTGAAGAGCATCGAAAACTTGACCCACTTGAGAATAGAGGCGCAGAAACTCGGAAAAAAATTAACTGTATTTTCCAGCGATAAGCAGTATCAGAGGTTGGTGGAAGATTGTGGCATCGAGATAGAAAAATCAATTGTTGAAGAAGCGTCAACTTCCTCTGCGAAGGAAGTAAGCTTTCGTCCCCAGATAAAAGATATTTTCTCCAAGAAAGACTTTGATTTGGCTGCCGGACAAAAAATGAAGCCCGGCCAGGAGATCGCTTCGAGGGCGCCCGCAAAAGAAGCCGCGGCTGTGCCTCAATTGCCGGCAAGAGCCGTTTCTAAAAAATCTCCAGCACCCCTCAACTTTTTTTACGTCTTGATACTTTTGCTACTAATAGGAGGAGTGGCTTTTTCTTTTTATTATCTTCCCAAGGCCGAAATAACTATTCTGCCTGTCTCGGAGAAGATAGATTTTGACAGCAACTTTCTGGTGAAAAAAGACCAAGTGTTTGACGCAGAGGAGAGATTATTGCCCGGGACTCTTGTCGTTAAAGAAAAAGAAGTAGAAAAAAGCTTTTTGGCCACTGGCCAGGAGAAAAAGATAGAGAAAGCCAAAGGAGAGATTGTGGTTTACAACGAAGACAGCCAGTCCTATAACTTCCGTCCCGATACCCGCTTTCAAACATCGGACGGAAAAATTTTCAGACAGCCGGCCGGCTCCGATTGGATTGCCATACCCAAAGGTTCAACGAATAATCCGGGGAAAGTGACGATAGACGTTGTGGCTGACGAGGCGGGGGAAAAATACAACATCGCTCTGTCAACATTCACTCTGCCGGGGTTGAAAAGCTCAGGCGACCTTTACAATAAAATCTACGGGAAATCTGCGAAAGCCATGAGTGGAGGCTTTATAGGCGAAACAAAAGTTGTTTCCGCAGATGATATCAATAAGGCGGAGAGTGAGATGAAAACGCTGCAGGATAATTTAGCAGAAGAAATCCAGGGTGACACTTTAAAGGAGTTGCCTTCCGGCCTCCAGTTCCTGAAAGACTCGATTGTTTTGACCAAAGAAAAAATAACTTTCGACAAAAAGACAGGTGACATCGGTGAAACCTTCAAAGGAGAGGCGAAGGTTTCCGCTTACGTCTTAAAATTCAGCGAAGAGGATATCAAAAAGATTATAACCGCCATTGTCGCGGACAGGGTAAAAGACGGTATAGAAGTTGAAGAAGTCGCCGCATCTTTGAAAATTGATTACAAGATTAGCAAAAACGACACAGAAAACTGCAGCAGTAACGTAGAGGT
This sequence comes from Patescibacteria group bacterium, assembly GCA_043803845.1. GTDB lineage: Bacteria > Patescibacteriota > Minisyncoccia > Minisyncoccales > JAZDJT01. Next base: position 1,524 of record JAZDJT010000030.1, read on the forward strand.
TGCAAAATGCGAGATGGAAGTTGACTTTACGGGAGAGGAGAGCGTTGCCTGGAAGATAGTCGTCGAAGATGTCAGGAGCAAAATAAAGGGCTTTGACGAGCCAAGCTTTGAATCGTACATAAAAGAAGACATGAAAGGCAAGATAGAGAGAGCCGATTTGAATCTCTGGCCGTTCTGGGTCAACAAAATTCCCAGCAAGGAAAACAGAATCTTTATTCAAATTCAGTACGGAGAAGAAGGCGGTTAAAAATTTTTAACATAGATTGATGAACGATTTAGAAGAATCAATTTTTAAAACTGTCATATATTTTGACGGATTTTCCCGTCCTTTGAAAGAAAAGGAAGTGCTTGAAAACCTCCAGACGATAGATAATAAAGAGGAGGTTTTTTTTCAAACGATGAGAGAATCTCTAAACAGTATTCCTAACCTGGAAAAGAAAGGAGATTTTTGTTTTTTGAAAGGTAGGGAAAATTTGGTAGAAGAGAGAACAAAGAGAGAAGCTGTCTCCCGAGAAAATTTTCTAAAAATAAAAAGAATAGCGGAGAAGATAAATTTTCTGCCGTTCATTAAAGGTGTTTTTGTCAGTGGTTCACTCTCCATTTATAACTCCGATGAAAAATCGGACATTGACCTTCTGATTGTTTCTAAGTCGGGAAGAATTTTTACCGTGAGATTTTTTCTGACTCTGCTGCTTAGTTTAATGGGAGTAAGAAAGACCAGGGATAATAGAGCAGGGAGAGTCTGTCTTAATCATTTTCTTGCAGAAGATAATCTTAAGATGAGTTACCCGAGCCTTTACAACGCTTACAGTTATCTACATCTCTTGCCGATTTTAAATAGAGACAATGTTTTTGAAAAATTCAGAGAAAAAAATGAATGGATGAAAAGATACCTGCAATTTGCAGATATGACCTTTAGCCCTCCTTTTAAAATCGAAGAAAAGTCAAAAACAGCGATGTTTTTGGAAAAGATTTTTTCAGGCGCCCTCGGCGATTGGCTAGAGAAAAGATTGAAGCTGGTTCAAGTTAGAAGGAAGGAAAGAAATTATCCTCTTGGCGTTAAGAAGGGAAGGGTGATTTTGGACGACAAGTTGATAGAACTGCATCCCGATTCACCAGAAAAAAAGATTCTAGAGAGTTATCAGCAAAAGATTAATGACATCTCGTTAAGAATTTAACAACGTATTTTTAAACAATCAAAAAAAGCTGCCAAAAGGCAGTTTTTTGATGGAGAAGCAAGCGATAAGCCGAATTCTGTGGCTCACCCCGAAGGGTGAGTAACGGTCATTTGTCTAAGCCCTTTGATTGCTCTCAGGGTCAAGCCCCCGTTCTTTGATCAAAAGATGGGGTTGCACCAAGTAGGGTTTGCCACGGTCTTCAATCTCTTGAAGCCGCAAAGGATTTTATCCTTTCTTTTCACCTTTTTCCTACTTCCGTCTGGAAGCAGAATAGTATAGTCTCTGTGGCACTTTCCCTAACCTTTCGGTCGGTGGACGTTATCCACTACTTACTTCCCTTAGCGGTAAAGCTAAGAGGGTGTTCGGACTTTCCTCTCCGATGTTTTATCGGAGCGATCGTCTTGCTTACTTCTCCAACTAAATTTTACCTCATTTTACATGAAAAGTCAATCAGGGGAAGAGATTTACTTTTAGGGGTAAAATTGTTAAACTGTTTTTCAAATAAGCCGATGTAGCTCAGTTGGTAGAGCAACTGTTTCGTAAACAGTAGGTCGTCGGTTCAATCCCGACCATCGGCTCAAAATCATTATTGAAAAAAAGAGGAAAATGTGTTAATCTAATTAATCCTATGCAGGAAAGTTACGACAAGAAAGACGCAATTTTATCGATTTACGCCGGTACCGGCGGCAAAGACGCTGAAGATTGGGTGGCGATACTTTTAAGGATGTATCAAAAATATCTTTTGAAGAAAGGTTTTGAGATAAGAGAGGTTTCAAGACTAACAGGGGAAGGTGGCATCAAGTCGGT
>JAZDJT010000031.1:0-6179 GCA_043803845.1 Patescibacteria group bacterium
ACACAACATCCAGACAAGGCTGATGGCCATCAAGAAAGGATTGAAACTTAACGAGTACGGTGTTTTCAGGGGTAAGAAAATGTTAGTGAGCGATTCGGAGGAGAAAGTCTATGAAATTTTAGGCATTCCCTGGATGGAACCAGAGTTAAGGGAAAACAGGGGAGAACTTCAAGCCGCCCTTTTGCAGGCTCGGGGCAAGAAAGGAGTTTTGCCCAAAATTATTGGATATGACGGCATAAGGGGCGACTTGCACTGCCATTCCAGTTGGGCCGGCCAAGCCAATTCCGTTGAGGAGATAATGGAAACGGCAAAGGAGATGGGATATGAATATATCGGCATCCCCGATCACACGAAGTTTCTGAAGATAGAGCACGGTTTAAATGAAGAACAATTGCTTTCTCAGGGGAAAGAGATAGAGAAGATTAACTCCCGCCTTCGCCAAGGCTTCGACGGGCAAGCAAAACTTAAAAAGCAAAACTCGAATTTTAGAATTTTACACGGTTGCGAGGCGAACATCTTAGAAGACGGACGCATCGATATAAAAGATAAGATTCTTCAAAAACTGGATTATGTCATTGCTGGCGTGCACTCTCGTTTCAAAATGAGAGAGGACCAAATGACAGAGAGGATAACAAAAGCAATGAGAAATTCCAACGTGGATATCATCTCTCATCCGACCGGCAGGCTTTTGCAGCGCCGCGACGAATACAAGATTAACCTGGAAAAGATACTAAAAGTTGCTAAAGAGACCGGAACCGTCCTGGAGATCGACTCTTATCCCGAACGTCTCGATTTAAACGACGTAAATATTAAAAAAGCCAAAGAAGTCGGAGTGAAGATGGTGATAAACACCGACTCCCATCAAAGAGGACAGCTAAGGCATATGGAGCTTGGAATCGCCCAGGCGCGTCGCGGTTGGGCCGAGAAAAAAGACATAATTAATTCTCATTCGCTGGAAAAAATGTTAAAATTTTTGAAACAACATTAATTCTGAAAAAGACGAAAGACAAAGAAAATATGAAAACCAATCCCAACATTTTCAGGGCTTACGATATACGAGGAATTTATAAAAAAGACTTTGATGAGGAAAGTTTTAAAAAAATCGGTTTCATTTTAGGTAAAACCAGAGAAAGATTTCTGGTTGGAAACGATATCCGTGAATCTGGCGCAAGTTTGTCAAAAGCATTAATCTCCGGACTTTTAAGCGGCGGAGCGAGAGTTGTGTCGGCGGGCACGGGTTCGCTCGGTCAGATTCTTTTTTCAGGCTTAAAATCCAAAACCGACAAGACCTTGTTTATCACCGCTTCTCATCTTACTCCCGAATGGAACGGTTTAAAACCTTATTTTGGAGATGGGGAGCCGCTTTCCCAGGAAACTATTGAAAGCATAAGGGACCAAGTAGCGGTCATTAAAGATGGGACAACCGATACGGGCGAAACGGCCGTTGAAAAAGTAGATTTTAAAAGAGAATATCTCAATTTTTTACTAGACAAGTTTCCCTTGATAAAAAACAATAATTTAAAAGTAGTTTTGGACTGCGGCAACGGTAGCATGAGCCTGGCGACTCCCGAGATTTTCAAGGCATTCGGTTTTAATGTCATAGAGCTTTTTTGCCAGCCGGATTCTAGTTTTCCAAACCGCCCTTCTGAACCGACGATTCCTGCGACAAAGGTTTTGCGAGAGAAAGTGATAGCCGAGAAGGCGGACTTTGGAGTAGCTTTTGACGGAGATGGAGACAGGGGGATAATAATCGACGACAAGGGGAAATATCTTACTGGTAATCAAGTCGGGATAATTTTGGGAAAAGATATCGTGCCACAGGCAAAAGAAAAAAAAGTGGTCCAGACAATTGCCTGCTCAATGTCGGTCAGAGAAGAATTGAGATCGGTGGGAGCAAGGATTATCGAGGTTCCGGTCGGAAACACTTATGTCATCTCGACTTGCAAAAAAGAAAAGGCTTGCATCGGAATTGAAGAAACGGGGCATATTGTTATGACTGATTATTTTTTGTTTGATGATGCGATTTTAATTCCTTTAAAGATCGCCGAGATTATTCTAAAAGCGAGAAAAAGATTATCCGACTTGGTAAGTCAAATCAGGATTTACCCATTTGAGGGGGAGATTCCTTTTCAGTGTGACGATGAAATCAAATTCGATATCATAAAAAAGTTAACAAGGGATTTTAAAAAGAAATTTAACAACGTAAACACTTTAGATGGGGTGAAAGTGAACTTTGGTGACAGTTGGATTTTAATCAGACCGTCAAATACCTCCCCGAAAGTGAATTTCTACGTCGAAGCCAGGACCCAGGAAAAATTTAATACTTTGAAACAAGAATTTAATAAAATTTTACAAGAAAAAATATGCAAGCAGTAATATTGGCAGCCGGTGATTCTTCGAGGTTTTGGCCGTTGAATAGTCGACACAAATCTCTTTTTAAAATAATGGGTTTTCCGTTGATCTACCATACTGTTGAAGGGTTAAGGAAGGTCGGAATCAAAGATGTCATCATAGTTCAAAAACCCACAAGAGAAATCGAGAGAGAGCTGAAGAATATTAACCTGGGCGTAAACATCAAATACGTCATCCAATCAGAGCCAAAAGGAATGGGTGACGCGGTCTTTAGGGCAAAGGATCTTTTAAAAGAGCCATTTTTTGTTTTAAACGGAGACGTCTTTAATAGCAGAGATATTCTAAAGATAATAATTAAAAAATTTAAAGAGACAAAAGCCAAGGTAATTCTCGCCGGCCAGAAGACAAAAAATCCACAGATTTTTGGAATGATGAGACTAAAAAGGGATAGAATTCTGGAAATAGTGGAAAAACCAAAGAAAGGCAAGGAGCCTTCAAACATCAAGGCAGTCGGTATATATCTTTTAAAACCGGATTTTTTTGATACCTACAAAAAAGTCAAGAGACGTCAATACGATTTTGAAGAGGCACTCTCTTTGTATATGAAAAAAAATGAGACAAAACTGGCTTTGATAGATATGAGAGAAGAAGAATCGCCGGGATTTTTGAAATATCCTTGGCATCTCTTTAACGCCAGAAAATATTTATTTGACAGGACTCTTAAAGGAAAAATTGAGAAATCTGCTAAGATTGCAAAAGACGTGAAAATTCAAGGTAAAGTTTATATCGGTAAGAACACAAAAATTTTCGAAGGAGCGGTTATTAAGGGACCTTGTTATATCGGGCCAAATTGCGTCATTGGTAACAACTCTCTGGTTCGCGAATACGTCAACCTGGAAGAAGGTGTTTTAATCGGGGCCTTTGCCGAAGTTACGCGCTCAATATTCCAGAAACAAGCCACCACTCACTCCGGCTTTTTCGGAGACTCTATCTTTGGACAGGACGTAAAGTTAGCCGCGGGTTGTATCACGGCGAATGTCAGAATTGACAGGGGAGAAATAAAGTCCTCCGTTAAAGGTGAAAAAATAGGAACCGGTTTGAACTTCCTGGGTTGTATAATCGGAGAAAATACTCGCTCGGGCATACGCTGCTCTTTTATGCCGGGAGTTTTTGTGGGCTCAAATTCTATGATTGGCCCGTGTTCTTTAGTGTCAGAAAACGTTCCCAATGAAACGCTCTTTTATACTCAATTCAAAAATATCAAAAAGCCAAGGAGGTAAAAAAGCTAATAAAAGATATAAATGCCTTTGTAAAAACGCCAGAAAGCGTTTTTTCTTTTAATTTACAAAAAGATAGATTTTCTTTAGAATCAGAATGTATGATTAGTAAAAAGGATTTTAGAAAGATAAGCGATTGGCTTTGGGAGATACCCAAAAATTTCAGGAAGGGGATGCGTGTTCCGGCGAGGATTTATGTTGACGAGAAGATGCTTGATGACGCGCTCCAAGATAGGTCGGTGGAGCAGCTGATTAACCTGACTTTTTTGCCCGGCATTCAAAAATATAGTTTAGCGCTTCCCGACGTCCACGAGGGTTACGCCTCGCCGATTGGCGGAGTCGCCGCGATTAAGGCAGAAGACGGCGTTATCTCGCCTGGCGTTTGCGGTTACGACATCAACTGCGGAATGAAGCTTTTAAAATCCGATTATTCCGAAGAAGACTTAAACCCTTTTTTGGAAGATTTGGCTAGTCAAATCCAGCGGGAAGTGCCATCGGGATTGGGTCAGGGAAGAAAGATAAAGTTGGGTATCAGAGATATAGACAGAATTTTAGAGCAAGGTGCCAAGGAGTTAGTTGAGCAGGGCTATGGAGTTGAAGAAGATTTGGAAAACTGCGAATCTAATGGGAGACTGTCTTTCGCCGACGCCTCCTGCGTTTCCAACCATGCCAAAGAAAGGGGACGTGATCAGATAGGAACTCTGGGTTCGGGGAATCATTTTCTGGAGATTCAAAAAGTGAAAGAGGTTTTTAACGAAAAAGCCGCAAAAGCTTTCGGGCTCTTTTTGAACCAAGTAGTGGTGATGATTCACACGGGGTCGCGGGGCCTGGGTCATCAGATTGCCACTGATTATTTAAGGATGATGATGCCCGCCATGGAAAGGTATAAGATAAGTGTTCCCGACAGGGAATTTGCCTGCGTTCCTTTTAATTCAAAAGAGGGCCAGCGATATTTTTCAGCTATGGCCTGCGGAGCTAACTTTGCTTGGTCGAACCGTCAAATGATCGCCTATTTTGTAAGGAAATCCTGGAGAAGTGTTTTGGGTAAAAATAATCCCGATTTAACACCGCTTTATGATGTTGCTCACAATATTATCAAAAAAGAAAAATATTTGATTAACAAAAAAGAAATAGAAGTTATAGTTCACCGCAAGGGCGCGACCAGGGCTTTTCCGCCTCAGAGTCAAGAAATACCAAAGAGATATCGTGAGTTTGGCCAGCCGGTTTTGATACCCGGTTCAATGGGCACCGCCTCATATGTTTTAATTGGAAGAAAAAAAGGAGAGGAATCGTTTTTTTCGGCTTGCCATGGCAGTGGCAGGACGATGAGCCGTCACGCCGCGATGAAACAGATTAATGCCTCAAAGCTCATTGAAGACTTAGAACAAAAGGGGATTCTGGTAAAACATAAGGGTCTTCGAGGCATCGCCGAGGAAGCGCCCCAGGCCTATAAAAACGTTGAAGATGTGGTTAATGTGGTTCATCAAGCTGGTCTTGCCGAAAAAGTTGTAAAATTAGTGCCGTTGGCAGTGATTAAGGGGGAATGACAGTCAACAAATGGCGATGATCGATGAAATAAATGATTGAAGAAAGTATAAATTTTAGGTAAAATCTTTAAAGAAGAATCCGCAAAGGTCGAAAATCTTTGAATTAAATCCCAAATTTAACTCAATTGTATTCTATGTCACAAATAATCTATATCATTTTAATTATCATTGCCGTTTTAGTTTTCTGGATAATCGCTACGTTCAACAGCCTTGTCATACTTCGCAGTAGAACCAAAGAAGCCTGGGTAGATATCGACGTCCAGTTAAAAAGGAGATACGATTTGATTCCTAACTTGGTTGAAACTACCAAAGGCTATGCGACGCATGAAAGAGAGCTATTTGAGAAGGTGAGCGAGGCCAGGAGTAGGGCGATGGGAGCAACTAGCGTAAAAGAGAAGGGAGAGGCGGAGAATGCTTTATCGGGGACTCTCAAGACTTTATTTGCGGTAGCGGAAAATTACCCAGAGCTAAAAGCTTCAACCAACTTTCTGGAACTTCAGCGGGAGCTAACAGACACGGAAGATAAAATTCAGGCGGCGCGCCGCTTTTATAATGGCAACGTCAGAGACCTTAATATCAGAATAGAAAGCTTTCCGGCCAACATAATTGCATCTATGCTTGATTTCAAGAAGATGGAATTCTTCGAAATCGGGACGCCCGGAGAGAGAGAACCGGTGAAAGTCAAATTTTAAGCAGTAAAAAATTCCTTTATGTTGAAAAGAATAACTATTTTGTTAATAGTGGGAATTTTTATTTTGAATTCGTTGCCGGTTTTTGGTCAGGAAGATTTTTTAAATCAGGAAAAAATAAACGATTTCAAGGTTAATATAAATATAAATAAAAATGGCTCTTTCTTGATTGAAGAAAGCATAATTTATGATTTTGGCGAAAACTTAAAGCACGGAATTTTTAGAGACATTCCCCTTGGAAACACCAAGATAAAGATTTTAGAAGTTACTGACGAGCTAAATAACCCTTATATTTTTGAGACCTCCAGAGAGGG
>JAZDJT010000032.1:0-2159 GCA_043803845.1 Patescibacteria group bacterium
AGAAATTGGCATTGTTGGGAAGTCTTTTTTTAGGATGACCATTAAGGTGGGAGTCTTCTATCTTGGAGATTACTCCCCTGATAAGTTTATCTCGCAAGCTTGATAATTTCTTTGCTTCTCCTTTCATTTTTTTCTTGCAAATCTCCACGGTCTTGGCAAAACCCGCAACGGCCGGCAGATTAACCGTGCTCGACCTCAAACCTCTCTCGTGGCCGCCACCGTGCAAAAGAGGCTCTATCTTGACTCCACGTCTCACAAAAAGACAGGCGACACCCTTGGGCCCGTACATCTTATGAGACGAGGCCGTGAGCAAATCTATATTCATCTCTTTGACGTTAATCGGAATCTTACCCAAGCTTTGAGCGGCATCGGTGTGAAAATAAATGTTCTTTTCGCGACAAATCTTGCCTATCTCCTTTATGGGCTCAATTGTTCCGATTTCATTATTGGCGTGCATCACCGAAACCAAAATCGTCTCTTTTTTAATCGTCTTTTTGACGTCTCCTGGATCGACTAAGCCGCATCTGTCAACCGGTAAAATAGTAATTTTGAAACCTTGCTTTCCGAGCCATTTCACACTCTCCAAGACGCAGGGATGCTCAATGGAAGAAGTTATTATGTGCATCCCTTTGTTTCTATTGGCAAAAGCTACGCCTTTCAAGGCAAGATTGTTACTCTCCGTGGCGCTGGAGGTGAAAACAATTTCTTCGGGGGTAGCGCCGATGAAATCAGAAACTATTTCTCTTTTTTCTTCTAAGACTTTTTTTGATTTTTGCCCTAAGCGATGAAGAGACATCGTATTCCCCAAAAACTTACTAGAAAAATAAGGAGCCATTGTTCTTTTCACGTGAGGATCGATGGGCGTAGTGGCTGCGTAGTCAAGATAAATGATTTTTTTCATATCAGGCTTATATTTTTTTGTTTCTTTTTTGGAGCAACTTCGTTAACTCCTTAATTAATTCTTCTGGCTCAACGCCATGGGCGCTAGCTCCTTCCTCTATCGTCTCCTGCCTCGAGTAGGGGCAGCCGATACAGTGAATATTGTATTTTAACAAAACAGCGGCTGATTCCGGATAAACCTCCAGAAGCTTAGCAAAAGTCATTTTTTTAGAGATGTCTATTTCTCTTTTCATATATTTAGTCAATTAAATTATCCAGGGTCATGGAATCAAGAGTATTTTGCAAAGAGTCTTGCAATTTTTTCCAGGCTTCTCTGGCCAGACACCTGTTTTTTCTCTTACAAATATTTTTGAGAGACCCTATATCGCCGAGACAAGGCGCTATAGAAATACCTTTTTCTATTGTCCTAACTATCTCTCCTATACTAATTTTATTTGGCTTTTTCGCCAACAAATATCCTCCTCTTGCTCCTTTTATAGCCTTAACGATATTTGCGTTTCTCAACAACCCCATTATCTTTTCCAGAAAAGGAAAGGGTATTTTTTCTGCCTTGGAAATCTCGTTTATAGAGACAGTTTTTCTTTCCCGCGCAAGACAAATCATCGCCCGCAGTCCGTATTGTGACTTCCTTGAAAGTCTCATACTCCATTAAGTTCAGTATATATTAAAAAGCCGACTAATATAGTCTGCTTTAATTATAGCGAATTTAAAATCAATGTCAAGCCTTATAAAACAAGAAGGATTACTCCCAAGACGATAACCGCGACTCCAGAGATCTTTAATGGCTTAGAATCTGAAGAAAATAGTTTAATCGACGCCAAGGAGGTAACCAAGACACTGACGCTTTTGATCGCCTCGTGATAACCGGGATTGGGAGCCGCCTTTATCGCCTGAACGCCCAAGAGATTTCCCAGGAAAGAAAAAAATGACGCTAGGAAAACCAACCCTAAAAATTGAGAAAGATTTTTAGTCGGTACGATATCCTTCAAACCTTTGAGGCTCAATAAGAGAAAACCAACCCAGCTAAAGCCGAAAACGAAAAGGTTAATTTCTTTTGAGGAGAAACCAAGGAGGGTTATTTTTTTCAGCATTAGCGTCCAAATGGTAAAAAACAACGATGCCCCGAGAGAATAAAGGTGCCAGGGTACACCCTTCTTTTTCCTATCTGATACTGCCGAAAATTCTTTTCCGATTATCAGGAAAATACCAATAAGAACGAGTGTCGCTCCTAAAAATTTTATGGGTCTAAATTCCGAATC
>JAZDJT010000033.1:0-9809 GCA_043803845.1 Patescibacteria group bacterium
GCGGGCATTAGCCCGCGGATGTAGCAAGCCCGGAGCGTAGCGGAGGAAAATACATAAATCAGGACGCAAGTCCATGGATTTCTATGACATCGTTCTTAAAAGAATTAAATAGCCTGCTTTTTGGAAAAACTTTACAGGAGAGGGAGATAAATGAAAATTTTAGATATTTTACCCATAACCTGAATGAACAAAGCAGAATTTTAGAGATAGGTTGTGGCAGGGGAGAAGCGATAAGAGAATTAATAAAGCATCTGAGAAAAGAGAAAATTCGACCTGAAGAAATAATAGTTAGTGACGTAGACACAAGGGATCTGATAATGGCAGAAAAGAATGTCAGAAAAGAAAAGAATCTTGTCGGAAAGTTATCATTTCGCAGAGAGGACGCGACAAGATTAAATTTCCCCGATGGTCACTTTGATTTGGTTTACGGTTTTTCTGTCCTGCATCACATAGATAATTGGCGTTCTGCGATAAAAGAAATAAGTAGGGTGTTAAAAAACAAGGGGAGATACATTATGGCGGAGCACACAACGGAATTTTTTTCCCTATTGCCGATAGTTAGATATTTTGACAGAGCTACTGGTTTTTTTTCCGAGTCAGAATTAAAGCAAGAATTCTTAAAATCCAAACTTCAGCCCATCTTATGGGAGTACAGGGGATTTTACAAGAAATTTTTTAAGGGTTCCCTGAGAGTTGTAGCTGAAAAGGTAGGGAACTTTTAAGATTTCCTCAATCTTTTTAGAAATTTTTCCAAATCTTTTTTTGACTGGAATAGAAAAGTTAATTCTATCTTATCCTCGAATTCTTTTAATCTTACGTTCTTGACCTCCTCGATTTTAGCGATTTTTTTCTGAACGTTTAAAAGCGTTTCGCTTCCCTTTCTCCTAATTATTCTTGGTTTCACTCTCTCTTCCATATCTCTCACCGACAAATTCTTTTCCAGCGTTTCTCTGAATGTTCTCATCTGCTTTTCCTTGTCCATCGATAATAAAACTTTGGCGTGTCCCTCGGAGATCTTACCTCCTCGAACCCCCTCCTTTATTTGTTCGGGTAGCTCCAGGAGTCTTAAAGTGTTGGAAACACTTTCTCTGCTTTTCCCCAGCACTTTTCCTATCTCCTTGTGGGTAAAGTTGAATTTTTCTATTAACTCCTTGAAAGCCTCAGCTTTTTCTAAGGGATTTAAGTCCTCTCTCTGGATGTTCTCAACTAGCGAGATGGGTAATTCTTCTCCTCTTTTTATCACCTCTATAATTACCGGTACCTCTTTCATTCCTATTATTCTTGCCGCTTTCAATCTTCTCTCGCCGGCGATTAATTGGTACTCGACCGATTCGCCCTGAGGCGTGGTCTTTTCCAACTTCTTTGCCAGAAGCGGCTGCAAAATACCATATTTTTCTATTGAGTCGGCCAATTCCTTTAACTCTTCTTTCTTAAATTCCTTTCTGGGTTGCAAAGGATTTGGCTTGATTTTACTTACCTCAATCCAAAAAACGCTCTCTTTTTTCTGGGCAACCTCTTTTTTATTCTTCTTTGGTATTAGAGCTTCGAGACCGTAAGGCATATTTTTATTAGGGTTTAGCGTTTAGCGTATTAGTTATGCTTTGCTTTTTGAATTCTCTAAAATTATCTCTTCGGCTAACAATTCGTAGGCCTTAGCTCCTGTAGATTCTGGAGCATATTGGAAGATAGTTTTCCCATATTTTGGAGCCTCGGCCAGTTTTATGTTCCTGGGAATGATTGTTTCGAAAACCTTTCCGGGAAATTTTTCCTGAACCTCTTTTAAGATTTCGCGGGCGAGCATATTTCTTTTATCGTACATAGTAAGCAGGCCGAAAAAATTATGAAAGCTTTTATTAAGGTTCTTTTCAAGAAGATCCAGTATTTCAAATAGTTGTTCCAGACTCTTTAAAGCGAAAAATTCGCATTGGATTGGGACAATGATTTCTCTTGCAGCAACCAGAGCATTCAAAGTCAGGATTCCCAGAGAGGGAGGAGGGTCCAGGAGTATATAATCATAATCATTTTTAACCGTCTCGATAATTTTTGAGAGTATTTGCTCTCTCCCCATTTTGTCTAAAAGTTCTATATTACCTCCCGCCAAATCAGAGTTCGATGGAGCGATGTCAAAATTAAAGAGCGGAGTTTTTTTAATCACGTCTTTTAATGGCACCTCTCCCATCAAAGCGTGATAGATGTTGGTTGGAATTTTACGGGGAGAGAATCCTAAAGAGATGGTGGCGTTTGCCTGCGGGTCAAGATCTATCAGTAACACTCTTTTGCCCAGTTTTGCCAAAAAAGCTCCTAGGGAAACAGCCGTGGTGGTTTTGCCCGAGCCCCCCTTTTCATTAACAATAGAAATAATTCGAGTCATAAATATAATTTAGTATAATAAATCCGTCCATCTTTTTCAAGTTGAAATTTTAATAGTTTTTTGATAGATTTAGTATAGAATTAAGCCGCGGTGGCGGAACTGGCAGACGCGTTGGACTCAAAATCCAATGATCGCAAGGTCATGAGAGTTCGACTCTCTCCCGCGGCACAAGCGTGATTTCAAAAATTATTTTCTGGAAGACGCAAAATTTACCCAGCGAGTAAATTTTACTCGCCAAAGGGGAGGCTCGTTCTCCGCCTCTAGTGGCGGAACCATGCCCGTTCGCAACTTTGAGTGCCCCAAAAAATAATTTTCTCAAGAAAAAAAATAAATGGGAAGACACATTCTTCTTAAAATATTTTTGAGTCTTGTTGCCTTCGGCCTGATAGGTGCGGCAGGCTTTTTTTTAATTCCGCCAAGGGTTGTGAGAATATCACCGGCGCAAAACTCAAAAGATGTTCAGGCTGATTCAGAGATAAGAATAGATTTCTCTCTGCCAGTAAATAGAGGCATACTCATTCCTAGTATTGAGCCCGATGTCCCGGGCGAGTGGCACTATCAAAGGCCCCTTTTCAAAAATCACTTTTTTAGAAGACTGGTTTTTGTGCCGACTGAGATTTTACAGCCAGAAACTAATTACAAGATTATCTTAAAAGGCATAGAAGGTACGGTGCACATCGGCGAGACTTCGGATTTTGAATCGACATTTTCTACCCAGACCCTTCCAAATGTGGAAAGGGTAGAGCCGAAGGATGGCACAAAAAACCTTCTTCCTTCTTTCAACATCAAAGTAAAGCTCTCTCAGCCAAACCCGGATTTGGTCGATTTCGATTTCATCTTGGAGCCCAAAACCGATATAAAAACAATCCTGAACGACAAAAAAGATGAATACATTCTGACGCCCAAGGCAGGATTTTTGCAGGGGACAGAATATACTTTTAAGATTCAGGGAACTTTTTACGTCAGAGACAAGGAAACGAAAAAAACAATCTTTCAAGGCGAGTGCAGAGATTTTTATCAAGGTTCTTTTGAAACCGCTCCACCGCCAAAAATTGTTTCGCTGTCGCCAACCGGTAGCAATGTTCTTACGGATAAGAACGTAAAAATAGTTTTCAACGAACCGATGGACAAAAAGTCGGTAGAGGAAAATTTTTCTATCACTCCCTCGGTCAAAGGAAGCTTCTCTTGGTCAAGCGATAAAAAAAGCTTAGTTTTCAGCCCCTCTTCAACGCTGCCTTTTCAAACAGATTTCAAAGTTGTTGTCAAGAAAGGGACTCGAGACGAGAAAGGCAAGTATCTTACCAAGAATATATCCTTTTTCTTTAGCACCATAGGACGCGTCGGGGTTTCTTTCTCACCGTCAAACCAGAGTCAGGGAGTAAGCATCGAAAATTCTGTAAGGGTTTATTTTGACCAGCCGGTTGATAAAGAATCGGCCCAAAATCACTTCCGGATAAGTCCGGAGGTCAGTGGTTCATTCTCTTTTTCCGGCAATACGCTGGTTTTCAATCCCGCAAAAAATCTTTCCTATCAAACCACTTATAAGGTTACTATTTTGAGCGGATTGGAGAGCATTTACGGTCTTGACTCCAACAAATCTTTTTCGACGGTTTTTACCACCCAGTCTCAGACTTTTAAACTCTCTGTGCTTTTGGACTTTCAGGACTATCCTTTGTCGTGCGAAGCTGCCGCCTTAAAAATGGCTTTAAGATATAAGGGATTGTCTGTCTCCGAGAACGGGATTATGAATTACATCAAAATAGAATCCGCGCCACGACAGGGTAATATTTGGGCTGACCCTTATAAAGTTTATGTCGGGAGTCTGAGAGGTAAGCAGAATACCACGGGCTATGGAGTTTATTGGGACCCCATAGCCGCGGCTGCAAAAGTCTGGCGGCCGCAGTCTCAAGCCTTTTCCGGATGGAGTGTTTCAGACTTGACAAAAGAGATAAAAAATGGTAATCCTATAGTAGTTTGGGGCGTTATCGGAAGCGGCGCTTACCAGGATTCTTGGTACACTAAAGAAGGTAAATACATTAAAGCCTGGAGAGGAGAACATACCAGAACGGTTATAGGGTTTGTCGGTAATGCCAACTCTCCTTCAAAGATTATTCTTAACGATCCTTACGTCGGACAGATTTATTGGTCAACTTCGACTTTTCTTTCCAACTGGAACACTTTTGGGAGGAGCGGCGTGGTCGTAAGATAATACTATTATGAGGAAAATTCTTTTATCTATAATTATTGTCTTTCTGATTGCGGGAGGCGTTTTTGTTTTTATACAAAAGAGCAATTATTCGGTATTCTCGCAAAGCGAGAAAGAAGCTCTGACGGCTAAAGTTAATCCCGTGGTAGAGGAGACTCAAAAAAAAGAAGAAACTCCTACGAAGACAGAGGAAAAATTGCCTCAATCTTATTTATTACCCGTTACTTTCACGTCTCAAGCACCTTATAAAAAATGGGATCCTGACCATGAAGACGCTTGCGAAGAGGCATCGATTATAACCGCTCATTATTATCTTCAGAATAGAGAACTGACGCCAGAGATTGCCGATGAAGAGATTTTGAGAATGCTGGACTTTCAGGAAAAAAATTATAAAGAAAGAAATAAAGACCTTGAAGCGGAAGAGACAGCCAAATTAGCTAAGGATTTTTACGGATATAAAAAAGTAGAGGTTTTGCCTGTTAATTCTATCGAAGATATAAAAAAGGAAATTTTCAAGGGCAATCCGGTAATTTTGCCGACAGCGGGGAGATTGCTCTCCGGCCCTCTTTCTCTTGGAATGAGTCCCTACTATACGTGTAAGCCGAAATGCGTTGCCGGCGATGGTGGAGAGGGTGATGGGCCGCTATATCATATGTTGGTAGCTATAGGATGGGATGAAAGGGAGAAAAAGATTATCACCAATGATCCAGGTACAAGGCACGGAGAAAAATTTGCTTTCAAATATGACGTTCTTTTGAACGCTCTTCACGAGTGGAACGGTGGTAATATGAATGAAGGTAGGTCGGTGATGATTATTCTCCCGAAGGAAAAACTCTGATGAATTCATCAGAGTTTTTACATTCTTAAAAGTTTGGGTATATCCTTCGTTAAATCTATAATAATTGATGACTTTCTTTTGGGCAAAGGCCCGACGTTAACTGCCAAATCGGGTCTATACTTAGAATTTGAAAACTGCTTAAGAACCTCTTTTATTTTTCCGGACGGCATTTTGCCGGAGATGTTTGCCGAGGTTGCGGTTAAGGGAATCGTTATTTTTTTCAGTAAGCTATTAAGTAAGGGGAAATCAGGTATCCTTAAGGCGATTGTTTTTTTGTCAACGCCATAAAGTTTGATGCCTTTTTTTCTTTTTAAAACAACGGTAATCTGACCGGGCCAAAAAATCTTTAAAAAGGACTCTTCTCTTGCGTCGATTTGAGCGTTTTTTTTAGCGTCTCTCAAATTTTTTACAAAGAGGGGAAGAAAGTGACCTCTTCTTCTCCTTTTTATTCTTAAAAGTTTTGCTACCGCCTTTTTATTGGTGGCATCAGACAAGAGACCGTAGACGGTATCGGTGGGAAAGACGACAACTCCGCCTTTTTTTATGGTATCAATTATCTTTCCAATATCGGCAGAAATTGTCCTTGGCTCTTTATTTTTTATCTTTATAATCTCCATAGGGTCTATTGATATTTCCTCTGGTTATTGATAAAATGGAGCGTGTTATTTAGATAAGATTTATAATAATAATTATGAAAAAAGTAAAGATTCATCTGCAAGAATACAGGGATTTGCTGATACCGCCAAAAGTCGGCGAGATTGTTAAGGGTAAAGTTATCGACAAGGTTAAAAACGGAATTCTGTTAGAGATAGGGAATTATAAAATAGGAATTATTAAAAAAAACGACCTGAGCGCTGCCGGAGAGAATTTATCCAAAATGGAAAAAGGGAAAGAAATCATGGCCAAGATTATTGATCTCGACAACAAAGACAACCTGGTTGAGCTCTCTTTAAGAGAGGCGAGTAAGGATTTAACATGGGAGAATCTTCAGGAATTGAACGATAAAAAAGGAACGGTCTTGTTAAAAGCAGTCGGTGCCAACAAGGGAGGGCTTATCTTTAATTATTCCGGGATGCAAGGATTTTTGCCTGCTTCACAGCTTTCCAGAAAAAATTATCCCAAAGTTGAGAGCCCGACGCCGGACAAAATATATCAAGAACTTAAGAAATTTATAGGTAAGGAAATGGAATTAAAAGTTATCAGCGCTGACCCTCGCAGGCAAAAACTGATCTTCTCGGAGAAAGAATAACCTTATTCTGACTTCGAAGAAAGAATAATTTTATTCTATTTGATTAACAAAAAATTATGAAAGATTTGTGGAAAAACATTTTTTACGCTTTTTTAATTTTCCTGCTTTTTGCCGGAATTTTTTCCCTTTTGAACCCCGTCAGTCAGATAAAGGAGATAAGTTTTAGCGAGTTTGCCAAGCAGGTCGGAGACAAAGAGGTGAAAAAAGTGGAAGTAAGAGGAGGCGAGGTTTTAATCGATTTAAAAGATGGGACTCAAGAGGTAACCCAGAAAGAAGTTAGCTCAAGTCTTGAGGAAGTTTTGTTAACCTATGGTATTCAGAGCCAGGACCTGCAAGAAATCGAGATAACTTATCGCGAGGCGCAAAACGATTTCTTGGTTCTTGTGTTAGTTTCGGTAGTTCCGGTTGTATTTATTATCATTTTCTTCTGGTGGATGCTAAGACAAGGCCAGAAAGGAGCAACTCAGGCATTTACTTTCAGTAAGGCCAGGCCTCGCATATACGGAGCTGGCGGGAAAGAAAAAGATAAAGTTGGTTTCGATGACGTCGCTGATTTAAAAGAAGCGAAGGAGGAGCTGAAAGAGATAGTGGAATTTTTGCGGGAACCTAAAAAGTTTTTGGACATGGGAGCTCGGATACCAAGGGGAGTGCTTCTTGTCGGGCCGCCGGGCTGCGGAAAGACGCTCCTTGCGCGAGCAGTTGCTTCAGAGGCAGGTGTGCCGTTTTTTTCCATTTCCGGTTCGGAGTTCGTTGAGATGTTTGTGGGAGTGGGAGCGGCGAGAGTCAGGGACTTATTTTCTCTTGCCAAAAAGAATTCGCCCTCCATCTTATTTTTGGACGAGTTGGATGCGGTAGGAAGGCATAGAGGTTCAGGTCTGGGAGGGGGTCATGACGAGAGGGAACAAACTTTGAACCAAATTCTTGTGGAGATGGACGGTTTCGAGAGAGAGACAAACGTAATCATTATAGCCGCCACAAATCGCCCCGACATATTAGACCCGGCACTCCTCCGTCCTGGACGGTTCGATAGGCATGTGGTTTTGGACAGGCCGGACATAGAGGGAAGGAAAGATATTTTAAAAATTCACTCAAAGGGCAAGCCCGTGGCAAAAGACTCAAATTTGAGAGAGATTGCGGAGAGAACGCCCGGTTTCTCCGGAGCTGACTTGGCTAATTTGATGAACGAATCGGCGATTCTCGCCGCGCGGCGCAACAAAAAAGAAATAACCCAAGACGAATTTCGGGAATCGATTGAAAAAGTATTATTGGGCCCGGAGAGAAAAAGTCACATTCTCTCTCAAAAAGAAAAAGAAATAACCGCCTATCACGAAGCCGGTCACGCAATAGTAGCTTCTTTTATGCCGGATTCGGAACCCATCCAGAAAATTTCGATTATCGCCAGAGGCATGGCCGCCGGCTACACTTTGAAACTTCCAATTGAAGAGAGACACTTGAAGACAAAGAGTCAGTTTTTGGCAGAGTTGGCGACGTTCTTGGGTGGCTATGCCGCCGAGACAATGATTTTCAAAGAAGTGACAACCGGCGCCTCGAACGATTTAAAGCAGGCAACCGATCTAGCGAGAAAACTGGTTATGGAATACGGCATGTCAAGATTGGGACCGATTGCTTTTGGCGAGAAGGCTGAATTGGTCTTTTTGGGCAAAGACCTGGGAGAACAGAGAAATTATTCCGAAAAGAGAGCGGCTGAGATTGACAACGAAGTGGAAAGATTTATAAAAGAAGCAGAGAAAAAAGCCCAAAAAATTATCAAAGAGAAACAGGGCCTTTTGAAGATTATTTCGAAGGTGCTCAAAGAAAAAGAGACAATAGAGCGTCAAGAATTCGAACGAATTATCAAGAGATACAAAGAAGTGCAAAAGACAATATAAGAAAGGTGGGTGTGTAGCTCAGCGGCAGAGCACGACTCTTATAAAGTCGGGGTCGATGGTTCGATCCCATCCACACCCACATCATTAGGGCGGTTAGCTCAGTGGTAGAGCGTTCGCTTGACGTGCGAAAGGCCGCAGGTCCAAGTCCTGCACCGCCCACATAAATGCGTCGAATGTTAACACGATAAAAATTTAAAATGCATTATGAACTTATATCAATTAGGACAACTAAAAAAAGATTTGCCGCCAATGGAGATAGGAAACACTATCAAAGTTTATGAGAAAATAATAGGAGAGAGCAAAAAGAAATCCCAGGTTTTTGAAGGTGTTTTGATAGCAAAAAAACACGGCAAGGGGATTAACGCCACTTTTACGTTGAGGGCAATTTTGGAAGGCGTGGGAACGGAGAAAATATACCCTCTGCACTCGCCCCTTATCGAAAAAATAGAAACAGTGAAAAAGGGCAGGGCCAGAAGGGCGAAACTTTATTATTTGAGAGATAAATCAGAGAAGAAAGCGAGACGCAAGTTAAAATCAGAATTAGTCAAGAAAACGAAAGACTAGCGTTTCCTAATGGAAACCTTTTGAATGCGGACGTGGTGGAATCGGCATACACACAGGCCTGAGGAGCCTGGCCCTTTTGGGCGTGTGGGTTCAAGTCCCACCGTCCGCACCAATATGTCTCACCCTGCCGACAAATTAAGAAAAAAGTTAAAAATTATCTATCTTGCTTACGCTAAGGAAAATTTTTGCTGGCGTCAGCATTTAAGCAGTCTTGTTCTTGATAAAGGATATCTACCATTAAACCCGTATATGAATTTTGATTATTTTTTACAAGACAAGATTGATAGAAATAAAGTGCGGTTAGCTAATAATAATCTGGTGATGTTAGCCGATGAATTGTGGGTCATCGGACAAATAAGTGACGGCGTGGCAACGGAAATCAGACTAGCTAAAGATTTTAAGAAACCAATAAAATATTTTTCTACCGAGGGGCTGCCAAAAAAGTTAAAGCAATAGACGGAAGGGCGGCTAGCTCAATGGTTAGAGCGCATGGTTTACATCCATGAGGCTATAGGTTCGAATCCTTTGCCGCCCACATAATAAAAATTAAAAATTATGGACCTTAAAGAAAAAATTAAAAACGATTTGAACAGATCGTTAAAAGAAAGGGAAAAATTAACTTCTTCGACCTTGCGTTTGTTGCTGGCGACTATCTTAAACAGGGAGAAGGAAAAGAGGGCAAAGATCGCCAA
>JAZDJT010000034.1:0-9016 GCA_043803845.1 Patescibacteria group bacterium
AGGGAGGGATTGAAATTGGAGAAAAAAGAATACCAGGGAATGGGAGTGTTTCTGGAGAGCGTTGATGGAGTTAAAAACGGCACCGATAACAAATATTGGATGTATTGGTTGAATGGTGAATTATCTATGAATTCCGCAGATAAGCAAAACGTAAAAGGTAGGGATATGGTTGAATGGAAATTTGCTCCTTCGGAGTTTTAGGGCTAAAATTTTAGCATGAGTAGAAATAAAATTATTTTTGCCACGCTCTTGGTTCTTTTCGGAATCCTTTCTCGAATCTTCCTTAATGAAAAGATTGGCATTCCGAATTTTGAATTGGTAACCACTCTCTCGGTTTTGGCAGGTTCTTTGCTGGGTGGAGTTTTTGGCGGCGCAGTATCTTTCCTGACGATATTTTTTTCTGATCTCTATTTTGGAAATACGCCCATCTTCCTTTTCACCTGGTCATCCTTCGTTATAATAGGGATTGTCTCCTCTTCGGTGAAAAGAAGATCCAAGGATTATATTTCAAAAGTTACAACACTTGGAGTGTCTGGAGTGTTATTTTTCTATCTTTGGACGAATTTTGGTTGGTGGCTAATATCTCATATGTATCCGATGAATTTTTCTGGGCTTATTGAGTGTTATACCGCCGCCCTTCCTTTTCTAAGAAATCAGCTTTTGTCAGTTATTATTTTCACTCCTACTCTTGGCTCTGTTTTTCTGCCACTATTTAAAAGGTTTTCTTCTGAAAATATTAAATTGATTCAGCCCAATACTAATTCAAGATAGTTGTCTAAAAATTATTCAAATATGAAGATATTGTTATTATATCCTAGGTGCCCCGATACTTTTTGGAGTTTTCGACACGCCTTAAAATTCATAGGCAAAAAAGCATCTTTTCCTCCTCTTGGTCTTTTGACCGTAGCTGCTCTTTTACCAAAAGAATGGGAGAAAAAATTAATAGATATGAACGTTCAGCGGTTAGAAGACAAGGACTTGAGATGGGCCGATTATCTATTCATCAGTGCGATGATAGTTCAAAAAGAGTCGGTCAGGGAGGTCATAAAAAAAGCGAAGGAAATAGGCGTCAAGATAGTTGCCGGGGGGCCTCTCTTTACGACGGGATACGAAAAATTTTTAGATGGCATAGACCACTTTATTTTGAACGAGTCCGAAGTCACCTTTCCGCAATTCTTAAAAGATCTCTTAGCTGGTACTCCTCAAAAAGTTTATAAGTCTAATGAGTTTCCGGAGGTGACAAAATCGCCGCTTCCTCTATTTGAGCTTGCTGATTTCAAAAAATACTCTTCTCTGAGTATCCAATATTCAAGGGGCTGTCCTTTCAATTGTGAGTTTTGCGACATCGTGATTATGAATGGTCGCGTCCCCAGGACCAAAGACAAGGAACAAATAATCAGGGAGCTGGAAAAATTATATAATCTCGGCTGGAGAGGCGGAATTTTCTTTGTCGATGACAACTTTATAGGCAACAAAGAGAAAATTAAGAAGGAGATATTACCGGCCCTGATTAAGTGGATGAAAAAAAAGAGATATCCCTTCTCCTTTATAACCGAAGCCTCTATCAACCTTGCCGACGATGAAGATTTGATGAATCTCATGGTCGAAGCCGGATTCAATACGGTTTTTGTCGGTATCGAGACCCCAAATGACAGTAGTCTTACCGAGTGCGGCAAGTTTCAAAACAAGAATCGTAATCTGATAACCTCTGTTAAAACAATTCAGCGTCACGGGCTCCAGGTTCAGGGGGGATTTATTGTTGGTTTTGACAGCGACACTCCTTCAATTTTTGAAAAACAGATTCAATTCATCCAGCGAAGCGGAATCGTAACCGCGATGGTCGGTATATTAACCGCCCTGCCCAAAACTAGACTATACCAGCGTCTCAAAAGTTCTAACCGACTTATCCAAAATCCCACGGGCGACAACACAGACAGCTCAATAAACTTTGTCACCAAAATGGATCAAAAAACCCTCCTGGACGGCTACAAAAGGATCGTAGGAACGATTTATTCTCCGAAATATTATTACGAGAGGGTAAAAACGTTTCTAAAAGAATATAATTATCCCCAGGGCATTAGGCGGATTAAATTTGATTTTAGCCACCTGTCCGCGTTTTTTAAATCGATTTGGGAATTAGGCGTTCTAAAAAAGGGGAGAGTTTATTATTGGAGAACGTTTTTTTGGTGCCTTTTTCGGCGGCCGCAACATTTTCCTCTTTTAATCAGCTTTTCTATTAACGGTTTCCATTTCAGAAAAGTTTTCAATATCGGTATGTAGGAGTTATGTTTTATCAGTGTCCAAAATGTAAAAAAAGATGGCATTACCCTCTCGAGAAATGTCCCGATTGTTTCTCTTCTCTTAAAGAGGTTCTCTCGGAGAGAATGAAAGTTATTGGGACGTCCAGGGTAGTCATCCCGACGATTCTACACCCCAAAGTTCCTTATCATGTTTTAGTGGTAGAGGATGATAAGGGTAACCGCTGGGCGGAAAAATCTTTAAAGGAGTACAAGATCGGAGAAGAATTTAGGTTCGAAGAGAGCGATGATAAATCAGCTGTAGCGATCTTAAGGGTAAAGTACGATACCGATAGCGCTGTCGGAGAAATTATTAGCCTGCTCGGCGGAATAAAGATTACAAAAGAGACAAAGATTTTAATACTTCCCACTCTGATTTCTCCAGACCATCCCTATCTTGCCGCCAATACTAATCCGAGATTTTTAGACAGTCTCTTGAGGTACCTAATACAAAAAGGAGCAAATAGCAGCCATATTAAGGTCGCCGCCCAGAGCTTTGACGAGGTGCCCGTTGAAGCCTCTGCCCAAAAATCTCAACTCCTGGAGGTGTGCCTGAGAAATAAGATTGCCCCTTTGGACCTGGCCAAGAGCGACTTTGTTAAGAAGGAAAAAGATGGCTTGTCTTTTGAGGTCTCGAAAGAAGTCCTAGAGAGTAATCTTGTTATTAACCTTCCCATCTTGAAACTCGATAGGAAATCTCAAATAAAGGGCGCTCTGGAGAACACATTAAAATTTCTTAGAAAGGAATCGTACCTTTCTTTAAAGTACCTTTCCGACGACTCAGAAATCATTAGAAAGTTGCAGGAGGTTCTGCCTTCTTATTTGACCATAGCCGATTGCGTAAATATACAAAAGAGCAGTGGTCATGTTGCTTTCGTCGGGTTGATATTGGGCGGTTATAATCCTTTCAACATCGACCGTGTCTTCTCGGAGATAGCAATGATTGAAAAATCGCCAAGCCACTTAAAAGAGATTGACGTTCAAAAAATACCAATTTTGGGTAAAAAAATTGGAGAGGTACAATATGACATCGAAAAGGTTGGCACTTCTTAAAAATTTAACTATATGGAAAACAGTCAAGTTTTAGTAGACATTATCTTCCCAAGGTCAAAAAAAATTATTAGTCGCGGTCTTTTACTAAACATCATTTTGGTTTTGAGCTTCAGTTTTTTAACCGCGCTGTCTTCAAAGTTGAAAATTGAGATAGGGGCGGTTCCCATCACTGGTCAGACTCTATTAGTGCTTCTGAGCGGAATTTTATTAGGAAGTTCGAGAGGTGCGCTTTCTCAGCTGACTTATCTTGTCTTCGGTTTGTTGGGACTTCCTCTTTTCGCCCGAGGCGGCGGGATCCAATATATTCTTAGTCCCACCTTCGGCTACATTATCGGTTTCGTTTTTGCCTCTTTTCTTGTTGGTAAGTTGGCAGAGAAGGGCTATGATAAGAGTTTTAAAACGTCAATTTTAGCGATGGTTTTAGGCAATATCACGATTTACGTTTTCGGCTTATTTTGGTTGGTAAGATTTATTCCGGCAGGGAGCCTGCTTAAGGTTGGCCTCTATCCATTCTTGCTCGGGGACGCAATAAAGATTCTTATCGCCGGATTCTCTTTACCCACTCTTTGGAAGTTTATCAAAAAAATAAAGGCCAATAGTAATTAATTTTTTTAAATTAAATTTATGGATTTTGAAAACAAGGTAGTCTTAATAACCGGAGCCTCTGGCGGCATCGGCAGGACCATTGCCAAAAAATTTTTGCAGGGCAAAGCAAAAATTGCTCTCAACGATATCCCTTCGCAGGAAGGGAAACTTCAGGAATTTGTTCAAGAAATCGAGAGAGGAGGCGGTACGGCTAAATACTTTTTGGCCGACGTTTCAAACAGCCAAGACACCCGAAAGATGGCAGACGGCATAAAAAAAGAATTTGGTAGACTCGACGTTTTGATTAATAACGCTGGCATAACCAAAGACAGAACGTTGGCAAAAATGACGCAGGAGGAGTGGCAAAGGGTTATTGATATAAATCTCACCGGCGTTTTTAACTGCACTAAGGCTGTTCTATCTTTGATCATCCAAAGTCAGGGCAAGATAGTAAATATCTCTTCGATAGTAGGTCAGAGAGGCAACTTTGGTCAGGCAAACTACGCCGCAGCCAAGGCGGGAGTCATCGGTTTCACAAAATCTTTAAGTAAGGAGTTGGGCAAGCTCGGAGTTAATGTTAACGCAGTAGCTCCGGGATTCATTGACACCCCCTTAACTGCTAATCTGCCGGAAGAGTTTAAAATTACAGTAAAAAAGTTGACTAGCTTAGGGCGTTTTGGTAGCCCGCAAGACGTGGCTAACGTTGTGGCCTTTTTGGTTTCCCAGGATGCCTCTTTTATAACCGGGGCAGTTGTTGATGTTGACGGAGGGTTAATGATATAAAAATTAATCCGGTAAAATCCAGAATTGGCCATGAAAAAAATCTTTTTACTTTTTCTCCGGTTTTTTGTTTTCCCTTTAGTGAGGAGACACTTAGGGAGAATTGAGGGGGAAAATAATATCCCGAATAGTAATTTCATTTTGGCTTCCAACCACATTAATGGTAAAGATCACTGGTTTATTCTTTACGTTTTGAGAGAAAAACTGAAGGAAACCCATTTTATCGGCGCGCTGGACACAATACCAATTTTTTTACAGTCTTGGTTGCTTTATTACATGAGCGATACAATTATTATCAATAGAAAGAAAATAGATAGGGAAGGATTTATAGAGAAAATCTCGAGTCATTTAGGGAGAAAGGAAAATATTGTCATCTATCCTGAAGGAGGCACAAATGAAGGGAAGGCGCTCTTGAAGGGTAAAACGGGCATGGCAGAGTTAGCCTTAAAAACCAATACGCCAGTTTTACCAATTGGTATCTCCAGAGATAAAGATAATCAAAAAAGAATTATCAAGATAGGGAAACCGCTTCGTTTTAATGAAATCCCTAGGGATAAAGAATATAGATTGCTTTTAAGGGGTGTAACTGATAAAATAATGCAAGAAATTTCCATATTGTCGGGCAAACCCTATCCTTATTAACAACATCTTTTGTATGTTAAACAAAGACCAGATAAAAGAGATTATTCCTTATCAGGAACCTTTTTTGTTTGTTGACGATGTTCAGGAAATGACCGATGACACAATCGTTGGTGCCTACCAGACTTCAAAGAGCGATTACTATTTCAAGGGTCACTTTGTTGATTTCAAAATAATGCCCGGCGTTATAGTGATTGAAGCCCTGGCACAGCTCTCTACAATTCTTCTAAGGAAGAAAATTGGTAGTAAACACAAGAAAAGCCACTTTTTAGCTTACGAAGTCAAAGGAGCCCAGTTTTTCAAGCCGATTTTCCCCGGCGATAAAATAATCTTAAAAGCCGAGATATTGGGAGTGTACGAGGGGAAGATTGCCCACGTAAAGAGTCAAGCCTTAGTGGAAGATGATTTGAAATGTGAGGCTAGATTTTCCGTAGCGATAGTTGACAAAAAGGAGTTTTCCAAAAAATATGTTCGAGAATAACCCCTTAACAAGATTATTAGGAATAAGATATCCAATAATTCAAGGAGGAATGGCAGGGATTTCTGAGGCCAATCTGGTATCGGCCGTCTCCAATGCTGGAGGACTTGGAACGCTGGGATCGGGTCTTATGTCCGCTCAATGGTTGGAAAAGGAAATAGACAAAGCTAGGCAGCTAACGAGCAAGCCCTTTGCCGTTAATTTGTTTTTGCAAAACCCTCGCGTCGAGAAGTTGGTGAGATTGATTATTCGGAAGCAGGTGCCGATAGTTTTTACTGGGGGAGGTAATCCTCTTACCCTGTTTAGCTATTTTCAATCAGCCGGAACAAAAGTGATCCCCGTTGTTCCCTCTTCTCGTCTGGCAAAGAAAATGGAAGACAATGGTGCCGATGCGGTAGTCGTCGAGGGGCTCGAAGCCGGCGGACACATCGGAGACAACACCACGTTCTGTGTCATTCCGCAGACAAGAGCATTGGTGAAAAAAATACCAATCATCGCCGCAGGAGGAATCTGGGATGGTAAAACCGTGGCGGCAGCTTTGTTGCTCGGGGCTGACGGAGTTCAGATGGGTACAAGATTTTTGGCCTCAAAAGAGTGCAAGATTTCAGAGGATTACAAAAAAAAGATTATAGAGGCCGGAGCAGATGACGTAGAGGTTGTCTTGCGTTGGACTCGCCACCCCATCAGAGTCATAAAAAATCAACTTTCAGAGGAGTGGAAAAAACTAGAGGAGAGAGGTGCTTTCCCCGAAGAAATTAAGGCGCAGAGGATTGCTGGCTCTTTGGGCGGCAGCGACATTAATAAGATTCCTTTAATGGCTGGTTTCTCGGCGGCCGGAATATCTAATATTGAAACTTGCCAAGAGATGATTGATAAAATTATCTCTGACGCCCGAAAAACTCTTTCTAGGGGCGATGAAAGGTTAGATTAGTAGGAATCTTATGAAAAAGACTTTTTCTATATTCTCAAGACTATTTTTAGTCCCCGTTTTGAAAAATTTTCTCATAGACAGGGTAGAAGGAGAAGAAAATATCCCCAATTTTGGTAATTTTATCATTGCTTCAAACCACCGGAATCCTTTTTTAGACCACTTTTTTATTGGCTATCCCTTTAAGGATAGATTGGAGAGTATGCATTTTATAGGTAAAATGGAGAAATTCTATCATCCAATCATTTTCGGTCCGCTATACTTTTTTGCCGAGACGATAACCGTAAACAGAAAGAGCAAGGACAGGAGGAAAGTTTTAGAAAAGGCCTTAGATCTTCTTAGAAAAGGAGATATTATCGTCATCTATCCGGAAGGAGGAAGTAATAAAGATAAAGTTTTGAGAAGGGGGAAGACCGGTGTTGCGGAATTAGCCATAAAGACAAGGCTTCCCATTGTTCCTGTTGGTATCTCTGTCAATCCAAGGAATAAAAAGATAATAGTTAGGATAGGGAAACCGCTAAATTACTCACAGGATTTTGTAAACTCTTTGAGCAATGATAAAGTCTTAAGAGGGTTGACTGATAGAACGATGAAGGCGATATCGCAACTTTGCGATAAAGAATATTCCTATTAAAAAATTATGGTGATTAAAAAGATTTTAATTGCAAACAGAGGAGAGATAGCCTTGAGAATCATCCGGGCTTGCAAAGAGATGGGTATCAGAAGCGTTGCGCTCTGCCCTCAGAAAGGTCAGGAAGAGCATTTTTTGGAGACAAAGTTTGCCGATGAATTTTATTTTTTGCAGGAGGAAGGGATTCTGGGATATCTTGACCAGAGAAAAATCATCCAGATCGCCAAGGCCGCTAAAGTGGATGCCATCCATCCGGGTTATGGCTTTTTGTCTGAAAACGGTGATTTCGCCGACCTTTGTAAAAGGAACGATATCAAATTTATCGGTCCCCGGGGAGAAACATTAAGAAGATTGGGTAACAAGATAGAAGCTAGGAAAATTGCCCAAAAAGTAGGTTGTCCTCTCTTAAACGGCACACTGAAGCCGATAGAAAGCGAAATGGATTGTTTGAGGGTCGCTAAAAAGACAGAGACGCCTTTTCTCTTAAAAGCGGCTGACGGAGGCGGCGGCATAGGCATATCCGTGATTAGAGATAGAGACCAGAAAAAATTATTGGAGACTTTCAATAGATTAAGAAGAGAAGCTAAAGTCGCATTCGGCAGCGATATGATTTTTATCGAGAAATTTTTGGAAGGACCTCACCACATAGAATTTCAGATTATCGGCGATGGCAAGGGCAAGGTGGTGCACCTCGGTGAGAGGGAGTGCTCCGTTCAGCGCCGTTTTCAGAAATTGATTGAAGAGGCGCCCTCTCCTTTTTTGGATAAAGGGCTGAGAAAAAAGATGGGCAAGTTTGCCGTAAAGATAGCCGAACGTTTAAATTACGAGAATGTCGGGACAGTGGAATTCTTGGTTGACAGAGATAGAGACTTTTATTTTATAGAGGTTAATCCTCGGCTTCAGGTAGAGCACCCGGTAACGGAGACAGTCACCGGCATAGATATAGTAGAGCAGCAAATAAAAATCGCTCAAGGAGAAAAATTAGATTTAAAGCAGAGAAAGATTAGGATGTCCAACTGGGCTATGGAGTTTAGAATCTGTGCCGAAGATGCCGCTGAAAATTTCGGTCCCAGGCCAGGCACAATCACTAACTATCTGGCTCCGGGAGGCAAAGGAGTGGAGATTCACAGTTTCTGCCGTCCTGGCCAGAAGATTTTCCCGTACTTTGACAGCTTGATAGCAAAGCTGATTATCTCGGGCAAGGATAGAACGTCGGTTATCAAAAGAGCCAGGCGGGCCTTTGATGAATTTATAATCGAGGGCGTTCCTACTTTGATACCTCTCTTTAAAGTCATCCTCGGAGAAAAGGCTTTCATCGACGGGGATCTCTCCACCTGTTTTATTAAAGATAGAAATATTATAGAGAAATTGAGAGTGGAAAGAGCAATTAGCCCGAAGAGAGTTTTTTTCTCGGAAGACTCCTCGAAAGAAATAGATAAAAAAGATATAGCGATGATAGCCGCCCGTCTCTTTAAAGATTTTCAAGGTAACATTTGTTCGGAGCCAAAGATCAACAAATGGAGAGCGACAAACCGTCAAATTTCTCTTGGTAAGGGGGGACCCTTTTCTTTTTCTGAATAAAACATGAAAACAAGGATTCGTATAAAAGATAAATCTTACGATGT
>JAZDJT010000035.1:0-11775 GCA_043803845.1 Patescibacteria group bacterium
GATATAAAGATAAGGCTAAAGAGCAATATTGTTTTTATCAAGAGAGATGTTTTTGGTCTCTTGGAGTCTGGTCTTGGAGAGCTCAAAGAAAAATATCAGGTGGTCATTTCGGATTTGGCTCCCTCTACTTCGGGTATAAAGGCGGTTGATTCGGAAAAGTCTTTTGAACTCTGCCAAGAAGCTCTAAAAATCGCCCAGAAAGTTTTATTAGCCAATGGTAATTTTGTCTGCAAGATTTTCGAAGGTAAATCAACTAAGGTTTTTATAGAAGAATTAGAAAAGAAACTCTATTTTGTAAAAAGATTCAAGCCCAAAGCTGTAAGTAAAAAAAGTAAAGAGTTTTATATTATCGGAAAAAATCTTAGAATAACTTAAACTCCATGAGTACTTTTTTTAAAAATCGGGGCTTTACGTTGATAGAAATACTAGTAAGCATAGCTATTTTGGTTATTTTGGCCGGCGTCATCCTGATGGCCTACCCAATAATGATAGAGAAAGCTAAGGTCTCCAAGGCCCGTGCTGAGATTAAGGACATTTATAATGCCATCTCGATGCTGGAGATAGATAGCAATGAATGGTTAGGGCATAAAATGCCTAGAATAAAGGAGTGCGGTATCAATAATAATGAAATATGCTCCGATGGTTGTCTTTATAATTTGAGCGATTGTGAATCAGGGATTGTGTGTAACCCTCCTGCACCCAATGATTATTTTAACTGGAAGGGTCCATACCTGGAAGAAATCTCCCAAGATCCATGGGGTAACGAATATTTTTTTGACACAGATTACGATACCGAAGACGGTTGCTCGGTTGTCGTCGGTTCTTACGGCCCCAACGGCATAGGCCTTAATCAGTATGACGAAGATGATATCATCTATGTTATTCCTTCTCAGTAATTGTGTTGATGGAGTAAGGAATTGTATGTCGTAGCTAAAAACTTCAAAGCGATTTAATTTTTATGAGGTTTTCAAAATACACCAGAGAGGACGTGAGGGAGATTTTTGAAGAATTCGCCAGCGGCTATGAAGGAATTTCCGACAAGGAGGCAGAAAAAAGATTAAGTAATTACGGTCCTAACGAAATAAAAACCAGAGGAACGACTCTTTGGAATGTCTTTTTTGGGCAATTTAAATCGCCCTTTTTCTACCTTCTTTTGGCAGCGGCGATAATCGCTTTTTTGGTGGATGAAAAAATAAACAGTGTCTTTATCTTGGTGTTTGTTTCTATTAACGTCACTTTGGGATTTTTGCAGGAGACGCGAGCTGAAAAAGCACTGCTCCTCTTAAAAAAATATATTCCCTCCAAGACGAGAGTTTTAAGGGAAGGTGTCGAGAAAACTATCGATAAAAAATTTTTAGTTCCCGGAGACGTAGTTTTACTTGAAGCCGGCGATATCGCTCCCGCCGACTTAAGAATTTTGAAACTGGAAAATGTTCTGGTGGATGAGTCAGTCTTGAGCGGGGAATCGGTGTCGGTACCCAAGATTAACAATTCTCTCTCAAAAGGAGCGACGGAGATTTTTGAGGCGAAAAACATGATTTTTGCCGGCACTTCGTTAATTTCAGGAGAAGTTGAGGGCATAGTTATAGGAAGCGGCAGAGGAACGATTCTCGGAGAGATTACAAAATTAGTTGCCGAGATAAATCGTGAGAGTGCTTACGAGAAAAACCTGAGCAATCTTTCTAGGGTAATTTTGAGGATAGTCTTATTATCGATTTCCCTGATATTTTTTGCCAATCTTGCAATCAAAGGCAGCAAGAATATTTTTGATTTTCTCATTTTTTGCATCGCTCTGGTGGTGAGCATATTGCCGGAGGCCTTGCCGGTGGTGGTCACTTTCGCGCTCTCCGAAGGCTCTCTAAAATTAGCACGGGAGAAAGTAGTGGTGAGAAGACTCTCGGCAGTGGAAGACTTGGGAGACATTGATATCCTCTGTGCCGACAAGACGGGTACTCTTACGGAGAATAAACTAAGGTTGGAAAATATTTTCTCGTATGACAGGAAAAGATGCCTTTTGTACGGCCTTCTGGCCTCATCATATATACGAGAAGAAATTGAATCAACCCTTAATCCTTTTGACACTGCCCTCGTGGAGAAAGCGGATTCAAGGATTAAAGAATCTCTTAAAAAATTCAGAGAGATAGACGAAATACCTTTCGATTCTTTCAGGTTCAGAAATAGCGTTCTTTTAGAAGACGAAAGCGGTAATCTGATTTTAATTGTCAGGGGAGCTCCCGAGAAAATTTTGGAACTTTCTTCGGATTATCTCAATGGGGGAAATCCCCAGGAGATAAAAAAGAGCCTGGAGGAGGAGGGCAACAGGGGAAGAAGGGTTTTGGCAGTCGCTTTCAAGAGAATTTTAAAGAGGAATATCTCCGAGAAAGACGAGAAGGATTTAACCTTTTTAGGCTATTTTTCATTTTACGACCCCCTAAAGGAGACAGCTGAGGAATCGATAAACCTCGCGAGAAAGCTGGGTTTGAAAATCAAACTCATTACCGGTGACAGCAAAGAGGTATCCGGTTATATAGGGAAGGAAATAAACCTCATAAAAAATTCTGAAAAAGTGATTTTAGGAGAAGAACTGGAAAGGTTATCTCGAGATGATTTTATTAAAGCTTGTGAGTCATTCTCGGTCTTTGCCCGAATCTCGCCCCGCACCAAATATAAGATTGTGGAGGCTCTTCAAAAAAAATGCGAAGTGGGATTTCTAGGAGAGGGCATCAATGACGCACCGGCCCTGAAAGCGGCAAACCTCGCCATCGCCGTCGAGGGAGCCGCCGATGTCTCCCGAGAGGTTTCCGATATTATTCTGCTGAAAAAAGACTTGAAGGTTATAATCAAAGGCATAGAACAAGGCAGGAATATTTTTTCCAATGTCAACAAATACATAAAATGTACACTGGCTAGCAATTTTGGTAATTTTGTTTCGATAGCAATAATATCCCTTTTCATTCCTTTCTTGCCGATGCTGCCTCTGCAGATACTATTGGTTAATCTACTCTCCGATTTCCCCTTGATTTCCATAGCCTCCGACAGGGTTGACGCGGAAGAGCTCAAGAGACCGAAATTTTATCAGCTGGATAAAATGATTCCGCTTGTCGTTGCCTTGGCGCTGGTCAGTACGGTTTTTGACTTTACTTTCTTTAGTATTTTTCGCAAATCATCAGAAACAACTCTTCAGACCGTGTGGTTTATTGAAAGCATTCTCACGGAAATAATTCTGATATTTTCTATTAGGACTTCTCACTTTTTTCTCAAGACAAAATTCCCCAGCCCTCAGTTGCTTTTAAGTTCCATCTTCGCAATAGCTTTGACAATCTTTTTGCCCTTTACTGATTTTGGGCGGAGAGTTTTCCACTTTAACCTACCTTCTCTCGGTTCTTTACTTATTGTTATTTCTTTGGCCCTTGGATATTTTCTCACTAGCGAAATAGTAAAACTAGCCTTTTTCCGACTTAAGGCAAAAAACTCTCTTGGTAAAAAGATATCGAGAGGAAATTAGAGGATTCGATTGAGCATTATCGTTTAGAGTTTTTCGTATTTCAGAAGAGGAATTTCCTGGAACCATCTATACTTCCATTCGTAACTATTCTGCAGAAAATCGATTTTTTTCATGCCCAAAGAGAGCGCGTCTTCTATCTCAAAAAGGTTGATGAAGTTGCCGATGCCAGAAAAATTTTTAACGTCGTAGCCGCACTTGACCGCGTAGTAACAATCATTGAATAGAGCGATTAAATCAACGCCGGCGATTTTATCGTTGACTCTCACGGAAACCATTCTTATTTTGTAAGATTTCCCGGCTAATTTTATTACTTGGCGGAACGTCTCTATCCTCCGAGGGTCTTCCCAGTCTGCTTTTTCGCCCTTTTGCATAAGCCTTTCTTTACTCAGCCTTACCAAGTGCTCAAAATCAGAAAAATTGTCAACAACTATTTTAGGATTTTGTCTTTCGATGCGCCTCCTGTCTTTTCTTAGGTCGTGGCGCCGATTTTTCTTGAGTCTCATCAAGAAATCTTCCGAGCTTTTTATGTCTTGAAGATTTAAAACGTATTTTGAGTCGTCTGGCTCAAAGCATGAAGATTCGGCTGGGGTCATGCCGGGAATGTTTTGGTTTATGGCGTTTAGTAATAAAGGCTTTGGCGCCAAGCGCAATAGTAAGGGTATGAGGGATGGCTGTTTTACAAAAAAGCTGTTTCCTTCTTGCCAATCGCTCCCGAACCAGAAATATTTTTTCTTATCTTCTTCGTACCAGAGCGGCAGAAGGGCTAGATTTTCCTTATCTTTTTTAATCAAGATGAAATAGAGAAGAGGTTTGTAAGCAAGATAGAAAGCAAAACGAAATTCCCAGGTGTCAAAGAGGGATTCCCCAGGACTGAATTCTCTCCATAAATTAAAGCATTTATCAACGTCAGAAATCACCTCAATCCGGATGTTCTCAAAAGTATCAAGATACTTATTCTCGGGATGCCCAGAGATACAGGTCGTGATTTTCCCCTCCATCAAAAAAGAGCCTGCTTTGAACAAAGGCTCATTTTTTATGCCCCGATCTTTTTCTTTGTTGTGGATTAAAAACCTATCCGGAGGTTCATCTCCCCCTTCACCTAATGAAGGAGAAGATATTTTTTGGGTACCCATTGCTTCAATAAAAATTTATATCGGCCCATTTCTTTATTAATTATAAGTCCTTCAATCGGCTTGTCAATGAGATTTTCTGGGAGAAGCAAAATGAGCAGATTTTCTCATTTGGCGATGGAAATTTGCTCGTTAGAAAACCAGTTTTTCTAGCGAGGTTTACTTGAATTATCAATAAATAGAAAGTAGAATAGAATATTAAAAGTAAAGTTTATAGACTTTTCGATATGGCCGCCCAACGAAAAAAAGAGAAAGAGAGTAAAGAAGCCTTATCTGTTCTACATCGTCAACAAGAAGAGGCCCGGACGAGAGAATTAGCTATAAAATACGACCTGCCTTATATTAATCTTGTTGTGTCTCCGATTGACCTTGACGCGTTATCTTTGGTTACCGAGGGGAAAGCTCGGGTGGGTCTTTTTGTGACTTTTCAGAAGAAAGGAGAGAAAATAGCTATGGCGACCACCAATCCCGAGGAGAAACTGCTGGTTGAGTCCATCGATGACTTTAAGAAGAAGGGTTTTATTGTAGAGCTTTTCGTTTGCTCGATGACCTCGCTCTCCAAGACTTTCGAAGAATACAGAAAAGTTCCTTTGCCAACCAAAGAAATCGTGGGAAAGATTGAAATCTCCCACCAGTTTTTGCAGAAGATAAAAGGAGAAATAAATACAATAGAAGAATTGAGGGTGAAATTGAGAGATGTGGAAAAGAGAGAAAAGAGTTTGATCCTCGAATCGATTATCGCGGCGGCGTTGAAGTTTAACGCCTCAGATATTCATATTGAACCCTCCGAAGAAACGGCCAAAATTCGTTATCGACTCGATGGCGTTTTATACGACATTTTTCTCTTAGAGAGAAGCACTTACAACTTTCTACTCTCGCGTGTGAAGCTCTTGTCCTCTATGAAAATCAACGTTCATAATATTGCTCAAGACGGGAGATTCACTATAGCGGCAGAACCGCAAGAGATAGAGGTGAGGGTTTCGGTTGTGCCGGGTGATGCTGGCGAAGATATAGCCATGAGAATTTTGAACCCGGAAATGATACTCTCGATTAATGACTTGGGGTTGCATCCTTGGCACAGGAAAAATTTGTTGTACCAAATGAAAAAACCTCAAGGTATGATTTTGACCTGCGGCCCAACCGGTTCCGGTAAAACCACTACTCTGTATGCCTGTTTAAAATATATTTCTTCGCCTGGAATAAAAGTTATTACTATAGAAAACCCGATTGAATATAAGCTGGAGGGCATACAGCAGACGCAAGCCGATCCGGAGAAAGGTTATGATTTCGCAAGCGCCTTAAGAGCAACGTTGAGGCAGGATCCCGATATGGTCTTAGTCGGTGAAATTAGGGATAGGGAGACGGCTGAAACCGCCATACAAGCGGCTCTCACCGGTCACTTGGTTTTTTCCACCCTGCACACCAACGACGCCGCCGGCATAATTCCAAGGTTAATCGAAATGGGCGCTTCTCCGACCAGCATAGCCCCGGCTATTAACCTCGCCATCGCCCAACGACTCTTACGGAGGATTTGCAAAAAGTGCGCTAAAAAAATTGCTCCTTCAAAGGATCTGTCTTTGAAAATTGAAAAAAACCTTAGCAACCTCTCGCCTGAAATCGTACCAAGTCTTAACGACATCAAATTTTTTCAGGCCCAGGGTTGTTCAGAATGCCACAACAGCGGTTATAAAGGAAGGATAGGCATTTATGAAATGTTCCAGGTGACAGACAAGATAGAAGAGGCTGTTCTGTCCTATCCCTCCATATCTAAGATGAAGAAATTGGCGATTGAAGAAGGCATGATTACCATTCAGCAGGATGGCATCTTGAGAGTTCTTGAAGGCATAACCACAATAGCCGAGCTAGAGACAGTCACCGGCCCACTGGAGTGATGTTTAATTAACCTAATTAAACAAAAAAACTGCGGGTAGAGATTACTTCCAGGAGAAATAAATTAGGAATTTTTTCCGAGGAACAGATTAGTTTTCACCCGTCTGTCCTGGGCTAGGAAAAAAATCCATCTACTCGCAGCTTTACCATATATTATCATATTTGAAATAATTTGTCAATACCCAAATGAAGAAAAATATTCTCGCCTTGTCGATCCTGGGAACGGTTGTCTTGTCTGAATTTTTTGGTTTATGTCCCGTAAGATTAAGAAGAAAAATTAAATTAAAGAATAGTAACTCGCCGGGAGGAAATGTCTATAATAAATAAAAAATAGAAGTAGAAATAGAAAAAGAATAATAATTTTTTTAAAAACAATATGAGTGGTCATTCTAAATGGTCTAATATCAAACACAAAAAAGCAACGGAAGACAAAAAACGGGCAAATATTTTCTCGAAATTCAACCGGTTGATTTCCGTCGCGGCCAGAGAAGGAGGCGATAATCCAGAAACAAATTTCGCTTTGCGAGCGGCTATCGATAAAGCCAGATATTTTAATATGCCTCAGGGGAACATAGATAGAGCTATAAAAAGGGGCACCGGCGAGATAGAAGGTTTAAAATTTGAGACTTTACTTCTTGAGGGTTTCGGGCCCGGGGGGATTGCTGTTTTAATTGAAGCGGTGACCGATAACAAAAACAGGACCCTCAATGAGGTCCGACAGATTCTGGAGAGGGGAGGCGGTAAATTGGCCAGCGGAGGAGTCTCATGGATGTTTGAGCGTAAGGGAGTTATCCAGATGAAAAACACCAGAACACCAGAGCTGGAGCTCTCTCTTATCGAGGCTGGCGCTGAAGATATTAAGTACAAAGACGATATCTTGGAAATTCACACGAGGCCAGAAGAGATGGATAAAGTAAAAATGAATTTGGGACAAAAGAAAATAAAGGTGGAAGACTTGAGCATAGATTTCGTTCCCAAGGAGGAGATTGAGATAAAGGAAGCCGGACTAAAAAGCAAAATAGAGAGCTTGTTTGAAACGTTAGACGGCAATGACGATGTCCAGGATATTTATTCTAATGTAAAAATGTAAGCTTTATGAAAATATTAGGCATCGATCCGGGCACCGCCGCGACGGGATACGGGGTCCTGGAGATAGACTCCTCAAGAGGTGGAAAGAATAAAAATAAATATAAATGTCTGCAGTTTGGTTGTATAAAAACCGAACCCATCGATAGATTCTCCAAGAGACTACTTATTCTTTCTAGGGAGATAAGGAAAATAATCAAAGCTCACAAGCCAAATCTTGCGGCAATCGAGACCCTTTTTTTCTTCAAGAATCAGAAAACGATTATCAGCGTCAGCAGAGCGACCGGCGTTATTATCCTGATGATGGAAAAAATGAAAATTCCTATTGTCGAATACTCCCCGCCTCAAGTGAAAAAATTCTTGACAAAGGACGGGAGGGCGGAGAAAAAAGAAATCCAAAAGAAAGTCATTAAAATTCTTAAGATTAAAAAAAAATCTATTAAGGACGACGCCGCCGATGCCTTGGCAATAGCGATTTATGCCGCTGAGCATTTATAATTATGTCACTAATCGTTCAGCAAATTATTGATTTCGGCGTACCGCAAGAAACGCTGGCGTTAATTTTGATGTTGCCAGTCGTTGCCACCTTTATCGCTTTTTCTCGTCAGATAATCGGAGTGAGAGGACTCGGTATATACATCACCCTCATTATCGCCTACGCTTTCGTCGCCACAAAGTTGAAGTATGGTTTGATCATTTTTTTATTGGTAATCTTTGCTGCCTCACTGGCCCGTATCCTCATAAGAAAAACGAGGCTTCTCTACCTTCCCCGTATGGCGATGATTTTGACAACCGTGGCTTTTGTAATTTTTTTAATGTTCCTGCTGGGGAGCTTCCTTGCCATAAAAGGCCTGCAGATTATTTCAATCTTTCCCATCCTGATTATGATTTTGATGGCCGAACGTTTTGTGGCTGTCCAGATTGAAAGAGGTCAGAGGGTGGCGATTTTTTTAACTTTAGAGACCCTGATATTGGCCGTGACTTCTTATCTTATTATTAATTGGTTGTGGCTTCGTGGGATTCTCTTGAATTATCCTCTTTGGAGTTTTTTGTTTTTCACTCTATTTAATCTTCTTTTAGGGAAGTGGACCGGCTTGAGGCTGACTGAATATTTCCGCTTCAGGGAATTGATGGAATACCTAGAAACACCCAAAAAATAAAATTGCTATGATTTTCTCTTCCCGTGGCATTTTGGGGATTAATGCTCGCAATCAAAAATATCTCCGCGCTCCCAAGAGGGCGCTTCGAATATTGGATTCCAAACTGCTGACCAAAAAAATTCTCGAGGAAAACAATCTCCCAGTCTTGAAAACCATTGCCGTTGTCAAAACGAGAAAAGAGCTCTTGGATTTTGACTGGAGTGTTTTGCCGCCGCCTTTTGCTTTAAAACCTAACCGAGGACTGGGAGGCGAGGGTATTATTGTGGTTTATGGCAAAAGAATTTCTAGAATTAGAGACGGAATGATAGAGGAGCCGGCCTGGATAAGAAGTAGAGGAAGTTTTATCTCTAAGGTAGAAATAGAGTCCCACATTCTGGATATCCTGGACGGAAACTTTTCCATGTTTTCCTTGCCGGATGTGGCATTCTTTGAAGAAAGAGCAAAAGTCGTCAAGGAGTTGAAACCCTATTCTTTTAAGGGGATACCGGATGTGAGAATTATTGTTTACGAGGGCGTGCCGGTAATGGCTATGCTGAGACTGCCGACGAAAGAGTCGAGAGGAAAGGCTAATCTTCACGCGGGAGGTATCGGAGTAGGGATAGATCTCTCGACGGGGCTAACCACCAATGCGATTTATCGTCAAAAATTAATTGATTATTGCCCGGGGACCAAATATCTTTTAAGAGGCATAAGAATACCATTCTTCAAGAAAAATCTAAATCTGGCAGTCCAAGCCCAGAGACTACTGGGCGTCAGTTTCCTTGGTATTGATATAGTAGTAGACAAAGAGAAGGGGCCGGTCATCTTAGAATTGAATGCCAGGCCTGGTCTGCAAATTCAATTGGCTAATCTCTCAGGGATGAGAGGGAGGATAGAAAGATTGATGGGATTAGAGTTAAAATCGGAAAAGAGAGGCGTGAGGCTCGCCCAGGATCTTTTTGGGGAAATTGAAGAGGAAGAAATCGATGAAGTTTTTGGGAAAAAAGTCTTGGGAGCGGTAGAAGAAATTAAGGTCGTAAGGCCAAATGGCGACACAACGGCGCAAGAATACAAAACCTTAGCCAAAATTGACACCGGTGCCTGGAGAACCTCTCTATCTGAAGATTTGGCTAAAAAAATGGGGGTTAAGAATAGGATTGTAGGAGAGAAGATAGTGAAGTCTTCGTTTGGAGAAGAAGTGAGGCAACTTATACCTTTGGCATTCATTTTGGGCGGAGAGAGGGTTGATACGGAGGTTTATATCTCCGACAGGTCCTCGATGAAATACGAAATAATAATTGGTAGAAGAGACCTCAAGAATTTTATGATAGACCCGGCGAGAAAGAATACGATAAAAATTCTATGAAAATATCTGATTTTAAATCATTGAGAAGATTTTTTAGAAAAATAAAAAGACCAGTAATTGGCGCTGGTGTCTATGCTTTTGACAGATTGGGACCGGAAGATTTTATACCGCAATATCAGATTCTCTCGCTCCGTTCTTCAGAGGAAACAAAATTAATAAGGAGAGATGTCCCCGTCTTTTGTCTCGAGGAGAAGATTAAAAAAGGGCTTCGTCCTCGAAACGCCTCAACCCTGATTTCTCATCATCTGACCCAAAAATATCTGTCCAGATTCAAAGAGCCATTGATTTTATTTTACAAGTCTTCCCAGAGGATAGAAGAAACCGCAAAAAACCTTCGTTTTAAAATCGGCGTCGCACCTTATCGTTTTGGCAGAGACCTTTTCGAGAACAAAGCTAAATTTAGGAGAATTCTCCAAAAGATTGGTGTTAGTTCCACTCCCGGAAAAATTTTGTCACCGAGTTTTTTTTATCACTCGACTTTTTCAGAATTCAAAAAAGAGTTTGGCCTGCCTTTTGTTGTGCAACATCCCTCAGGGGGTGGGGGCAAGGGCACGTTTTTCATAAACAATGAAGCGGACCTAGAGAAGGCGAATAAATCAATAAAGGAATTTCCTCCGAAAGAAATAATAGTGGCCAAATTTGTAAAAGGACCTTCGCCGAGCGTAACCGGTTGCGTGACTAAATTCGGCGTTCTTTCGACCAGACCCCAATATCAAATTTACGACATTCCACTTTTGTATTCACGGCCGGTCGGCTCGGGATTATTTTGCGGCCACGACTGGTCGGCGTCTATCTTCTCTGGTAATGTTTTGAGGCAAGTAAGAGAAGCCGTGGAAAGAATCGGTCTATATTTCAAAAAACTCGGCTATCGAGGAGTCTTTGGTGTCGACTTTGTTCAAGATGCCAAAAAAGATAAGATTTACGTTACCGAATGCAACCCTAGGATGCTCGGTTCCATGCCGACCCTGACGATGGTGGAGGCCGAAAAAAATATCCCTCCGATTATGGCGTTTCACATATTGGAGTATCTGAATACTCCCTACGAGATTGATAAGAAAAAGATCGAGAGCTTGCTCTGGCAAAAGGTAGAAGGCTCACAGATGCTCTTGTGCAATTCTTCGGCAAAGGAGGTTGTCCAAAATGGCGAAATGAAACCCGGCATTTATAAACTGGTGGACGAAAAGAAACAATGGGAGAAGTTAAGATTTATAAGGCCGGCTTACAAATTTTCTCAGCTCCGCGACAAGAGCGAAATTCTTATTAGCGAAGGTTTACAGAAGAAAGGAGCGAGAGTGTATTCTTATCAAAGATTAGCCAGGATTATATTAAAAGAAAGGGTCTTGGATGCCGATCTAGGGGACATAACACCTTCGGCCAAGAAGGTTATAAATTTAGTTTCAAAAGAAATTAAGGTTAATTGAATCTTAATGGATTTGATGAAAAAAGAAATTCTATCTCATTCAGGTCGGCAGACCAAGCTGATTGGTGAGAAGCTTGCCAAGGAAGTCTTTACGAATAAGAGAGAAAAAGGCTCGGTCTTCTCTTTGGAAGGCGAACTGGGCAGCGGGAAAACGACTTTTTTGCAGGGTTTTGCAAAGGAGCTGGGAGTTCGAGAATTCATTAAGAGTCCAACTTTTGTTATAATGAAAAAATACAGAC
>JAZDJT010000036.1:0-18727 GCA_043803845.1 Patescibacteria group bacterium
CTTTTTCCTCTGGAGTGATGGCTGTCTCAACGGAGATTTCGGTCTCGTTAATCTTTATTGACTTTAAAGACGCGGTAAGAAAAGATTTATAGATAAGAAAAACGACTATTAAAATAGCTATCGCCGAAATCAGAAGAATTAAAATTTTCGGTTTCGTCCGCATCTATTTCAAAAATCTTCCTATAAATAAAACGAAGAAAATTCCCAATAAGATAAAAAGTATGTTGAAAGAATTGTATTTTTTATGGGTTTCCGGAACCAAATCGGAAGCGCCAATATAAATGAAACTGCCGGCGGCAACAGCCAATAACCCTCCCATAACTGCCAAAGGAAAATGGGGAGCAAATAAAAAAGTTAAAACCGCTCCCACGGGAGTCGCTAAAGCCACCAACCAGGAGAAAAGCATCGCTTTGTTCTCTGTCTTCTTGTCATAAGCCAATAAAGTGTAGGTTAAAATCCCCTCGGCGGTCTCGTGGAAAATCACGGAAAAAGACGCTAGCAATCCGAAAATGAAACTGACTTCGAAACCGAGGCCTATCACCATTCCGTCAATTAAGGAATGAAGTCCTATTCCTATCAAACTCGCCAACCCCAGATTGTGGACTTCGCATTTTTCCTCCTGGCAGGAATGAATAATCACAAAGTGCTCTAAAATGTACAAAAAGATGATAGTTCCCAACGTCCAGTAAGGCCAGTTCTCTGTCATTTCTGACGATTCCGGCAAGAGGTGAAAAAAAGAGTAAGCCAATAGCACACCTATTCCAAAGCTGAGCAGGAAATTTATGTTTTTTTTCACACGTTCATTAAAACGCAAGACTAGGAAGACTCCTAGCATCGTGGAGAGCCCAGCCAAAAAGCTATAAATGAAAACATTAATAAACGCACTCATAAATTATCCTTTATCTTAACAAAAAATCGCCTTTTGGGCGATACACTCGAGGAAATCGTTTTCGTTCTTTGCTATCTGCTAACTGTTATTTGTCATTTGTCATCTGTTAATTGTCGTCACCCAAGTCTCTCAAAAATATCCTTACCGTTACGGGACCGACACCCTTAAATTCCCGCAGTCTTTTAGCCAAATTTTTTCTACTCTTCGAGTGCTTAAAAAGATTATTTATCGTGCCGTATTTTTTCTTTAATTCTTTACAGACTTCCAGCAATTTGGTGGCGGTGGAAAAATCGTAGCGGACGTAGTGTCCCCTGTCTAAAACCTTGACCAGTTTTTTCCAGCCGGCTTTCAAAATATTATCGGGAGTTAATAATCCTTCTTTTTTGAATTCGAAATAAGTTCTCTCGGCAACCTGCCGCTGAATGGGCTTACCGAACAAAAGGCAAGCCAAAAACCACTTAAAATATTCTGATTCTTTTTGGGATTTAAGATTAATCTCTAATTCCCTGGAGTATATTTTCTTTGGCATAGTTTATGGCGCTATAACTTTTAACGCTTTTGGCAAAACACTAATCTTGAATTCTTTTTGCGGCTCTAAAATTTCGCCGTCAACTTCGCAAGGCAAGAGGCCAGAAGAAGAGATGGACAGAGAGGAGAACTCAAAAGTTTTGACTTCGGGTAAGCCGATGTGAACGCCTTTTGTGGCCTTATAAAGGTCTTGCAACGCACGAATTTTGCCTACTGGCTCGATAAGACAAAGGCTAAGCTTTCCGTCGTTAAAAGAAGCTTGAGGATTAATCTTGAAAATCCCGCCGTAAGTAGAACTACTGGTAATCGCTGCCAAAACTATTCTCCCTTGATAATTTAACTCTTCATTCTGAATTCTAACTGGAAATTTTGGGATTCCGACGATAATCTCACGCAAGGCGCAGAAAAGATAACTCAAATCTTTTGGCAAGAAAGCGTGTTTTTCTTTAAAGTCATTGGCGATTTTGTTAATCAGGGCGTCAAAGCCAACACTAAAGCAATTCACAAAATATTTTTCATTGACTTTTCCGATATCTACCGGGGTTGTTTTCCCACCTCTGACAATTTTAAACGCTATTTTGATATCTTTCGGAATCTTCAAGGCTTTGGCAAAATTATTGCCCGAGCCGGTAGGAATTATTCCCAGAGCGATGCCCGGAGAAATATTTCCTCGAAAGATTTCCATTATTCCGTTGACTCCCTCGTTGATTAAACCGTCGCCGCCTACAAAAATGATTCTTTTGAAACCATTTTTAACAGCTTTTCTCGCCAAGTTTCTGGCGTTATTTTCGCCTTCAAGCGAAGTGAAAAACTCCCCCACCCTGCCTCCGCTATCTTGAATCTCTTTCTGAAACTGGAAAAATTCTTCTTGGAACTCGACGAACTTTTTCTGGGAGGAGATCGGTTTGACGATAAAAAAATAATCCATATAAATTATCCCTCTTCCCATAAAATAGTTTTGCCTTCTATCTTAAATTTACCTTTAACGAATTTTTCGATAACCCAGATATTGGTTCTGGCATGCTGGGTAATTTCGGAAGCGGTAATTTTGGCAGTCTTTGTCAGGAAAGCGATGTAAGGAAGGATTTGGTCGCAAAGATGTTTGTCCAGCGCCGCGCCTTTCATCGTTTCCTTCAGAAACTCCATCGCCGCTTCCTTACCCACCTCCTCGCTACTCTTCTGACTCTTTCCCAAATTACTGACGCCTAAAACGGTGTTTTCAAATTCAGCGATAATCGTTATCTGGCTCCCCGGAGACAGCGTATCATAGTATTCGAACTTCTTCTCGATGGGAAGATCGGCCTTCTTGAAGAAAAGGGGCGTTTGGCGGGTTCCGCTGATTTGCCTCTCGGCGACTTTTCTTTCTCTCAAAGAGTCGGCGGCTCCAGAGATAATTAAAATTCTTCCTAATTTACCTGCCTTCTCAAGAGAGAGGGGTGTGATTATTTTTTGAGAGATTACCGGCGGTGAAATTTTCACCTCCACTTCTGCTCCACCCTGGGGATAGAAACCGCGACGCGAAATATTAATATCCACTCCGCCACCTCTTTTAGTCGGCAGTTCCTCAATTATTTTTTTTAAAGCTCCTAAAAATACGTAGCGGAAATAATCAATTGAGGGGGAGAAAAAAGTGTCGGTGGCTCCGCCGTGAAATTTTATCTTAATCGATAGAGGTGTTTGCCCAGAAATCATCGAAGACAGAAGACAGGGGAGCAAAAGAGTCTGCAAAACCAGAGTAATGCTG
The DNA here is from genome assembly GCA_043803845.1 of Patescibacteria group bacterium. Classification (GTDB taxonomy): domain Bacteria; phylum Patescibacteriota; class Minisyncoccia; order Minisyncoccales; genus JAZDJT01. The sequence continues at coordinate 3,162 of JAZDJT010000036.1, forward strand.
CCAGCGGTCTCAATATCAATTTTAAGGCTTGGAGAGAGAATGTTACCGGGGAAAAATTTTATTTCCTGAGAACCAAGATTATCTCCTTCTAACTTACCGTTGCAAAATTGGCTGAGTGCTCGGAGACCGACAAGATGCTGCAAAGCCAAGCCGGGATTTCCCCTTGATTTTCTGATATTGAAAATGCGGCAGGGTTTTTGTGAAATCGCCGAGAGAGCCACGGCTGTCCTTAAAATCTGACCGCCGCCCTCGCCATAATAACCGTCTATCTCTATCATTTTTTCTGCCATATTCTTAATTGCTATAAAACTTATAATAATGTTAACGGATCTATCCAATTCTCTAATTCTTTTTTGCTGGAAACGTAGCCGCGAAAATCTATTCTTTCTCCTTTGCGTATCGAAAGGTGAAGATGTTTTCTCTCGCCGTCTGTTTCAAGAGAAAAACCCTTGCCCAGAATTCCAATCGTCTCACCTTTTGTTAACTTATCTCCTTTAGTTTTCTTGACCGAGCCCAGGCTTAAATGGCCATAGAGAACCGTCGCTGACACTCCTTCGATCTGGCAGCTTTCAACGAGAACTCCTCCGTAACCGTTAACATATTTTTTCTCTTCAATTTTGCCTTCGCAAAAAGCCAGAACTTCGATTATTCTGTCTTTTTCTTCTGAAAAAGTTTCGAAATCAACGCCGGCATGGTACCCCATAAACTTTTCCGGCTGGACAGGTGATGTCTTTGGAGTGATATAAACTCCAAAATTTTTTTTAGTGACTCTTTCTTTGAAATCATCGATTGGCGGAGAATATTTTGAATTTTTATCTTTCTTTTCCTGGACATTGTCAGTCAATGAATTGGGGTCTAATTCGTTATTGCCTACATTATGGTTGCCAACTCCGTTGTAAGTATCGACGTCAAGATTTTTGAAATTTAAAAAGAAATATAAAAACAGAATACTAGAGATAAGCAAGAAGACAATTAATATTAAAATGGGTAATTTTGCCATCTCTTTTAAAGAAATTTATCTCACGCTAAAATCAGAAAATTCATCTCTGTTTTCACCCCATTTGACTTCTAGTTCTTCTACCACGGCGGAATCCGGTCCTTGCCTCAACCACTCTATAATTTTTTCAACACTGTCTTTGCCCCCCTCAAAGATAGCTTCTACTCTGCCGTCGGGCAGATTGCGTATCCAGCCAAAAATCAGCAGTTCTCCCGCTCTCCTTCCGGCGTTTTCCCTTAGGAAAACTCCTTGAACCACCCCCGAAGCCCAAATGTGAGCTCTAATTTTATTGTTGTCTGCCATATATCCAATTTTAACATTTTTAAAGGCAAATAAAAAAAGAGCGTTTTATAAACGCTCTCGGGTTAAACTAAGAGATGTATTGCCTCAAAGACAAGGCGGAAAGCCAAGATTTTTTTTAAAAGAGGTTCACTAAATAATTTTTTTCCCAAAAAGACAGTAATAGTTACCCGAGTCATTCCAAGTCTTAAAAATCTTAAAGTCTCGGAAATCTTTTTTCAACAATCTTTTATTATAAAAGTAATGAACTAAACCTTTTTCCGCTCCTCCCAGAGGAATACGGGTCCTGGAATCTATAATCTTGTATTTTTTAAAATGTCTGTCTTTGACGACCGTTACAAAGATGAAACCATTGGGCTTTAATACTCTTTTGATTTCTCTTATAGCTTTTTTTATGTCTTCATGGAAAGCGTGCATCATTGTCTGGACGGAAACGATGGCGTCAAAGGAACTGCTTTTATAGGGCAGCCTGTGGCAAAAACAACCTATTTTAAGGTCGGCTTTAATCCCTTCCTCTCTGAGCCAATTCCTGGCGATTCTTATTCCGCATTCGGAGTTGTCCATACCGTAGACATCGAATCCCTTCTTGGTAAGGTAAATGACATGTCTTCCTGAACCGCAGCCAAGGTCCAGAACTTTTTTGACTTTGTCTTTTTTAAATAATTTTACAATCCCCGGCATATCTTCCTGGGGCTTTTTAAAAACTTTTCCTTGTTCTTTAAATATTTTATCCCACTGAGTCCATTTAACCATATTTTGCCTGCCTATTGGCAGTTTTTCTAAGTTAACCGTATTGCGGATAACAGCATTTTTTGTATTTTTTGCCGGAACCGCAAGGACAGGGTTCGTTTCGACCTGGCTTTTTCTGCCCCGCTTTCTTAAATTTCTCTTTTTTGGTATCGGACTTAATAACTTTTTGACTTTCTGGTTCTTTGACTATTTTTACCCGAGATAATATTTGCAATAAATCTTCTTCAAAGTGTAAAAAGAGATTCTGAAACAATTTGTATCCCTCGGTTCGGTAAGCGACCAGAGGGTCAATCTGACCATATGTGCGGAGACGAACGCTATCCCTCAACGCTTCCATATTTTCCAAATGCTCTTGCCACAAAAAGTCAAGGGTTCTGAGCATTAATAGTTTAAGGACATTGGAAAAATTCTCTCTCAGCTCTGCTTCCCTTTTTTTAGCTGCTTTTAAAGTTTCCGGAGATTTGGCTATGTTTCTTAAAACATCCAAGGGTTCTTTGCTTTCTAAAATTTCTCTTCTTTTTTGATAAATTTTAGTCCGTTGCCTGTTTAAAACATCATCGTATTCTAAGAGATGCTCCCTCATGTCAAAATTGTATCCCTCAACCTTAGCTTGCGCTGACTCAATCGCTCGAGAGATGATTTTGTTCTCTATCGGCATGTCTTCGGGTATATTGAACTTTTCAAGGAGCGCTTTAAGATTTTCCCCGCCGAAGATGCGAATTATCTCGTCATCGAGAGAAAGAAAAAACTGGGAAGAGCCAGGGTCCCCCTGACGTCCTCCTCTACCCCTTAACTGATTATCAATTCTCCTGGCTTCATGCCTCTCTGTGCCGATAATATGTAATCCCCCTAATTCTTTTATTTTCTTAGCCTCTTCTTTATCGGGAGGATTGCCGCCCAAGACTATATCCACGCCGCGCCCAGCCATATTAGTGGCGATGGTTACAGCACCAAGTTTACCGGCCTGAGCGATGATGGCACCTTCTCTCTCGTGGTTTTTCGCATTTAAAATTTGATGGGGCACACCTTCACGGTCAAGCAACTTCCCTAAATATTCATTTCTTTCGATGCTCCTTGTACCGACAAGGAGTGGTTGGCTCCCCCGATGTCTTGTTTTCAACTCGTCGACTATCGCTCTAAATTTTGCCTTTTCGTTCGAATATATCTTGTCAGGCAGGTCTTTTTTTATCATCGTCCGGTTCGGGGGGATAGCGACCACTTCTAAGTTATAAACTTTTAAAAATTCTTCAGCTGAGGTCATCGCCGTTCCGGTCATGCCGGAGAGCTTTTTGTACATTCGAAAATAGTTTTGAAAAGTGATGGTTGCCAGGGTCTTGGACTCGGCGGGTATAGGAACTCTTTCTTTAGCTTCAACCGCCTGATGAATGCCATCCGACCATCGGCGTCCCGGCATCAGTCTACCCGTGAACTCATCAACAATAATAACCTCACCGTCTTTGACTACATAATCTCGGTCTCTCAAGAAATGGTCTTTTACCCTGAGAGCGATATCGATATGATGAGTCGTAATGACATCTCCTTCTTCCCAAGGATTGAAACCTCCCAATTTTTCTATAATCTTCCTTTGCCCCTTCTCTGTCAAAATTGATGTCTTCATTTTCTCATCGATTTCGTAATCTTCTCCACTCTTCAAACTCTTCATTATCTCTGTAAACTTATAATATTTGTCTGTAGCCTGTTCGGCCGGCGCTGAGATTATAAGGGGAGTTCTTGACTCGTCTATCAGAATGAAGTCAACTTCATCGACTATCGCAAAGTTAAAGCCTCGCTGGACAATTTGACTTTTATCTGGAACCATATTGTCCCTCAGGTAGTCAAAACCGAATTCGTTGTTAGTTCCGTAAGTAATGTCAGCCAGGTATGCCTCTCTTCTCGAGCAAGGCCTTAAGAAATCCTGAACAATTTTGAAGCCGCCAATCTCGTCTCGGATTTTTTCTTTTTCTTCTCCTGGTTTCACATATTGAGGGTCATATAGGAAAGATTGCTCATGATTTAAACAACCCACAGAGGCTCCTAAAATATTGTAAATCTGACCCATCCAAACCGTGTCGCGACGGGCCAAATAGTCATTGACCGTTACGAGATGGCAACCCTCGCCGGACAGCGCGTTTAGGTAGAGGGGCAGTGTTGCCGCTAACGTCTTTCCCTCTCCCGTCTTCATCTCAGCAATCTTCCCCTGATGCAAGACTATGCCTCCTCTTAATTGAACATCAAAATGCCTCTGCTTCAGAGTTCTTTTTGCCGCTTCACGAACCAAAGCAAAAGCTTCGGGCAAAATATTTTCGAGTGTTTTCTCAGTTCTATTATCTGAAATCGAATTCTGCTTTATCATTTTCCTGAACTCTTTAGTCTTACTTTTGAGCTTATCACCGGAAAGCTCTTCGAATTCTTTTTCAAGGCTATTTATTTTATCGACAACCGGCCTGAGCTTCTCTATATATCTCTTATCAAAATCACCAAAAATCTTTCGAAGATATCTGATGATAAAATAAGCAGCTAATCCAATCCCAATAAAAATCAGAATCTGTAAAATTAATGTTTTAGGAAAAAATGCCATAGTATCCTCAAGACAAAAACAGTCTTTCTTTGACTGTTTTAAAAAATAATTTTCTATTTAGTGAGGCAGAATTATTCTCGTAAAGATTTATTTCTGCCCCGAGATTTTCTCATCCCTTCTTTAAACTCTGCCGTCTTCTTCTCCTTGTACTTTTTCAGGACCGTCTGAAGTTTGTACTTCAAGTCGGTGATAATAAGATATAAGTCTTTCCCTTTCGTCTCCACCCTTACGAGATTGCGCGGTAATCTCAAATTAATCTCCGCCCTGAAAACATCTCCCTTACGGTGGTGAATCCCTTTCTCTATCTCCACCCTGGCAAGCGCATCAAACTTAGTGTTCAGAAACTTTTCGCAACTCAAAATTTTTTCCTCGATGTAATTTCTGATGGCTTCGTTTAATTCAATGTTGGTACTCTTGATTTGGATTTTCATATCATAAATGAAATATCTAACTCAATATTATACGAAGAAAGAACGAAAAAAACAACCCTCACGCCAAGGCGTGCGGGTTGTTCGAGTAAGCAAAGATTTTATCTTCTCTTTCTGGTTTTTTTAGCCTTCTTTGTCTTCTTCACATTCTTTACTGCCTTCTTTACTGCCTTCTTTACTACCTTCTTTGCTCTTTTTACTTTTTTCTTAGCCATTTTTTTTCCTGTCTCCCTAAAGAGGGAGAGCTAAACTGCAAATAGCCGACCAAACTATTTACAAATATTTTTCCTATAATTTATTTTACATCTTTAAAAAAATATTGCAATAATTTTTTTTAAAGATGTACCAAGATAATTTCTTCTTCCAACTCAATACCAAATTTATCTTTTACTTTTTCTTTTATCAGGACGATTAAATTTAAAACGTCCCTCGATGACGCTTTACCAAGATTGATTATAAAATTTGAATGCTTCTCTGACACCTTTGCATCGCCGATTATTTTACCTTTAAGACCGCAGCTCGCTACCAGGTAAGCGGCTGGAATCTTTCCCGCCTTTAAAAATTTTTTGAATTCGGGATTCTTTTTGTCTGTAATCTTTACGTTTTTAAATATGCTGCCGATTGAGGGGTAGTCGAGCGGCTGTTTTTTAGCCCTGAGGGACAAATTGTTTTTAATCCTCTCTTCAACAAATTTCTTATCGCTTTTTTGCAGTTTCAATCGCGCCTCTAAAATGATGAAACCTCCTTTCTCTCTGAAGACGCTTGAACGGTAAGAAAAACTACAAGCGTTCTTGGAAAAATTTTCTGTCTTGAAATCTTTCAAGCGTATCGCCTTCACGCTCTCTACCACGTCTTTCGTCTCTTTCCCGAGAGAGCCGGCGTTACCGAAAATGGCTCCGCCTATCGTGCCCGGAATCCCGGCAGACCATTCCAATCCGCTAAGACTATTTTTTGCTGAGACTTCTAAGATTTTACCAAGCGGCGCTCCCGCTCCACACGTAATCATTCCCCCTTCCTGTTTGATATCGGAGATTTGTATTTTGATAACCAGCCCCTCAATTATCTCGTCCGGGAAGAGAATATTGCTGCCGTTGCCCAAAACAAAAACAGGCAGATTTCTGTCCTCCGCCCATCGCAAAAATTCAACCAATTGAGGAGTTTTTCTGACTGTTGTAAAATACCGAGCAGGACCGCCTATCTTGAAAGTCGAGTGATTTTTAAGGAGAATGTTCTTTTGGATCCCTACCATTTGAGAAATCAAATCTTAAAAGGGCTTGGCGAGTTACTCCAATTCTAAAGTCTTTTGTGAGTGCTAACCACCAAGCCCAATCTAATTCTATTAAACGCATTTTTAAATTGCAAGAAAAGCAAAAAGCCTTGGAAATCCCCAAGGCCTTCTGCCGACTTTAGTTGGAATCCGAATGAATCGGATAGCATCCACGCCCTTATATTAACAAAATTAATCAATAATGTCAAGGATATTCAGAAAAATAATGAATTCGGAACAAAAAAAAGATAAAATTTTAATGAAAAATTACAAAAAAGAGGTCAGGGTGCTCTTGCTTTTCTCCGGAGGATTGGACTCTATCCTGGCGGCTAAGATTTTGGCAAAAGAAGGAATAAAAGTGACGCCTCTTTGTTTCAAGAGTTGCTTTTTTGATGAAAAATTAGCGCAAAAAGGAAGCAAAATGCTGGGTTTAAGATTAAGAATTCTTGACGTCAGCAAGGGTTGCCTCGAAATCGTTAAAAAACCTCGCTTTGGCTACGGCAAAGGGTTGAATCCCTGCATCGATTGCCATTCGCTCATGCTCAAGAAAGCAAAGAAGGAGATGAAAAAAGAAAAATTTGACATCTTAGCTACGGGAGAAGTTTTGGGCGAGAGACCTTTCTCTCAAAACAGGACAGCTCTCAATCTGATAGAGAAGGAGGCGGGATTGAAGGGAAAAATCTTGAGACCTCTTTCGGCAAAACTGCTTGAGAAAACTGTCTATGAAAAAAGAGGATTGATTGAGAGGGAGAAACTTTTTGCCTTCCAAGGGAAAAACAGAAAAGCCCAGCTTAATTTGGCAAGAATTTTGAAGATAGAAAATTTTCCTAGTCCAGCCGGAGGCTGCATCTTGACTGATTCCGAATATGCAAAAAGACTAAAAGACCTTATGGAAAAGAGTGATGAATTCGATGATGATGATTGCGAGCTGTTGAAGAGAGGTCGAATCTTCTGGTCAGGGAGAAAATTGATATTAGTAGGAAGGAACGAGAAAGAGAACGCTAAGTTAAAGAATTTGAAGAAAAATAGAGACGTTATTCTGGAACCGATAAATTTCGCCGGACCAACGGTTCTTATTAGAGGATTTGGAGTAAAGATTGACGGGGAGACTGTTGATAAAGGAGAAAAATTGATATTGAGATATTCAAAGAAAGCTACTCAAAATTATTCGATATCGAAATCTTTTTAAAATCTCCTAATAAATTTATAAAGACCGTACCAGAAACCTTGGAAGACAAAGTCTTTACCGTAAGGATATTCTATCTCTCCTCCTCTAAAACCCCTCTTGAAACGAGTCAGTCCCGGCCATTTTTCTTCGTCGATGCCCCAAAAATCATATTCCTCACACCCTCTCTTTTTCGCTTCTTGAATCTGGACCCACTGCGAAAGGTGCGGAGCCATCACTCTTCTCCATCTGTAATCTGAACCCCCGTGAAGATAAGTCGCTCTCTTGTCGAAAAACACCACCAGGCACGAAGAGATAAATTTATCCTGATACTCCGCAAAAAACAACTCGGATGACAAATTTTCTAAAATACTTTTGTAGTGTTTTTTGTCAAAGATGAAAAACCTATCTCTCCTGGCGGTATCCTGAATCAGTCTGTAAAAGATACCCAGGTGTTTATCTATATCGTTTTTATCCGAGCCCTTTACTTTTATTATCTTCACTCCCCTCCTTGACGCTAACTTGATGTTATAACGAGTCTTGGGGTGAAGATTTTTGAAAATTTCCTCCTCGGAATTCTTTAGGTTAACGATTAAAGTTTTCTTGGGCTGAATCCTTTTGAACGAACGGAAAGCATCGATGTCTTTCGGCCAAGGAGTGGTTGGCTCAATCTTCAGCATAACGGAGCTCTCGATCTTTGCTATCTTTTTCGCCTCTTTGTAGATAAGATTCAATATTTTGAGCCTGGTTTTGACGGAGAGATTTTCTTTAAAACAGGGACCGTAAGGTATATATAAGAAATTTCTAAAGCCGAGAAGGAAAGACTCCTTAAAAATCTGAACTACCGCCAAGATTTCTTCTCGGCCGATACAAAATCTCCAAAATTTTATTCCTTGAGATTTTTGGCACTCCGCCCATCCCCAGCTTTGCAAAAAACTACCGTTGTTCTCGGCTAGGAATCTATCCCATCCTTCCCTTTCAAGTAATGACATTGTTCTCATAAGCAATTTAAAATGATAGCATAAACAATTATAATATTATATCAAAGCAAAAAGAAGAAATGTTCCGTCTCTATTCTAATTTCAAGTCAACTCCTCCACAGACGACAGCTTCCGATAAGATTTCCGAAAACATCAAATGCGGTGAGAAAGACCAGGTGCTTTTGGGCGTAACCGGCTCTGGGAAAACTTTCGTCATGGCTAATGTCATCAAAAACGTCCAGAGGCCAGTTTTGATTATTTCGCATAATAAGACCCTGGCGGCTCAGCTCTATCAGGAGTTTAAAGAATTTTTTCCTAATAACGCTGTACATTATTTCGTTTCCTATTACGATTATTATCAACCGGAGGCTTACATTCCCCAGACAGATACCTACATAGAAAAAGACGCAAAAATCAACGAAGTCATCGACAGGTTAAGGCACGAAGCCTTACAGAGTCTGGTTACAAGAAATGACGTGATTATAGTGGCTTCGGTCTCATGCATCTATAACATCGGCTCGCCGGAAAATTATGAGAGGATTGCTCTTTCTTTAAAGATAGGCAAGAAAATAGACAGAAGAAGACTGTTTTTGAATCTCGTCCGGCTGCAATACGAACGAAACGAATACGATTTTCAGCCGGGAAATTTCAGAATAAGAGGAGGTTTTGTTGAGATTTTCTCGCCGACGGGGAGAGAGATCTTTAAAATAGAAATCGAGCATGGGTCTGTCTCTAAAATATTAAAAGGCACCACAAAAGACATCGCGCTGAAAAGCGGGGGCATCGGGGAGATTGAAAAAATTTCTACTCAATTCTCTAGCAGATTCAAGGAGGTAAACGATTGCAAGTTATTCCCTGCCAAATTCTGGGTTACGCCTGAAGACAAAATCTCTCTAGCACTGGAAAATATAAAGCTTGAACTAGAGGAAAGGTTAAAAGTTTTTAAAAAGGAGGGGGGTAAGGGTCTTGAAGCGGAGAAATTAGAAAAAAGGACGCTCTACGACATGGAGATGATAAAGGAAACGGGGTGGTGCCACGGAATCGAAAATTATTCAAGGCACCTAGAATTCAGGGGAAGAGATAGCTCTCCCTTCACTCTGCTCGACTACTACCCGGAAGACTTTCTTATCTTCATCGACGAGTCACACCAAACAACCTCACAAATCCGCTCGATGGAGGCTGGCGATAAGGCCAGGAAAAATACGTTAATCGAATACGGCTTCCGTCTGCCCTCGGCGCTTGATAATCGTCCGTTGAAATTCGCCGAATTTGAAAGGAAAATCAAACAAATAGTTTACGTATCCGCCACGCCTGGGCCATATGAAATCTCAAAAATCAAAAGTCAGAAGAAAAAACTGTTGACCGAGTTGTTAGTTAGACCAACAGGGTTGCTAGATCCTCGAACCCAGATAAAGCCGACCAAAAATCAGGTGCGTGACTTGGTGATAGAAATCAAAAAGGCCATCGAAAAGAAGGAGAGAGTTTTGGTTACGACCTTGACTAAGAGACTTGCCGAAGATCTGTCTGACTATCTCAAGGAGGAGGGTTTAAAAGTCCACTATCTGCACTCGGAGATAAAAACGCTACAAAGGCCCGCCATCTTAAGGGATTTGAGATTAGGTAAGTATGACGTTGTCGTCGGAATCAATCTTCTGAGGGAAGGCCTTGATCTGCCGGAGGTCGCTCTGATTGGAATCTTGGACGCAGACAAAGAAGGTTTTTTGAGGTCAGAGACTACGTTAATTCAAACGATGGGGAGAGCCGCCCGTCATCTCAACGGCAGGGTTATCATGTACGCCGACAAAATCACCGGCTCTATGAAAAGGGCTCTGGAGGAAAGCGAGAGAAGAAGAGAAATTCAGGCCGATTATAACAAGGCTCATGGTGTCGTTCCCAAGGCAATCAAAAAAGAGATAAGGGAATGGGGCTGGGAGAAGGAAGAAAAAGAGATAAAAGACCCTGAGGAACTTGCCAAAAATCAAGATATAAAATATCTAAGAAAAGAGATGGAAAAAGCCTCAAAAGAGTTGAACTTCGAAAGAGCCGCCAGGATAAGAGACGAGATAAGAAAAATTAAAGGCAAATAAAAAAGGAATCTTGATGAGGCATCAAACAAATCTTAATTAGACATCGAATAAAACAGTAGCTTCGAAGGAACCATCACTCTCTTGTCTAACCTCTAAATCATGGTAGGTTACGGCTTTGATGTCCTCGCCAAAACTTCTTACTCTCTGTCCAATCAAATCAGCCTTGATTTCCAACTTTTGTAAATCTTTTGAATCGCCAGGAAATTTTCTAAATTTGATATCCTTGTAAACTTCCTTTTTGACTTGAGAGAGATAGAGAATTTCACTCAAAAAGTCAACCAATAAATTTGGAAGGTCAGTTGACCTTATCTCGATTACTCTCTCTTTCTCAATTCCTCCTTTTTCCTTCTCGGGCTTCAATGCTTCTGTCAGAGACATGAAGGCATTCTTGAATAATTCTTCCTTGCTTTCACCTAAGATTTTTATTTTTAGGTCAGCGGGGTGCTCTAATGTTTCATAATTCTTCACCCCGTTAGAAATTTTAGCTGTTTTCATCATGGTAATTTATTTTATTAAATCCATTATTTTTTAGAATTTCTAACGGGGTAAACTGTGCAAAATTTCTGAAGCGATTTTTCTATCGTCCCATGGAGTTTTTCTGCCGTTCTTGAAACAAATCCATGGTTCGCAACCCTTGCCGGTAATGACAACTGTGTCGCCGTTTTCAGCTGATAGGAGAGCGTTTTTAATCGCCTCTCTCCTATCTAAAATCTTTAAGGAGAAAGTTTTCCCTTTTTCGGTTAAACCGGAGAAAACTTCGTTGATGATTTGCATGGGCTCCTCGTCGTAAGGATCTTCGTTGGTAATAATAACTTTATCGCAAAAGCGCGAGGCGATCTCTCCTAATTTTGGGCGCTTCCATTTATCTCTCCCCCCGCCGCAAGAACCAAGTACGCATATCATTCTTGCGATTTTTAGTTGCTGGTTTTTAGTTCTTAGCGTCTGATAGACTTTATATAGAGCGTCTGGCGTGTGGGCATAGTCAACCACGACCCTAAAGGGTTTTTCTTTGACTATTTCCATCCTACCTGGCACTACCGAGACTTTTTCTAAGGCTTTTCTAGAAGTCTCCAGGGGAACTCCTTGAGACAAAGCTATACAGATTGAGACCATCGCGTTTTGTATGTTGAAAGCGCCAAATATTTTAAGGCGAAAAGAAAAATTTCCGATTTCAAAGCTCACTCCATCCATTTCCTCTTTGCAACCACTGGCTTTTATAATTTTGATGTTTTTTTTAGCTGGTGAGGAATCGTTCTGACCGAGTGTAAATCCGAATTTCTTTTTAGCGGGAAAGCGTAAAAAGTAACCTACGTTTCTATCGTCTAAATTTAGAATATGGATATTTTTTGCGATTTTAAAAAACTCACCTTTGGCGGCTCTGTAGTTTTCAAAACCGCCGTGCCTTTCGATGTGCTCCGGATAAATATTTGTAAAAACGGCCGTGTCAAAGTTTATAAACTTATGGCGATACTGGATTACCCCCTCGGAGGTTACTTCAATAATTGCGTATTGACAACCATTATCCACCGCTTTCCTCAAAAATCTCTGAACTTGACCGCGACCAGGCATAGTCATTTTAAAGAGATTGGGCTCCTCTTTTTCTCCAGTTAACATTCTAATCGTGGAGAGGAGAGCAATCCTGCAGCCGGATTCTTTCAAGATGGCGACGGTTAAATCCGCTACCGTGGATTTCCCAGAAGTGCCAGTTATGCCTATAACTTTTATGCTCCTTGAAGGAAAACGATAAAAAAGGGCGGAGAAAAATGCGATAGATAGATGATATAGATTAATTAGAAAAACGAACATATTTTCTTTATTCAATTATATATTCTCTAATATATTCTTTAAATTTGCCAGTCTGGGAATAAAAGACTTTTTGGCGCAAAGATAGCCCCGGGAAAGTGAAGTCGTTGGAAATTATCCTGGTACCCGGCCTTAACTCTCTTTTAAACTTCTCTACCAGCTTCAATTGAATGCCCGAGAAGAGATAAGTGAAAATAACATTTGATTCAGTAAGGTCTTGATTCAAAAAATTGCCGTACCTTATCTCAATTTTGTCTTTTGAGGAGCTAAATAATACTCTTATCTTGCTGATAATAAAAAACAGGGGGTTTATCTCTATGCCGTAGGCTCTCTTGAACTCATATAATTTGGCCGCTTCTAGAAGTAGAGTGCCGTCACCAGAACCCAGCTCAAATAAGATGTCCTCTCTGTCGATTTTAGCGATTTTCAGCATCTCCATCCTCGCTTTCTTTTTTGACTTTACGTAAGGAGCACCAAAAAACATGGAAACTATGTTAAAGGCATAAAACAAAGAAAACAAAACACCGACGATATCAAGAACCAGGAGAGAAAAAATAAATAAGATATCTGAGAGAGACATCGATTAGAAGACTTTTGTTCGATGCTATACGTCGAGATTCTTTACTTCTTTGGCGTAGCTTTGAATAAATTGTTTTCGCGGGAAGACCTCCGAACCCATTAAGACATCGAATATACTTTCGGCTTGGTGACCATCAGCGACAGTAACTTGCTTGAGAGTTCTTTTCTCTGGGTCCATTGTCGTCTCCCAGAGTTGATCAGGATTCATCTCGCCCAATCCTTTGTAACGCTGAATGGAAAATGATTTCCCCGCAAATTCCTTTACAACTTTATTTTTCTCTTCTTCGTTATAGGCGTACTTAAAGACTTTCCCGGACTGAATTCTGTAAAGCGGCGGCTGGGCGATATAAAGATAGCCCTTATCGATGACCTGCCTGAAATGCCTAAAAAATAACGTCAAGAGTAGGGTTCTGATATGAGCACCATCGGTATCGGCGTCGGTCATTATTACTATTTTGTGGTACCTTAACTTGGAGATGTCAAAGTCATCGGCGATGGCGGTGCCCATCGCTATAATGAGCGATCTTATCTCTTTGGAGGAAAGAATTCTATGGAGGTGCACTCTCTCGACATTAAGAATCTTGCCCTTGAGGGGCAGAATCGCCTGGAAACGCCTGCTCCTGCCCTGTTTGGAACTGCCGCCGGCTGATTCTCCTTCTACTATGAAAAGTTCTGACTCTTCGGGAGACCTGGAAGAGCAGTCGGCCAATTTGCCGGGTAGAGCCAGTCCCTCCATTATCCCCTTTCTCAAAACCGAATCCTTGGCAGCTTTTGCCGCCTCCCTTGATTTTGCCGCCAGCATGCATTTTTGGATTATTGTTCTGCCGCCACGGGGATTTTTTTCCAGAAAATCCGGCAGCGTCGAAGACACAATATTCTCCACTACTGACCTGGCTTCGGGATTACCCAATCTTCTTTTTGTCTGTCCCTCAAATTGAGGATCGGGGATTTTTATGGAAATCACAGCTACCAGACCTTCTCTCGTGTCTTCTCCCTCTATCTTTTCTTTCTCGCTGATAACCTTATTCTGCCTACCCCAGTTTTGCAGGACCCTGGTCAGAGCGGAATGAAAACCGGTCAGGTGCGTACCCCCTTCTCTTGTGTGAATGTTATTCACAAAAGACAATTCCTCGCATTCGATGTTGTCGGTATAACAGAAGGCTATCTCAACCAAAATCTTATCAGTCTCTCCCTTCTTGGCGTTGGGCGGAACAAACTCCACTTCTTTCTTCGCGTAGAAAACGCTTTCTTGGATTGGTTTTTCGTCCTCTGCCAAATACTCTAAAAGCGAACGAACTCCCCTCTCGAAATAGAAATTATATATTTTTTCCGACTCTCCGGTTTTATCAACTATCTTAAATGTCACTCCCGGCGTAAGATAAGCCTGCTCACGGACATGATGGAATACCTTGCCAAGAGAGAACTCGATTTTCTTAAAAATTTCCTGGTCTGGCTCAAAGATGACTTTAGTCCCCCTCTCCGAACACTTGCCCAATGATTTTACGTCATCCCTAACCTTTCCTCTCAAATATTCTTGAAAATATTTTTTGCCGTCTCTGCAGACCTCCACCCTCATCCAAGAAGAGAGGGCGCAAACCACCGAGACACCTACGCCGTGAAGCCCTCCTGTGGCTTTGTATACCTTGCTGCCAAATTTTGCGCCAGCGTGGAGCTTGGTCATCACCGTTTCCAGAGCCGATTTTTTTGTCTGGGAGTGCTTCTCAACAGGAATGCCGCGGCCGTTATCGTCAACCTCTATCCTGTTTTGCGGTAATATAGTTATGGTGATTTTATCTGCGTAACCCATTACGGCTTCATCGATGCTGTTGTCAACGCATTCCCAAATCAAGTGATGCAGACCTTCCGTGCCGGTCGAGCCAATGTACATTCCAGGCCGGCGGCGAACCGGCTCGAGACCGTCGAGAACGTAAATGTCTTTAGCGGTATAGCTTGAGGATTGATCTTTTTTAGCCATAGATTGTCTTCTCAATAAGTTTTTTTATCGTTAAATAGCCTCTTTTTATTAGACTTTTAGTCATTGATAATGATGTTATTTTATCTTATTTGTCCCCATTTTACAAGGCATAAAAGTTAGATAAATCTAAGGGAAAAAGTGATTTTTGAAAAAAGAAACCTAGCTGTGGATAAGCTAGGCAATGATTTTCGAGGCAGGAATAGAAGCGTGGGCACTTTTATTGGCGCTTTTGGGGTCAGTATTGAAATTTATCGATACTCCGCTGTCAGGATCTTGGACGGACACTTGATGAGGCTCCATGCCGCCGACATTTATCTCCCCCCTTTCTATATTGGAGATAATCGCTGGCAATGCTTGATATAAAACTATGGCAGTTTTTAAAGCCGTGGCTTGTTCTAACTTGAGCTCATTCATTTCTGTCTCGGATTTTTTCTTTTTGTTTTTCAAGTTCTCACCTCCATTTATGATTTTATCACAATTGTATCAATTTGTCAATTTTGAAGTTATAAACAAAAACTCACTTTCATAAAAAGTGAGTCAGAAAAAAGATGGAAGGGAGATTATATATTCTCCCGCAAATTAGCATTCAATGCTATGTTTTTACAGCTTTCGGAAACTTGTCCCAGTTCTGTTTTGGTTTTAAAGCAACGGATCCTT
>JAZDJT010000037.1:0-3850 GCA_043803845.1 Patescibacteria group bacterium
CATATTGTTTTATTTTAACACGCTTATAGTTTTCCCAAAACTCCCTCAAAAAAATCTATGCGGCTGCCCAGTTTGGGATGGACCGGCCCTTTCCTAATTTCTTTGATCTGCTCCTTAGCCGATTCAACGAAATTGCTGAAAATCTTTTTCTCCTGACTCGGATCGTTTAAGGTTTTTTTAATTTCCTCTTCGGATAAAGCAAGATAGAAAAGCGGAATCTGATATACGGAGCCCTTCTTTAATTCCATTTTGCCCGCCTTTTCTTCAAAAGAAATGCCGTATTTAAGGTCAGCGCCGCCTCTCTGCCAATTTCTTTCTAAAACCTTGTTCTTTTTTTCCTCAAACCGTTCGCCGGTCGTCGCCCCGATTTCGTCAAAAGCGCAAACAACATTGCCGGTCTTTCTGTCTAAAATAACGTTGTCCACTTTATATCGAGCATCATCGTATTCAGAAGTCCTAACCACGATAAAATCTTTGCCTAAATTTTTATGAAGAATCGAAGTCGCCAGCATTTCCCAAACCCCACCCGTAGGATTTTCCTGGGCAACCTTTTCTTCAAGCTGTTTCTTACCATACATCCAAGAATCTGGACGACTAGAAGCCGCAGCCCTATCCCACCTTCCCCTTAGGTCTTTAACCCATGCACCATCCGATTCAATTGTCTGTTTGGAATAAACATCTTTAAATTTCTTAATATCAATTCTCGCCCTCTCATCAACCGGCACGCCCTCCTTTTGCAACCCCAAAGACATGTCTTTAATCTCGTCCTTTAGCCTATCCAGCGAATTTTCTTTGGTTTCCGCTTTTTGCTCCGGCTTCACTTCCGGCACCACTTCCGATTTATTAAATTGTGGCTGCGGCTCTCCTTCTCTGAACATATTATTTTTTATTTCTTCTATCCCAAACAATTCTGCGAGCTTCATTATAGGCTTGGGGTGTTAATGATTTTTTGTAACTAGAGAGTTTACTCTCAACCAATTTAATAATTTCTTTATTTGAGGATAGGGCAGGCTCAAAATCAATACCTCCTTTCCTTAATTTACGGAATTCTCGAAGAGCCCATGCCCAAGCCTGTCTTTCATCACGAACTATATATTTTACCGCCCAAGGATTATTTTCTGTCTCACCTGCCAATTTTCTTGCCGTTATATAATTTTGCCTCTCCTTTTGAGTCATCTCCGTATAAAAATTAGCGTGACCGATTTCATGTAATACGCCCAAAAAAAATCCTTTCTTCGACACAGAAAAAGATTCTTGGTCCTCCCGCACCTTTCTTCTCTCGCGATTTACTAAACGAACAATATGATCCCTACTCGAGAAATATTCTCCCTCTTCGGGCAATCGTTGATCTTTTGGCACTTCATATGTCTTCCTCGTTTGTGTAGTTGGGGGAGCGTAATGAATTTCTCTCGCTTCGGGATTAGCGCCCGAAAATAATTCTGTAGTTTTTATGAATTTCCATCCTTTAGGCAATAAACTTCCCAAAGATATGGATTTTCCATCCTCAGAAGTATACTTAACATCTCTTAACTCTAACGTTTTCCCGGGAATAGACCATTTGCTTGCCCCCTTTTCGAATTCCTGCTTTATTTCTTTAATCGGTCTTTTTTGTTCGGCGTGAAAAGATTTAAGATAATCGTTTAAGTGCCTATCTGGCGATTCTATTATTTCTTCTACGGTTGCTCCAAACCGTTTATATTTTTTAAAAGTTATTTCTTGGAGTTCCTTCTTTATTTCTTCTTCTGGCCCCGAAGTTTCTTTTATTTTATCTTTTATTTCTTCTTTTTCGAAATCAAACTTTTCCGGACTTTTTTCTTGTCTCCCTGTCTTTTCTATTTTTATCTCAGGCGCCGTTTCCGGTTTAAATTGTGGCTCTTTTTCGAACATGATTTGTATTTATTGATAATGGTCGTTGATATCAATAATTTCAACGGCGGTTCTCTCCCGAAAAATAAAAATAGCCCGATATTTTCGGTCTATTCTAAAACTCCAGATTCTCATTTTTCTTGGTTCCAAAAGTTCTGTTTTAAGGCCGGGATAAAAAGGATTTTTCTCAAAAAGTCTTTTTTGTTTTTTAAATTTCTTCTCAAGACCCCTCTTCTTGAGATAATCTTTAATCTCTCGATGGAGGGGAAAAATTCGCATGTTCTTTTATTATTATCTAGTTGCAAAATGAGAGGAACGCCCCAGCCCCTTCTCTAAACTTTTAAGAAAATCCTGACTATAAAACTTGGTTTTCCTGAATTCTCGAATAACTTCTTTAATATTCTTGGCGGATGGAGAAGCGAAAATATCCTCCTCCAACAACTGACGAAGATATTCGTAGCGAAGGGCTTTTTCCGCCAACCGCTGATATTCTTTTTGGGGTATTGTTACGGTAACCATATGCTTAATTTTAGCTTAATAAAGACCCGATGTCAAATAGACATTAATATTTTCCCCTTAAACCCCATTCTTCCTCCAAGAGACGCAAAAGGCGGCTGAATTTTAATTTCTGGTCGGATTTTTGAGCCCGGTACTCCTCGCCTCTTAATTTGCGCAAAATATTTTTGGCCTCCATTTCGCTCAAATAACTGCCGATACTTTGGTAAGGCAGCAATGCTTTCAGCTCCCTAGCCAATTCTTGACGAGGATAAATTTGATCGCCCGTACCGGGAATTTCAGGAGTTTTTAGTGTCTGGCCAATGACTTGTTTTACCGTGACTAGTTTTTTGTTGCCAAATAGAGACATAGTTTTTGCTGATCAATGATTATTTCGTTCGAGGAGATTATTTTTTCGGGAGCGGTTGCCGTTGATTCAAAAACCTCCGCCTTGGTTTCTGACAAAACCGCCTTTTTGTTTTTCTCTAAAACGCCGGCGAGTTCCAGAGGTCCGGAATACCAAACTGAAATTTTGTCTTGGGTTTTGAGCCCGGCTTTTTTTCTCATCTCTTGAATCTGACGAATAATTTCTCTAAGAAGCCCCTCTTCTTTCAGCGCAGGAGTAATTTCAGTGTCGAGTTTTAAAGTTTTACCAAGAACTACCTCTTTCACATTAACCTCGTCTTTGATCAGACCTAAAAGCTCTTTGCTTATTTTCTCAGTAATTTCAAGCTTTTGGAGCGGCTGACGGACTTTAATGCCCGATTTAGCTCTTTCTGACAACGCCAAAGCCACGATTCCCCTAGCCTTTTCCATCTCTTGCTCAAGCTTCTTATTAATCAGTTTTAAATCGGCTTTGGGCCAGTCCGCCAAATGCACGCTCGAAAGAGGCTTAGCCTCTTTCATTTTCCTGAAAATCTCTTCGCTTAAAAAAGGAATGAACGGCGCAGTTAATTTAGACAATGTCAGGAGCACGAAAGACAAAGTACCCTGGGCTTCTCCAAACCGCTTACGCGATCTTCTGATATACCATAAAGATAAATCATTAACCGTAAAATCTTCGATAGCCCGTCCTGCGCCGGTTATGTCGTAACCGTCTAATTTCTTTGTTGTTTCAGCAACTAAGCCGTTTAATCTTGAGACAATCCACCTATCTAAAACGTTTTTTGACTTTTGGATTTTGGATTTTGAATTATCTTTATATGTTTCGAAAAATACGAAACTGTTCCAATAAATCATAATGAACTTTCTCAGAGACTCTCCCAACTCTTTTTCGGAAAACATTTTTACTTCGCCCGGCTGATTGACGGCATAAAAATACCAGCGGGTGACATCAGCACCGTATTTCTCTAAAATATCCCAAGGATTGACGACATTGCCCTTGGATTTGGACATCTTCTCGCCTTTTTCATCTAAAACGTGTCCCAAAGAAATCACGTTTTTGTAGGGCGTACCGCGGTCAAGCAAGGTGGCTACGGCCAAAAGCGTG
>JAZDJT010000038.1:0-4975 GCA_043803845.1 Patescibacteria group bacterium
ATTTTTCGTCCTTTTTTTAATTCTCGCCCAGATAAAAGAGGCCAGAATAATTCCCGCATAATCCCCGAACTTTTTCCGAAACAGTTCTCTCCACAATTTATTCCATACAATTTTTCCCATGGTTTTTTTCAAAAATCCTTCAGCAGTCTCTTTTTCGTAGAAAGGAAAAAAAGGAGACAGTTTTAGAAAAGCCAAAACAGATCCAGCGCGGAGTTTATTAAACAGATCAAGATGGGGGAACTTGAGAAAGTCAATCGGTGTATCTAAAGGGTGGATCGTCAAATCTTCATAGAGCGAAGCCGTTTCCGGCGTTTGAAAAAATATATTACCAAACCCGACTTCCCTAGCGAAGTTTAAAATATCATTGTCATTGGCAAATAAATGATGATAGGTCCGTTCCAAATACCAGTTCCAGTTTGGCTGTTTAAAGCCGGCTGCCAAACCGCCCAGGATTTTTTCCTTTTCAAAAAGACTGACTTGATGACCCTTTTTACCGAGAAAATAAGCAGCTGTCAGTCCTGTTATTCCGCCTCCGAGAACAGCGATTCTCATGTAATGTATATTATAGTAAATAATTCCCGCATATTTACCGAAGAAATACCGCAAATTATTTCTTTTGCAGTTTTTGGCTTTCGATGAGGACGGTTTCAATAAATATTGTGGTTGGGACAGCCAGCAGGATCCCAAGAACTCCGGCGAGCTTTCCGCCGATCATCAGAGCCATTAAGGTAATAATAGGGTGGACGCCGACAATTTTTTTCATTACAAAAGGTACAAGCAAATTATTTTCTAACTGCTGGACGATAAAGTACAAGACAATGTTGGAAAGACCCAAAATATAAGAAGTAGAGAAACCAATAAGAGCTGCCGGGACAATAGAGATGATAGGACCCAGAGTCGGAACGACTTCCAATAACCCGGCCAAAACCGCCAGGGCAACTGCGTATTTCATGCCGATTATGGTCAGACCGATATAAGTCATTACCCCCACAATCATCATCAAAAGCGCCTCTCCCCAAAACCAGGAGCCTGCTCTTTTCTGGCCCTGTTCAATAATATGGGCAATTTTTTTTGCACTGGCATCGTCAAAAAAATTAGCCAAAGCTCTTTCAATAAAGTCTTTTTCCAGAAGCAGATAAAAGCCGAAAAACAAAGTTGAGATAAGAAAGATAGCATTCGAGAAAACACCTTTGACTAAAACAACTAGATCGTTGGCGAGATTAGGCAGGTTTTGTGTAAGAGCGCTAATGTCAACATAAGACGAGATTTGAGGCAGGACAGCTTTGATGATATGAGGAAAATTTTTTAATAAAAAAACAATTTCCTTGAGAAGGGGAGGAATAACCAAAGAAAAAAGATTAAAAATAACAAATAAAAATATGAAGTAAACGAGAATGGAACCGATCAAACGGGAAACTCTTCTTTTTTCCAGAAAGCCAACGGGAGTTTTTAAGGCTCCACTGATGATAAAAGCAATAAATAAAGAAAAAATAAGATCTCTAATCTGCCAAAGTAATATTAAGGACAGCAGAAAAAAAACTGTAAAAACAATGGTTTTTGAAGAAATCTCGATTTTTTGCGGCTTCATACATAGTAATTATACACAATTATCCCCTGGCAAGAGCTAAAACATAAATTTTGGCCGCGCCGGCTTTTTTAAGAGCTTTAGCCGCCTCTCTGACGGTCGAACCGGTGGTGACGACGTCGTCAACCAAAATAATTTTAGATCCAATAATGCCTGATTTATTAACAGGGTTGATTTTAAAAGCACCCCTCAAATTATTATATCTGTCTTTCTTGGTTTTTAATTCGGCCTGGGGAAGGGTTTCTTTAACTCTCATTAAAAAATCAGAGATGGGAAAATCAAGAAATTTCTGGAAAAACTTAGTGATTAAAAATGCCTGATTAAAGCCCCGCTCTCTAATTTTTTTTCTAGTCAGCGGAATGGGTTGGAGAAAAAAATCCTTAGACATCCTTTTATAAAAGCCAATCTGCCGGACTGCCTCCGGCTTGATAGTTCTAGTTAAATCTTTCCATGCCTCAGTGACTAAACGGTATTTAATGTTTTTAATAATTTTTTTTAAAAGGTTGTTGTAATAGAAAACCGCGATGACTCCGTCGATGTTGAAGTTTTTTAGACAGATAGGGTGGGTTAGACCATATAAGCTGGACTTTTTGCAATAGAAACAGGTGCCCCGGTCAAGATAACGAAAAAGCTTTTGACATTTCGGACAGATATAGGCTCCCAGGATACTGCAGCCAAGACAGTGTTTGGGAAAGAAAAGGTCGGTAAAGAACATAGTCTCATTATAAGTGTTCACAAAATTTTGGGAATGTTACCTTTTTCTAAAATAGTAAAAGACCTTGAGGCTAATTTTTTATCTGATATAGTTTTTATATATTTCGACCTCTTGAAATCCTACCATTAGTGTTTTAAATTTTAAGAGGCACTATGTATTGTATTTTTTGCAAAAATATTGACACCGAAGTTATTGAAACAAGACTGTCTGAAGACGGAGGCGCGATAAGAAGACGGAGACAGTGTCCAAAGTGCCAGAAACGGTTTACGACTTACGAGCGGATTGAGGAGCTGCCGATACTGGTCATTAAAAGAGACGGCCGGCGAGAAAGATTTGACCGGGAGAAGTTGAGAAAAGGAGTAGTTTTACCCTGTGAAAAAACAACGGTAACAAGTGAGCAGATTGAAAATTTAATTAACGAAGTTGAAGCTGATTTAAAACAGAAAGACTCAACAGAGATTGAAAGCAAGGAGATAGGCAATTTGGTTGCCAAAAAATTAAAAAAATTGGATAAAATTGCCTACATCAGATTTGCAGCAGTTTTCAAAAGGTTTGTTGACCCTGAGGATTTTGAGACAGAACTTAAGAAATTGACTTAAAAATATGAAACTAACAGGCATATCGGAAAAGGTTTTTTTGGACCGTTATTCTTCAAAAGATAAAACCGGTAAACCATTGGAAAAACGTCCTGAAGAAATGTGGTTAAGGATTGCCCACGCCGTCTCTTCTGTTGAGAAAAAATCAAAACAGAAAAAATGGGAAAAAGAATTTTATTCAATTCTAAAAGACTTTAAATACGTACCCGGCGGCAGGATTTTGTCAGGCGCCGGCACCGGTTTTAGCGTCTCTTTCTACAACTGCTTTGTCATCCCGTCACCACAGGATTCAAGAGGCGGGATATTGGAAACCCTAAGACAGATGATTGAGATTATGGCCCGGGGAGGGGGCGTTGGTGTTAATCTTTCATCTTTGCGGCCAAGAGGAGCCCGGGTGAAAAAAGTCAATGGTTTTTCTTCGGGGCCGATTAACTGGGCCGAACTTTTTTCCGTCGCCACAAAAGATATTATTCAGCAGGGAGGGACAAGACGGGGCGCATTGATGCTCATGCTCTGGGACTGGCATCCTGATATTGAAGAGTTTATTACTGTTAAGCAGGATTTGAGCCGGATCAACGGCGCCAATTTATCGCTTTGTATTTCCGATAGTTTTATGGAAGCGGTTGAGAAAGACGAGGAGTGGCCTTTGGTTTTCCCGGATTATAAAGATCCAGAGTACGATGAAAAATGGACCGGCGATCTGGAAATCTGGAAAAAAATTGGCAAGAAAGTCATTGTCCACAAAATCGTCAAGGCGAGAAAGATCTGGGATCTGATTGCCGAGGCGGCCTGGAAGTCAGCCGAACCGGGTGTTGTTTTCCTGGAAAGATACAATAAGCTTTATAATAATTACTACTGGAACAAAGTAATTTGTGTAAATCCCTGCGGTGAAGAAGGACTTCCGGCCTGGGGAGTCTGCAACCTCGGCTCGATTAATCTTTCGGCCCTCGTCAAAGGAAAAAATATTGATAAAAAAGGCCGGTTTGATTTTGCCGCATTAAAGAAAATTGTCCGGGCGGCAGTCCGTTTCCAGGACAATGTAGTTGACATGGATCCTTATATTTTCCCGGAAATAAAAAAGACCCAGCTTGAAGGTGAAAGAAGAATTGGTCTGGGGACGATGGGGCTTGGCGATACTCTTATAAAGCTTCATTTACGCTACGGTTCGCCAGAATCTCTGGAATTTATTGAAAAAGTTTACAAGGTGACAAGAGATGAAGCTTATTTGACCTCGTCTCTAAATGCTCGTGAAAAAGGAAGTTTTCCCAAACTTGACAAAAAACTTTATCTCGAGGGTAAATTTGTCAGCAAGCTCACTGACAGCGTCAAAAAATCAATCAAGAAAAACGGCATCAGAAATTCTTTGCTTCTGATGCAGGCGCCAACAGGATCAACCTCGTTAATGGCAGAAACAACATCAGGAATAGAACCGGTCTATGAATTTGAATTTAAGCGGCATGACAGACTGGGAGACCATGTTATCCGCCACCACCTCTATGATTCCTGGTTTAAAAAACATGAAAAAGAAATAAAGACGGGCAAATTAAAAAGACCGGATTGGTTTGTCTCGGCTAACGACCTGACTCCTGAAGATCATATTACTGTTCAGGCGGTCATCCAGAAATACGTTGATGCCTCAATCTCAAAGACCGTCAACGCGCCGAAAACCCACACGGTTGAAGACGTCAAAAAGCTTTACACTCTGGCCTACAAACTCGGCTGCAAAGGGATTGCCTATATGAGAGACGGTTCGCGGCCGGGAGTGTTTGAACGAAAACCCGAGGAAGAAAAGCCTCTACCTTTATATACAATCAAACCTCGGCCGATGGTCGTCCGCGGCGCCACTTACAGGATCCAAACTCCGGTTGGAATCGCCTTTATTACTCTCAATACTAACGGCGGCAGTCCTCCGGAACCTTTGGAGATGTTTATCACAGTAGGCAAGGCCGGAAGTGACATCTATGCCATGGCAGAAGGACTTGGAAGAATGGTTTCTGTTGCTTTAAGATTTTCTTCCCATCTTCCGGTAGTAGAACGGGTACATGAGATTATAAGCCAGCTTTCTGGAATCGGCGGCGC
>JAZDJT010000039.1:0-3877 GCA_043803845.1 Patescibacteria group bacterium
ATATCCAATGGCCTGGTAGCCAAGTAGTAAGGCAACAGTCTGCAAAACTGTTATGCAGCGGTGCAAATCCGCTCCAGGCCTATTTTTAGCCCGGGTGGCGGAATTGGTATACGCGTTGGACTTAAAATCCAATGTCCTCACGGACTTGCGAGTTCGATTCTCGCCCCGGGCACTCCACGTTTGCCCGTGCCAAAATAGATAGGCAGGGCAATTTTTATCAACATGTCATTAAATCTGCCCCAAAAAGAAAAAGAAATTTTGAAGTTTTGGAAAGACTCTAAAGTCTTTGAAAATAGCCTCAAAAAATCAGCCAAGAGGCCTCGTTTTGTCTTTTACGACGGCCCAATTACGGTTAACGCAAAACCCGGTATTCATCACGTCTTGGCTAGAATTTTCAAAGACTTGATACCTCGTTATAAGACTATGCGCGGCTACCACGTCGAAAGGAAGAACGGTTGGGATACTCACGGCCTTCCGGTTGAATTGGAGGTGGAAAAAAAATTAAAATTCGCTTCCAAAAAAGACATAGAAAAATACGGGATAGCCAAATTTAATCGGGAGTGCAAAAAAAATGTTCAGCAATATCTGCCCCTGTTCAAAGATATAACCGAAAAGATGGGTTACTGGACTGACATGGACAATCCTTACATTACCTATGACAACAAATACATCGAAAGCCTCTGGTGGATTATAAAGCAAATCTGGGAAAGGGGGCTCTTATACGAAGATTTCAAAGTGGTTCCTTGGTGTCACCGTTGCGGAACAGGGTTGTCCAGCCATGAGGTGGCGCAGGGCTATAAGAGAATAAAGGAGAATTCGATTTATGTAAAATTTAAAATAAAAGCCGGCCAAAAAATCGAAGGGAAATTGATAAATGAGAACACATATTTTTTAGCCTGGACAACAACTCCTTGGACCCTGCCGGGAAATTTGGCGCTGGCGGTTAATCCAAAAATCATTTACTCAATCGTTTCTGACGCGAAAGGAAAGGAGAATTATGTTTTGGCAAAAGAGGCGATGCCTAAGTTATCGAAAGATTCCTCCCCTTTTGAAATCGGCAAGGAAGTTTCTGATTGCGAAGGAGAAAAATTGGTTGGCCTCGCCTACGAAGCGCTCTACGCTATTTCTAAATCTGAAAATGCATACCGGGTAATCGCCGCCGATTTTGTTTCAACAAAAGAAGGAACCGGAATAGTTCACATAGCTCCTGCTTTCGGAGAGGACGATTTCGAGATCGGCAGGAAGAACAATATTCAACCCCTGGTTACGGTTAACGAAGACGGGACGATGGCGAAAGGCGTTATCGGAGAAGGGAAATTTGCCAAAGAAGTAGACAATCTAATCGTGGAAGACTTAAAGAATAGAAGTCTTTTCCTCGGAGAGGAAATTTACGAACATGATTATCCTTTCTGCTGGCGTTGCAAGTCGCCGCTTTTATACTACGCAAGAAAAAGCTGGTTTATAAAAGTCACAGGAGTAAAAGACAAGCTTATAGGTAACAGTAAGGCCATAAATTGGTTTCCCTCCTACGTCAAAGAGGGGAGATTCGGCGAGTGGCTAAGAGAAGTAAAAGATTGGGCTTTTTCTCGGGAAAGGTATTGGGGGACTCCTCTGCCAATATGGAAGTGTTCAAAGTGCGAAAACATTGAAGTAATAGAATCTTTAGAAAATCTTTTATCTCAAAAATTCACCACCAACCGTTATTTTTTGGCGCGGCACGGTTTCGCGCAAACTAATTTAAGAACGATAATCAGCTCTTATCCCAACAAAAAATACAAACTCACCAAGCTCGGTAAGATTCAGGTGGCAAGGGCCGCTAAAAGACTCAAAAAGATATTAGGAAAAGGGAAATTAGACTTCATTATTTCTTCGGATATCGAAAGAGCTGTCGAGACAGCCCAGATTTATGCTAAAGAATTCGGTGCCAAGATAGAATACGATAAGAGACTTCGTGAAATTAATCACAGCAAGGAATGGGAGGGAAAACTTTTTTTGAAATATATCAAGAATTTCCAAACGCCGCCGTCAAAATATTTCAAGACGTGTCCTCAGGGCGCCGAAACCTGGAATCAATGTAAAATGAGAGTTTTAAATTTTATTAAAGAAATAGACAAAAAACACGAGGGAAAGAATATTTTGATTGTTAGCCACGGCGACCCGTTGTGGCTTTTGTCCGGAGCAATTAAAGGATTTCAGGAAAAAGATTTTACAGGAAGATTAGGCAAGAAGGATTTTTTCGGGAAAGGAGAGATCCGCGAGGTTAAATTCAACAATCTGCCGCATAACCAGGAAGGAGAGATAGATTTCCACCGTCCCTACATCGACGAAACTGATTTTCTTTGCAAAAAATGCGAAAGCAAGATGAAAAGAGTTTTACCGATATGCGATGTCTGGTTCGACTCGGGCGCCATGCCTTTCGCTCAATATCACTATCCTTTCGAAAATAAAGACTTAGTAGACAAAGGATTTCAATATCCAGCCGAATATATCGCTGAGGCGATCGACCAGACGAGAGGATGGTTTTATACGTTGCTTGCAGTCTCGACCTTACTAGACAAGGGTCCGTCTTATAAGAATGTTGTCTGCTTGGGTCACGTCTTGGATGCCAGAGGAGAAAAGATGTCAAAATCCAAAGGTAACATCGTCGATCCGTGGAATCTTTTTGAAGAATATGGCGCCGACACGATTCGGTGGTATTTCTTTACGTTAAACCAGCCTGGTGATTCAAAGAGGTTTGATCAAGTCGATGTCAGGAGGTGTTTTAACAGGTTTATTCTAACCTTTTGGAACATTTTCTCATTTTGGAAAGAATATAGCGGCGATTTTAGAGACTCAAGGAGCAGATTTCAGCCAACCCATGTTTTAGACAGATGGATTATTTCTCGTTTTTATAGTCTGACAAAAAAAGTAATCGTCGCTCTCGATAAATACGACATACTATCGGCTTCTCGCGAGATAGAGAATTTTATTGTGGAGGATTTTTCCAAGTGGTATATCCGTCGTTCACGTCCGCGTTTCCAGAGGCCCGAGAGGGGGGCCGGCGATTTTAAGAAGGCCTCTAATATATTAGGATTTCTCCTTACTGAACTCTCCAAGCTTTGTGCTCCGTTTGTGCCTTTTTTCTCAGAGATAATTTACGGAGAGATGAAAAAAGGAAACTCGGTACACTTGGAATATTATCCAACCATAAGAGAAGAAGCAATTGACAAGAGCCTGGAGAGTAAAATGGACTTGGTGAGAGAAATTGTTTCTTTAGGCTTGCAGGAGAGAAAAAGAGAAGGAATAAAAGTTCGACAGCCCCTCTCGGATTTAACTGTTGATAACGCCAAATTAGAAATCGATAGAGAGTTTCTGAATCTGATAGAAGAAGAGTTGAATATTAAGAGCGTAAAAGTGAATACGGGGAAGGGGGATTTGAAAATCACTCTCAATACAAAAATTACACCCTCTCTTAAAAAAGAAGGAATGTTAAGAGAAATTCTGAGATGTGTTCAGGAGATGAGAAAGAAAAAGGGGCTTAAGAAGAATGATAAGATTGAGATTTATTACGATTTACCAAAAGATTTTTCAGCTGTGGTCGAAGATAATGGAGAGATGATTAAAAAGATTACCCTGGCCAAATTAGTCATGGAGAGTAAAGATGAAAAAAAATTGGAAAAGATAGAAATCGAAAAGAAAATTATAGGTCTTGGTATCAAAAAGATTTAGTTTTTTATATTTTTCTTGCGATAAAACTGCGGGCATTAGCCCGCGGATGTAGCAAGCCCGGAGCGTAGCGGAGGAAAATACATAAATCAGGACGCAAGTCCATGGATTTCTATGACATCGTTCTTAAAAGAATTAAATAGCCTGCTTTTTGGAAAAACTTTACAGGAGA
>JAZDJT010000040.1:0-2602 GCA_043803845.1 Patescibacteria group bacterium
CTGTTTGGCCTTTTTAATCGCCAGAATCTGTTCGGGGTCGGTGGTGATAACCTGGTCCTCGCTGTAAGAGGCGACGACTTTTATCGCCACGTGCTTGGTGCCGGCGAAAAATAAGCCCTCCCCTCTCTCGGCCTGCAAGAGTAGATATTTTTCTTCCTGGGTCAAATTGAAGGTGTCCATAACGATATCTATAGTCGCCGGCGATTGTTTCAAGAGAATCTGCAGGGAAGAGTTGGTGACAATCGGTTGGCCATACTTTGATTTCATAAAATCGTCAACGTCTTGCGTTATGGTCGAAACGCCGAGGTAATATTTTCTCGCTCTCTTGGCGATGCCGTACAAAAACGAAGCACCATCTTCATATTGCATCATCCACCACGCCTCATCAACCACCAGAATTCTCTTTTTCAATTTAGACCTAATGATGTTCCAAATAAAATGCATAATCAAGAACATAGCGACCGGTCGGAGTTCGTCCTCTAAGTCCCTGATGGAAAAAACCACTAGCCTGCCGTCAAGATTAACATTAGTGTGGTTGTTCAAAAGACCGGAGAAGACTCCTTTGGTGTATTTTTCAAGTCTTGTAGCCAAGCTTTCTGCTCCCTCCATTCCTGCCAAAACTTTGCCAAGGTCCGAGAGTAATGGCGGGGTTTTACCTTCAAATCCATAGGCATTGATGTCGCGCGACTCATAAGCAAGAGTTATGGCGTTGTCGATAATCGCGTCTTCCTCCGGGGTTAACCCGCCTAACATCAGTCTCAAAAGTCCCACCAAGTTGATGGTGTTGGAGCGGAATAATCCCTCTTTCGACTCGCCCTCAATTAAAGGAGGGATATCAAAAGGATTGATGTGGTGATTAGAAGTTAAAGAAATATTGAAATATGAACCGCCGACAGTCTGACAAAGGTATTTGTATTCGTTCTCCGGGTCGATGGCGATAACGTCAATACCTTGCACCAGCGAACGTAGTATCTCTAACTTTTGAAAATAAGATTTGCCCGAACCGCTTTTGGCGAAAACCACTACATTGCCGTTCTCCAATGAAAATCTGTCAAAAATGATTAAAGAATTATTGTGTCGGTTAATGCCGTAGAGTATGCCTTTATCGGAAGTCAACTCAAAAGAAACAAAAGGGAAAGAAGATGACAAGGGACCGGTGTTCATTGATGTCGATATGGAGACCTCGTCGAGTAAAAGAGGCGCAACACAACTGAACCCCTCTTTCTGCCTGAAGAGAGAAGGCTTTATATAAATTAACTGAGATTCTAAAATCTGTCTGAACTCTTTTTCCGTCGTCTCCAAATCCTCTATTTTGTCGGTATAGATGGTGAAGTAGAGCCCAAATTTAAACATTCTTTCCTGCGCTTGGACGAGTTTATCACGCAACTCTTCTATGTTTTTGTAAGCCGTTTCCAGCTCGGGGCTGCGGACCAACCCTCCTTTCTCCCTCTCCATAATCGCCGCCTCTACTTCGGTGATTTTTCTTTGGAGCTGTCTTAAAATCTTCGAAGTTTCAACCGGGTAGACGAACATCGAAATATCAAAGATCCTATCGAAGTTGATGATTGGCGAGAGCCAGTTAGTGATGACTGAACTTGGATAGGTCAAAACGAAATAACTTCGGGCAAATTTGTCGCCGATTTTAAGATAGTCCTGATTTATCTCTAGACTGGGAGGAGCGATGATGTCGATTAAATTAATAAGTCTTTCCTTCCTCTCTATCTCCCAACCCTTCTCCACTCTTCTTTCTATCTCTTCTCTACCTCTAGTCGCCTTTTTAGAAAATTGGATCATAATGCTTATTTTAATTATTATGCCGAAGGAAACAGAGGGATCTCTCCTTTCTCAAGATCGGCCGGATTATAATAGCTCCACAAAAGCTCCACGATTTCTTCATTCCCCAGCTGTACCGTGTGCACCCCGGTTCTTCGGAGACCGGAGATGATGTATTCTATCCTTTGAATCATCTGAGTCTTGTACCTGGCAAAATCCTCCGTTCCGACTTTCTTCTTGCCGATTGTCAAAGGATAGAAGGGTACTATGATATAAAAATTTTTTGACATGAGGTTAACCATCTCCGATAAGCTCTGGATAAACTCACGATACTCTTTGGCTTGGACTTTTAAAAGCTCCGACTCCTGCTCTTCCTCGACTTCTTTCAAGTCTTTGAGGTAGCTCATTATATTGAGTTTTCGCGACTGAACCAAAATTTGGATGTTGAAATCAAGAGAGTTGAGAAAATTCTGATACTGATAAATCACCGCGTCTTGTTCATCCGGCGCCAGAAGAGCAAAGTTTATGGAAGAAGCTATCAGAATGGCTCTCCACTCGCCGTTTTTTAAGATGGCGATTCCCTCCTTGATTTCTTTTATGTTTATGAAATCTTGAGTCATTGGCATAAGTTTATTATTCTAACATTTTTAAAGCCAAAGATAAATTATTTTCTCCCCGTTTCCACGTCCCAAGCGGCTTTCTTTAGTCGGCTTTGCTTTGTAGTCTGAACCAGCATTCTCTTTTCTTCAAAGACTCTCTGGATTTCTCTCAGGCTCAATCCCTCGCTGCCTTTTTTCTGCCAAAGAGCCATCTTCGGAGCCATTCGGAA